>QFQW01000002.1 GCA_003248755.1 Chryseobacterium sp. | reverse complement strand
ATATCACTGAAATCATTTTAAAATGATTTCAGTGATATTGGTGCTAAAAAAAGAAAAAATACTTTTTTCTTTTTTTCTTTTTCAATGGACCGTTAGGAATATTAATTACAGAGCCATTTCTTATCCAGTAATGAGACTTACAATTAAAATTCCAGTTTCCAATTGAAGGAAAGAGCGATGCGCCTTCTCCGTCAAAAATTAATTTCCAATCTTTTGGTGAAAGACGAGCTACCACTTTGTTTTTACATCCGCAAGCACATAAATGAAGAGTAACTTTATATGATATGGATATGTATAAAATACCATTCTCAAGTTCTCCCGGAATTTCATCCAAAAATTTATGCTGGAATTTCATCGTGAAAAATTTTTGAATTTGACAAGATAAAATGCGATGATTGCTGATTTTCTAAGCCGTCGTAGAAGCCGCAATGTTGCTTCCACTTAATGACTGCTTGTATTGCATTTAGTGCGTTTAATTCAGCAATTTGAATGTTGGAGCTGTATGGATTATCTTCCATCTCGATATTATCTGAACCTACTTGTTGCTTATAGCTTATTCTTGTAGCTCCAATAAGTTTTTCACCCATAACCTCTATTCCGAGGCCAACATCAATGAAGTCGACATCTTTCGACAAAAGATATTCGGTTATGAAATTTCTAACATTGTTTCTATCTATACAGATAAATACGAAATCCATACCCTCAAGCTTAAATATATTTAAATCTGAAATTATTTCTGAATGAGGAATAAGTCCAGAATGCATATTTGAATAAATATTAAAAAGATAATTTACTTTTTTTTGTCTATTATCCAAATCTGAAATACCAGCTGCTCCAGGAGTTCTAAATGCATTATGCGATTCAAAAACATCATCGTCGTATAAGTGTATTTCAGATACGCATGTTTTACTTACTAAATCCAAGATGTAACTACCGGTACCTCCAAGTCCCACAATTGCTATCTTCATCCCCAGAAATTTTTCATTTAAAAAATCGATTTTGGCTCTCGAAGAATTTGAGTCGAAGTATTTAAAAGGTATTTCAGCCTCAGTTATGACTATAGGTTTAGATGTCTGAGCAGTGACTGTGCCTGTTTCATCCAATGAAATTGCTTCGTTCGAAATAATTCGAATATAACTCTTGAATTTTTCATGGAAATTTTCAAATGGGGTTTGAGGCCTACTCGAAAATGAAAAATCCGCAATGAAATCATTAGAGAGCACTTGTCTTTCTTGAAGTTCTATACTTTTAATAGGTGTTCCGTCTGCATAACATGGTTTTTCTCCAACAAAGTACATCACGTGGTCATTAGGCTTAGCGACTGTGTTGGTACTCGGAATCATTTGGAAGGGAGAAAATAGAGTTCCGTATTTAATTTCTTTATTAAAATTAACGTAAGGAATATGGTGGATACTAATGTATCCACCTTTTATTTCCAATTCGTACCCATCATTAATCAAGGAACGAATGTCAGGGCTATGACTTAACTGTTGCAGTAACATAGAAAATCATTTTGTGTTTAACTTTGACAGATTTACCTTTTGTAAGCACTCCTTCTGGTTGAGAGAAGTCACCATTTTCATATGCAACGGTATATGCTGTATCTGGGGTTTCCAGATTATGCCCTGCTGCCTTGATTACTTCAATAAAGGAAATGGTTTGTTTTTCCCAATAATGAATGGTGCCGTTTATAATAATGTAAGTTTTTTCCTTAGACTTAGAAATGAATTTTTCTTTTCCTTCTCTCGCAAGGTCGACGAATTCATCATCTTCAATCAAGTCGTCTTCCCAACCTTCGGGATTATCTAAGTACACAATTTGAGTTTCAGGAATGTCTCCGTTTTTACGAATCTCACTACCCTTGATAAACTGCTTATATGAAATGAAAGTTATTCCATTAATTGAATATTCCAATTTCTTTTTTACATAGAACTGTTCAATATCTGGTCTTGCTAGATTTACTTTAGTCTCATTTTCAATTAGCTCATCTTCATAAGGTGTATCAATTGATAAATATAATTCTGTTGAATGCGGAATCGCATTCAAATCTTTAAGTTCCTTTCCGGTTATATACTGGTTTGTTGTGGAAAAATCTTTGCCATCGATTCTAAATAGAAGAGGCGGTTTTGTGTTGTCTGTATGCATTTTAGCAATTTTTAATAATTTTGTAATAATTTAATAACCTATTGTTTCTTTGAAACAATTCGACGCGATAACTGATTCTGTTTTTGCCGTTTCTACAGGGTTTTTGATATGTTATTACAGGCAGGCGACAACACGTGTCGTATGTTAAAAGTGCTAAAAAGTTTGGAATGTATGTCTAAAGAATTATATATTTGAAATCTCACTTACAAATATGTCTTTGGATCGAGGCTTTGCAAGAGCTGTTAGATCGCTGACAATTAAACCAAACCGGGCCTTTTAACTGCCTGGTTTTTTTGTTTCTTTTTATTGGATACAAATATATGACAAAAATCAAATATGTCAACCTTTTTTTTGTATGAAAATGTTAGTTTGGCAAACTATTTGTAATTAACTATTTGATTTTCAATTATAAAAATTTTAATTAAAGTTTTTTTTAATTTTAAAAAATGTGTTTTTTTTATGACATTTTTCACGGAATAAATTTTGTGGTTGTAAAAATTTATCATACTTTTGCACTTTAATACGTACATTTGTACGGAAATCCCTACTTAATATGGAAAATAATGAATTTTACACACTGTTAGGTAAAAACATTTCCTCTATTAGGAATAAGAAGGGTTATAAACAGGAAGATTTGGCAAATTATCTTGGATTATCTAGACCTTCTTTAGTTAATATTGAGAAAGGAAATCAAAAACCCAGCATTTTCGTTGTGCTTTCAATTGCACAATATCTGAATGTAAGTGCTTTAGAATTATTACCAGAGTTGCCTGAGAATAATTTTGAAAGTATTAGGATAGTTGGCTTGGATGTAGATAAGTCAATTTTATCACGTGATAGTTCTTTGAGAGATTTTTTACAAACAATTTAACAATTTATATGTCGATTTCAAAATCAGTTATTGATAGAACCAAATCATATATTGAAAGTAATTCCTTTTTATTTGAAAAATATCCAATTGACCTGGAAAAGCTGCTATTAGCGGAAAATATTAAATTAAAAGAATATCCTTTTGAAGAAAATATATCAGGTGTGTTGAATATAAATGAGAACGGAGCTACGATTGGTTATAATAGTTCTTTAAAGAAAGAACGTAGACGATTTACTATTGCTCATGAACTTGGTCATTTCGTTCTACATAATGACGAACCAAAAGTCTTTATGGATAAAGTCTTCTTTAGAAAAAATTCAGGTGGATATACTTCAAAGGATGAGAAAATAGAGAAGGAAGCGAACTACTTTGCTGCAAGCATTTTAATGCCTGAGAATTTTATTAGAAAAGAAATGTCCGGTTTAGAATGTGATTTGCACGATGATTCAACGATTTCGCAGATGGCTCGTAAATTTGGAGTAAGCTCATCAGCAATGTTATATAGATTAATCAATCTAAATATATTATAATTAAAATTATATAATTCAAAAGCTCCTATTTTAGGGGCTTTTTTTATGATTTGATTTGTTTTCTATTCTATAGAATGTACTTTTACTTAAACCAGCTTGCTTGCAAGCTTTGTCAATAGGAGTGTTCTTATTATCGTACAGGTGTTTGGCATATTGATATTTATCTAAGCTTTCTTTACTAGCGCCGCTTGGTCTTCCTAATAATTTTTTTCTCCTTCTCGCCCCCTCTAGTCCTATTTTTGTTCTTTCGCTAATTAAGTTTCTTTCAAATTCTGCTACAGCGCCAAAAATTTGAATGATAAATTTTCCATTTGCAGAGGTTGTGTCGAAAGCGGGTTCACTTAGACTTTTAAATAATATTCCTTTTTCACTAAACTTCTCAATTAAGTCAATCATATTTTTTAGAGAGCGAAATATTCTATCAATTTTATAAACTATAACGATGTCTCCATTCCTTAAATAAGATAACATTTCATTAAGACCACTTCTGTCTTCTCTTACACCGCTGGCAATATCGGAATATATTTTTTCGCAGCCATTTTCCGTAAGCAATTCAGTTTGATTTTTCAAGTTTTGATCTGATGTCGAAACTCTAGCGTAACCAACAACCATAATTTAGTTTTATAAAAGGTTAAAAAACAAAACTATTAAATAATACGGAAAGTGATACTAATTTCAATTTAAAAAAACAATTTTCAATACAGTGCCATAAAATGAACGTTTTTTGTTACTTACCCAATGATAGTTCAGATTCTATTAAAACTGGATTTTTTTTTATAGAATTTAAAATTACTTCTAATACTTTTTCTAATTCTTCCTTGTTTTCGTAATCTGAAAGTTGAATAGTATTTTCTGTCCAGAAATGAACAGAATCATTTCTGGGATTGAAATGTACCTCATGTATCCCAAGAGATGGGTGTTCTTTCGTACCTCGATTTATAATTTGATAACGCCATTTTAGATAATATTAATGATTATATAAAATTAACAAAACAATAGTCATAATTCAAGAATGTTTTCGATTGAAATAATGAGATATTTTATATACATTAGAAGATGCGAATGAAAGAAAAAAAAATACAAATTAATTTTCCAGAAGCCAAATGGAAATATTGGTTTCTAATATGGATAGGCAAAATTCATTATGAAAGCGGAGAAAGAAAAATAGAGCTCTATTTTTACAATAAGAAAGATTCTACAGATTATTATGATGATATAGAGTTTAGTAATCTTCAAATAAAACTTCTTCCGGTTTCGTTTTTATCAGAATTCAAAATAGGATATATATATAATGTAAGAGAAAAAAGAATTGAAATAACAAATGGGGGGTATGTTTTTAATATTAAGATTCCAAAGAATCTTTATTTAACAAAAAATAAAGAGTTCCCTCTAAATGGGAATCCGTTTTTTCTGAAGAATGCTAAAGATATTATACCATTAGGATTCAGTTATTTTAAAGCATTCAGTAATAATCGTCGAGAAAATAGGCAAATTTTAATTTCACCATATACGATTCTACAATTTTTTTTATTCAACAGCGATATATTAATTAAGAAAGCGCTCTGCGGTGAATTAATTGAAGGGTTTAATTTTAAAAATATAAAGTATCGACAATGTGAAGAAAATGGTGATATTGTAGGTTTACTCGAATATGATACACAAAAAATACAGAAATCAGATGCGGTTATATTAGCACCATATTTTTTCTTGAAAAACTTGGCAGGTATTAAATTTTTACGAAGTATATCTACTCATGTTGACAAGGCGTTTTCAGATTCCTTAATAGGTAAAAAAAGTACTTATCTTTCTTTTCATTGGGAAGATTTTATAAATTATGAATTGACTATAAAAGGTAAACCTCTTTACATGGAGAAGGATAATGAAAAAACTAACTACCTACTTGCTTACCAAATCGATAGTTTTAGATTAAAGGCACCTAAACCTTACACAGTCGATAAAATCGAACTTTTTCCTATGAATTCTACAACGAGTACTGATGATCGTAAAAATCATACTCCTAAAAATGTAGATAGACCTCTGCATCCTGAAACACAAGGATTATCACTTACTTTAAATGGAGATGCGACTAATAATCAACCTGCTGTAGATTTTGCTATTGAGAATGAGTATGGTAATCCGTTTAACATTAAAGTTGAAGTGATAAAAAGAGAAAAACAATTTCAAGCTTATAATGCGAAATATTATGCAGATAAAGAAATAACAGAACTCACACGAGAACTTGAAAGGTTTGATAATGATTCAACAATAATTAGAGAAAATATTAAAAATATATTAGTAAAAATAAGTAAACTTGAATATTTCAATGAAGTAGCACAAGCTTTAAAGTATAAATTCACAAAAAATGATTCAAATTTTAAAGTGACCTTACCTTATTCTTTCACTGATTTTTATATTGTAGAAATTAGTTATCTGTCAAAATATATGTATTTGATTGAATTTAAAAATGGAATAATTGGAGTTTTTAACGCGTCAAAGTTGAATAAGTTATCTACAGAAAAATTAAACAGTATAGGTAATCAATTTATTTTTGAGAAAGATGAAATCGAAAAAGGAAAAGTGTTGTGGACATATATAAAGAACGTATGTGAGGAAAAATATAGACAACAAGATATAATTATAAAACAGGGAGTTAAACATCTAAATATTCCTAAAGGAATTAAAGAGGATGAAATAGATAATGCTATCAAAGAAGCAGCCTATAAAACCGCTGAAAATATTTATACAAATAGAATTATGAGTACTATATTCTAAAACTCTCATACACCCAAAAGGGAGTGGTGTTGTCACTTCTGACATCACTAAAGCGAATAGAATATTTTTTACAAAAAGGAATAAAAAACGTATTTAAATCAGAAAGTAAAAAGAAAATTAAAGGTAAAATCTCTGCTCTAAGTTCAATGGATAATTCAGAACTATGTGTACAAAATTCAGAGCTATTTATTCCGAATTCTTTGGTAAAGGCTTCTAAGATTCGTGAGTTTTTTGATTTTGAACGGGATTTTCTTAATAAAGAAAATAATACAGTAAAATATTGAAAAGAATATTGCGTGATATTATTGTAACCATTGCTGATAGTACTATCTATGAATTTTTGATACTGAACAACTAAAGAATTTTCATCAACTAGGGTAAAATGAGAACGTAGGTCAAAATGGCATTTCCAACAAAAATAAATTGGTACTTCACTGTAAACATCTTTTTTACCAATATCTAATCTCTGGAAAACAATTGGTGATTTACAATTATGGCATTTTTCAATTAAATTGCAGTTACAATCAGTACACACAACAGAGCTAAGTAATCGCCAGCTTTTTTTATAATATTCTTTTTTTGTTAAGCAAAGAGGGCAAGCTAGTAAACCATAATTTTTTCTGTTCCTGTGAACAATTCCCAAACTCAATATTCCCTCTGTGTAAGCCAGATTGGTAATGGAATTAAACACTATATCCTTATAGGAAATAAGATGTAGATTATTAATTTGACTAATACTCAGAGGAGACAAACTACTTAATAAATTTATGAAACTGGAATTATAATATTTATCAATATCTCGATTCCAAAGAGATGGTTGGTTGAAACAAAATTTTGTAAAAGAATAAGGTTTCATTTTGTGAGATCTTGCCAATCGAAATATCCAACAAGATAAAAGTTCATCTTTTTCAGGAGGAATATATCCAGGCAATATATATTTTTGGTCCATTCTCATCTAAAGATCATTTTCTTTCTATCACTAGGAGGAATATATTCTATATTTTCGAGAATATTTTTAGAAATATATTCAACTCCTGATTCAATTGCTAAGATTGAAGCTAATTCAAGAATTCTTGATATTTCACCTAGTAAACCTTCACTTTTTGAAAGAATTGTTTTAGCAATAGAGCTCTCAATGAGAAATGAAGGCTTTTTTAGAGGGAGAATTCTTTCAAAACTTGCTAGTAATCTTAGATATTCATCGTCGTTTTGCCATTTTGATAATACCTTGGGTTCAAATCTATTTGCTAATTGAGGATCAGTATGAATTGCATTAAATGCTTCCCTAGTACCAGCACAAATAATAGAGATTTTAAGTTCGTTTGATAAATATTTGAGTACATTTAGAAATGATCGTTGCTTACTCATAGTACCTGCTAACATATGATGTATCTCGTCTATTATTAAAACTTTGACTTCAAGTTTTCTAAGAAGGTGGATGACTCTTTGTTGTCTTAACTCTGCTTTTTCAGAAGCTTTATATGGAGAATGTAAACTTTCTAGAATTGAATTGTAAAATCTTTTCTCATCTGGTTCGGGAGGTGATTGAACCATTAAGACTGGTAAAAATAGCTCTTGAGTTTCCTCATTAATATATGAAGTATTTTGTTCTGCAAATTTATTTAAAAGTGCCGTCTTACCATTGTTTGAGTCGCCAACTAAAAGCAGATTGGGCATTCTTAGATTAGTTGGGTAATCTCTCAGTTCTTCAAACTTTTTATGTAGTTTTTTTGCAGAAGTATATCCAATCCACTTAGGTTTTTTTAATAAATTAATTCGTTGTTCGTTTGTAGATGAACTTACTAGGTCTTGTGTTTTAGGATGTAAATGCTGCATCGTCGATGTCGTCAAAAGGGATTATTTTTTTTATATCGATCAGTTCTTCGGTACACTCATCATTATTACTGCTAATAAAAATGCGATGTACATTGTCATTCCTTTTGTCAGATAATCTGGAGAAACGTTTCAATTTTTTTGTTTCTCTTATTGCTTTAAGTTCAATTTCATCCATTTCTTTGTAGGCTTCAAAAATAGAATCTTCATTAATAAGGGCATTGTTTTTTTGTAACTTGGTAACTACTTCATTAAACTCCCATATTGAAATTGAAGGTTTAGATGTGTCTCTGTAAGGAATTTCAAAATAATCATTTATGTCCGGATCATAGAAATATATAATACTAATATCTCTTGGGTCTCTTTTAAAGATATATTTTTGTTTTCTGCTATACTTACTTGTATCTTGTCGGGAATGAATATACTTTCTTAATACATCATCATAATACGTAATATGATCAATAAGTACTCCATATTCTTGAACTGTTCTCTCAAAAAAAGGCATAAAATCTAATCTTATACGCTTTTCATTTAACAACTTTGGAGGAAGCCCTGTTCCATGTTCTCCATCCAATCCAAAAATTCCTTTCTTAAATTTTTCAAGAGGAGACATCATTATCCCAGAATGTAATTTTTGATGATATACATTAACAATATAAATAGTTAGCCATTTTTCAAATTCGCTTATGGTAAGAGAAGCTTTTTCTATTGAATTGTAATTTTCTCTTTCACTTGTTTTCGAAAAAGTAGTTCCTGCCAAATTATGAATCTCTTTTGAAAATGTGCCTAATAACCTTTCAACATGACCTCCCCAATGAGGAGTTGCAATAGGTCGGTGTTCTATATTTATACCATAATTTTGACAGGCTTTTTTCAGCATATTACCTCTAAACTCTTTAGCATTGTCTAAATGTATAGTTGTCATTGTTCCCCAACAAGGCCAATCTCCTTGAATTTCATATTTTTCAAGAAGAGAATCCTTACTTAATATTGAATTTGCAATACATAGTCCTGTTCCCATTTCTCCTGGAGGATCAAATGATAAATGAAAACCAACAACCATTCTACTAAATACGTCAATGGCAATAGTAAGGTATGGACGTCTAAAAGGCTTACGGTAAAGTTCATCTACTAATATAATATCAACGCAAGTGTGATCGATTTGAACAACAGATAAAGGATAGTTTGCTCCAGGAAAACTAGCTTTAATAGGTTCAAATTTATCTCTCGCAGCTTTATATCCATATCTTGCCTTTAATACTTGTTCATCGGAGATATTTTTTACACGATTTCTAATAGTATTCTTATGGGGAGGTTTTAAGTCCAATTCTTTGCATTTCAAAATAATGTTTCGAATCAATTTTGTAATTGATTTTTTTGAAGAATCCAAGTAAATGCTAACAATAGAATCTGTAATGATTTGATCAATTTCAAGACTCAAACGACTTTTGTTTTTTCCTCCTGTTTTCTTCTTTCCACTTAGAGACGAAATTTGTCCTGTTGAAGTAAATTTTTTAATCCATCTGTAAATAGTCGAATAATGAATTTTATTTAATTGAGCAATTTCTTTAATTTCTTCTGTGGACAACTTATTTTCAAGAATTTTTTGAATAATTTCATATCGAAAAACAGCTGTAGCCCATTCTTGCTGAGACATTAAATCTATAGGAGCATTATTAATTCTATTTTCACTTTCAGCAACTTGCAATTCTTTAGGAGCAACAGTATATAAGATATTAGAATTGAGCATTTGAATCGTAATTAAATCAATGTCTATAATCTTTACAATTATTGCGGGTTCATTATTATAAAATACCTTATTCCCAGGGACAAATTTTAAGGTAGCCATATCATTGAATTTAAAGTTAATTTTTCTGATAAGTTGGTCATAAAAAACTTATTAGATACCATAAACCAAGTTAAGAAAATTAATTCGGCTTGTTTGTCTTTGTTATTTGTAATTTGATCGATAAGATATTGAACTCTGCAAGGAGTATTATTTTTCATTGCTTTCATCAGTATTGCAACATCATTATTGAAAGCAGGGAACGCACTTTTTTCTTTATTTATATTTTCAAAAAAATTTTTATAGCGTTCTAGGAACTTATAATTTAATAATTCTATTCCTTTTTCATCACGAATATATGATTCAGTGATAATCCTAAATTCAAAATTGTGTTTATCACAAAATAATTTTGCAGCATCGAATTTAAGTTGTAATTCTTCTTTTTTACTCTTTAGAGTACTTTCATATTTAATTTCAATTAATTTGGAGGATTTGTTGCCATAATACTCAATTATGAAATCGGGGATGTATTTTCGTTTTTTACCCCGTAAATCAAAATAACTTATTTCTAAAGGTTGTTCTAAATAATTTTTAACCATAGTGTCATATTCGAGTAAGTAAATAAAATCTCTTTCCAATGATGATTCGAATTGGATTTGTTTTTTTAAGCGACTAGAATTAATTATCCCTGCTAAAGATGAGCTCTTTGCAGTAATTTCTCTTACTCTTTTAACAAAATTTGCATCTTCTTTTGTGAAAATGCTATGTGAATGAGTCACTTGGCTGCTATTATTAGCACTTGCTTTTGTGCTATTTCTTTGATTTAGCTGTTGTTTTTTTGAATTATTCATTGTATTTAACAGGTGGAAGTTATCCTCAGCCTGGAGAGATATCTCTAGCTCATAATGGTGTCTTGTTTCTGGATGAGATGCCGGAGTTTAAAAGGACGGTTCTGGAAGTAATGAGACAGCCTTTGGAAGATAGAGTTGTCACGATTTCCCGCGCTAAGTTCACCATCGAATATCCCGCAAGTTTCATGCTGGTTGCGAGTATGAATCCTAGTCCAAGCGGTTATTTCCCAGATGATCCTAATAATACCTCATCAATGATGGAGATGCAAAGATATATGAACAAATTGTCCGGTCCTCTTCTTGACCGGATTGATATTCATATAGAAGTTTCAAAAGTGGAATATGAACAGCTGGCCGAGAAAAAGAAAGGCGAAAGTAGTGCAAAAATCAGAGAAAGAGTAAACAACGCTAGAGATATTCAGAATAAAAGATACAAAGATTCTGATGTCAATTATAATGCGCAGATGGGACCAAAAGAAATTGAAAAGTATTGCGAATTAGATGAATATTCTCAATTATTGATCAAAGCCGCAATGTTGAAACTGAATCTTTCTGCAAGAGCTTATGATCGAATACTAAAAGTAGCAAGAACAATCGCAGATTTGGAAAATTCGGAAGATATCCAAGGAGAACATATTTCTGAAGCAATACAATACAGAAGTCTGGACAGAGATTTTTGGAATGCCTAAAACATGCCGCCATCATTCTGATTCTCAAAAAAAGAATCAATGGCAAGTTTATCAGATCTCGAAGCTGCTACTGCCAGCTGGTCACACAGTTCATTTTCAGGATGACCAGCATGACCTTTGATCCAGTGGAATTTCGGATTGTGAAGTTGGTATAATTTATAAAATGTCTGCCATAGATCCGGATTTTTCACATTTTTCCAACCCCGTTTTATCCAGCCATAAATCCATTTTTGATTGATGGCATCGGCAACGTACTTGCTGTCGGTATATATGTGGACCTCATTGTCAGCAGTTTTGAGATTCCCAAGTGCTACGATTACCGCCATAAGCTCCATTCTATTGTTGGTCGTTTTGCGGAAACCTTTGGAATAGGTTTTCTGATATTTTTTTTCAGGAACACGCATCAATATCCCATAACCGCCTGGTCCTGGATTTCCACTACAAGCGCCGTCTGTGAAAATTTCTATTTTCAAACTATAGGAAAGATTTAAAATGGCATATCATCATCGTCATCATTGTTCATTGCTGAGCCCGAGACGTTATTGTTATTAGGCAATCCAAAAGCTGCTCCCGGATCTATTGTAATATTAATCTTGTCAAATCCTGAAGGTTCATCTTTCTGTCCAAAGCTAGACGGTGTGTAATCGTAATTAGTTCCCAGATCAGCAAACTTACCTATATTTTTATGGAAAGCTAAACGTACATCTGCAGTTGCTCCATTTCTATGTTTTGCGATGATGATTTCGGCTTGATTCTCCGTACTGGTTTCTGCACCATCTTCATCATTATCCCAAACTGCGATTTTGTAATATTCCGGTCGGAAAATGAAAGAAACAATATCCGCATCCTGCTCAATTGCTCCAGATTCCCTAAGATCAGAAAGCATCGGTCGTTTCCCAGGGCGGGTCTCCACACTTCTGGATAACTGAGACAGGGCAATCACAGGAACATTCAGTTCTTTTGCTATAGCTTTCAGAGACCGGGAAATCATTGATATCTCTTGTTCACGGTTTCCTCCTCCTTTTCCGGAACTTGCGGTCATTAGCTGGAGATAATCGACCATAATGATTTTTACGCCGTGTTGCATTACCAATCTTCGGCATTTTGCGCGGAAATCGAATATCGAAAGCGAAGGCGTTTCATCAATATAAAGAGGTGCATTTTCCAGAGCAGAAACGTTTGTAAACAATCTTTGCCACTCTTCATCAGACATTTGTCCTTTTCTTAATTTCTCAGAAGAAATTCCGGTTTCCGAAGAAATCATCCTTGTAATCAACTGTACAGATGCCATCTCCAGGGAGAACAAAGCCATTGGAATATTGTGATCAACACACATATTTCTCGCCATGGAAAGGATGAACGCCGTTTTTCCCATTGCGGGCCTTGCAGCTATGATGATAAGGTCAGAGTTTTGCCAACCTCCGGTTTCTTTATCTAAAGCTGTAAACCCGGAAGGAATTCCAGATAGCCCTTCTTTATCTTTTAGCGATTTAATTTTATCAATCGCCTCTTTTACTAACGAATTCGCAGTGTCGAATCCTTTTTTGATCGTTCCATTTGTAATTTCAAAAAAAGATTGCTCTGCTTTGTCCAACAATTCGAAAACGTCGGTCGTTTCTTTGTAGGAACTATCGATGACGTTTGCTGAAACATTAATCAAAGAACGAAGGATAAACTTTTCCAGAATCACACGCACGTGATATTCGATGTGAGCGGATGAACTTACCCCCATGGTCAAGTCGATAATATAATGATCACCTCCGGCAAGATTCAGTTTTTCATTTTTTTTAAGGTCTTGAATCACAGTCATCAAATCAATAGGAGAATTATTCTCATACAACTTCAAAATCGATGCAAAAATAGTCTGATGCCTTGGGTCATAAAAAACTTCTGGTGTCAATAAGTCAATAGAATGGTCGAGCCCTTTTCTATCGATTAGAAAAGTTCCGATTACAATTTTTTCAAAATCCAATGCATTTGGCGGCATTTTGCCATCCGAAATCGAGAGTTCCTTTGCAAAATTACCGTGAATCAAACTCGATAATGTTTCCTTCTGTGCCATTATACAAAGATAGAATTTTTAAGAATTTTAAAAATTTTAGTTATACCCAAATCATCAACAATTAAATAAAATAATTGTTGGTAAATGAAAATATTCTGTAACATTTCTGTGAAAAAGCGAACTTAATAGATAGAAACATTAGCAAATTCAAAATTCATTAAATTTAACAAAAAAATAAACTTATGTTACAACGGTTTATCAGGTTAGAATTCAAAAGTTTTTTCAGGTCCAGTTCTTTGGCAGCCAACATTATTGTCAAGATTTTCCAGCTTTTGGGAGTCTTGTACATTCTGGCATTATTTGTTTTTGTTGCTTTCGGTGCATTTTACTTCCCGAAACAAAAACTGCATATTGACCCATTGCCATTTATTAGTAAATTTCTTATTTATTGGCTGATGGCAGATCTGTTTCTGAGATATTTTTTCCAACAGATGCCAACACAGAATATCAAACCATTTCTGACGATGAAGATCAAGAAAAATACGCTGGTCAATTATATGATTAGCAAGACTTTTCTGTCGTTTTTCAGTTGGGGTGGACTTTTTGTTTACCTTCCGCTCTTAGGAATATTACTATATAATGGCTATTCTGTTGCAGGAAGTTTTTCTTGGATTTTGGCAGTAATCATTCTAAGTTTTACTATTAATTTGATCAATATTCTTCTGAACGGTAAAGATTTAGCCGTTTGGATTATTGGTGGGCTTTTGGTCCTTGCTGCCGGATTGGATTATTATAATATTATTGCATTGTCATCGGCTTCTGAGAAATTCTTTATGATGTTTTATGGTCATTGGTACACGATTGTATTGCCAATTATGATATTCGGTTTTCTATATTCTTTCTGCAGAAAATTCATTTATGACAATTTCTACCTCGATAAAGGTCTGGAAATGAAACAAGAAGTCGGGAAAACAGAAAATATCCGATTCCTTAACAAATATGGTGTTCTTGGAACCTTCATCAACAACGATATCCGAATGATTAAACGCAGCAAAGCAGCAAAATCTATCGCTTTGGGAAGTTTTCTTTTCTTGTTTTACGGTTTGCTTTTGTTCAGCTCTCCCACTTATAAAACGGCTTATATGCAGTTGTTTATGGGACTTTTTGTAACTGGTGGATTCTTGTTTTTGTTTGGACAGAGAGTTCCGTCTTTTGACAGTTCATATTACCCATTGATGATGACTTTGAATGTCCCTTACAAAGAATATCTGAAAGCAAAATGGTGGCTGATTGTAAGCGCAGTTGGCGTAAGTATGGTTTTGGCAGTCGCATATGCATTTGTAAGTTGGGATTTATATTTCACATTTTTAGCAGGCGGACTTTATAACATAGGTGTTAATTCTCAGATTGTTTTGTTGTCGGGCGCTTTTAATAAAAATCCTGTTGACCTCAATTCCAGAAGTAAGGCGATGGGAAAAAAGAACAATTTCAGTTTTAAGAACATTTTGCTGATTCTTCCACAGATGGTTTTACCAATGGCGGTTTTCGGTGTTACGAAACATTTCTTTGGCACAACTGCTGCGGTTGCAAGTTTGGCTGTTTTGGGATTAATTGGGTTTCTCCTCAGGGAAAAATTCTTTGATTTCATCGTTAAATTGTATAAAAAAGAAAAATATTCAACAATCAAAGCTTTCAAAGGAAATTAAAATGATTTGGGCAGCTATTTCCGTCTTCCGCTCCCAATCTTTTTGTCATTGCGAACGAAGTGAAGCAATCTGTAGAAAATTTGTACAATCGCTATAATAAAAAGGATTTCCGCTCAAGCCGGGCTGCATGCAATTCAATGTTAAAATCTAACCTCTAATATCTCAATTCTAATATCTCAACAAAATGATAACAATAAACAACCTCTCCAAAGTCTACGAAACCAAAAAAGTCTTATCCATAGAAAATCTAGAATTTCCAAAAGGTCAAACCATTGGCTTAGTTGGGAACAACGGCGCCGGGAAAACTACATTATTCAGTCTGATTCTGGATTTGATAGAACCAAGTTCCGGATTTGTTTCCATAGACGAGGAAAAAGTCAACGAGTCCGAAAACTGGAAAAACAAAGTCGGAGCATTTATCGACGAGACTTTTCTGATTGGCTATTTGACTCCGGAAGAATATTTCTATTTCCTGGGCGAACTCAGAGGGCAAAGCAAAGCCAATGTTGACGAATTCCTTAAAAACTTCACCGATTTCTTCAACGGAGAAATCCTGAATGCCAAAAAATACATCCGCGACCTTTCCAAAGGGAATATGAAGAAAGTTGGAATCATCGGTGCTTTAATCGGAACACCGGCCATTATCATTCTGGATGAACCTTTCGCCAACCTCGACCCTTCAACCCAAATTAAATTGAAAAACCTCATCAGAGACTGGTCACAAAATTCCGATTCCACATTCCTGATTTCCAGTCACGATTTGGCTCATACAACCGAAGTTTGTGAAAGAATTGTGGTCATCAATAAAGGCGAATTGGTAAGAGATATTCAAACTTCTCCTGAAACATTGAGAGATTTGGAGCAATATTTTGCAGACCAAGTGACTTCAGTTTAATTTTTAAACCACATAGGCACATAGTTTATTAATTAAGAAAAATAGATGTCATTTTAACTCAATTTATCTTTTAAAATAATAAATCTCTCTTTTTCTATGTGCCTATGTGGTTATATTTTAGCATTTAATGTGAAGAAACTGCTTTTAGACCAACGATGGAAGCAATCAAGGTAAAAATAAAAAATAAGCGCCAGAACGTTGCCGGTTCTTTAAAGATAAAAATCCCGACCAAAACAGTTCCAACCGCTCCGATTCCCGTCCATACTGCGTAAGCCGTTCCTAATGGAAGCGTTTGTGTTGCTTTGATTAGCAGAAGCATACTTGCTACTAAGGATATTCCGAATCCTGCATACCAAAGATAGGATTCTGCACCCGATGTTTCTTTGGCCTTTCCCAGGCAAGATGTAAATCCCACTTCAAAAAGACCGCCAAGAATTAAAAAAATCCAGTTCATTTTAATTAATTTAGACTGATTTTAATAAATCAACCCTTTCAGAATCATATTCCAAAAGGGTTTTTTATTCTAATATATTAACTTCTTCCTACTTCAAGCTTCCAACCATATCTTCCGGCTTTACCCACTCATCAAATTGCTCAGCGGTCAATAATCCAAGATTAATCGCTTCTTCTTTCAATGTGGTTCCGTTCTTGTGAGCCGTTTTAGCAATTTTCGCCGCATTTTCGTAACCGATGTGCGTGTTAAGCGCAGTTACCAACATCAATGATTTGTCAACCAATTCTTTGATTCTCGGCTCGTTTGGCTCAATCCCAACGGCGCAATGGTCGTTGAAAGAAATCATCGCATCAGCTAATAATTGTGCTGACTGCAAAAAGTTCGCGGCCATTACAGGTTTGAAAACATTCAGTTCGTAATTTCCCTGAGTTCCTGCGAAAGAAATCGTTGTGTCATTTCCAAGAACCTGAGCACAAACCATTGTTAAAGCTTCGTTCTGTGTAGGATTCACTTTTCCAGGCATAATAGAAGAACCTGGTTCGTTCTCAGGAATGTGAATTTCACCAATTCCAGAACGTGGTCCAGAAGCTAACAATCTTACATCTTGAGCAATTTTATAAAGCGACACCGCCAATTGTTTCAAAGCGCCGTGCGTTTCCACAATTCCGTCGTGTGCTGCCAAAGCCTCAAATTTATTCGGAGCTGTTACAAAAGGAAGGCCTGTGAAATCTGCAATATATTTTGCAACCACAACATCATAACCTTTTGGTGTGTTAAGTCCAGTTCCTACAGCAGTTCCACCAAGAGCCAATTCTTTCAAATGGTCAAGTGTGTTATTGATTGCTTTTTTAGCATAATCCAATTGAGCAACATAACCAGAAAATTCCTGTCCTAAAGTTAACGGAGTTGCATCCATCAGGTGCGTTCTTCCGATTTTTACAATATTCTGGAATTTTTTAGCTTTTTCGTCAAGTGTATTTCTCAATTTGTCCAAAGCAGGAAGCGTATCTTTTACAACCTTTGTATAAGCAGCAATATGCATTGCTGTCGGATAAGTATCGTTGGAAGACTGAGATTTGTTCACATCATCATTCGGATGAACTTCAGTTTTTTCTCCTAATTTTCCGCCGCTATTTACGTGAGATTTGTTGGCAACCACCTCGTTCACGTTCATATTAGATTGCGTTCCGGAACCGGTTTGCCAAATTACCAATGGAAATTGGTCATACAATTCTCCGGCAAGAATCTCGTCGCAAACTTTCCCGATTGCATCTCTTTTTTCATTAGAAAGAACTCCCAATTCTGCGTTGGTAAAAGCCGCAGCTTTTTTCAGGTAAGCAAATGCATCGATGATTTCGCGAGGCATACTTCCTTCCGGACCGATTTTGAAATTATTTCTGGAACGCTCCGTTTGCGCACCCCAAAATTTCTCTGCAGGCACTTGCACTTCGCCCATCGTGTCTTTTTCGATTCTGAAACTCATTATATTCGATTTAAATTTTATCTAACAACAAAAGCCACAAAAAAGTCATTAAATAAGCGTAGAAATAGTATTTCTTTGCTAAGTTTTACGGCTTTGCGACCTTAAAAACAGATTGTTGAATTATAATTCTTTGCCAACTTTGCGTTTAAAATAATCCCAGCAAAGCAAACATTTTTACAACCTTACGAAAATACTAAAAACTAAAAGTTCCGCAAAATGAAAAAAATCAATGCGGAAATTTTGTCAAATAGAATAAAAACCTCTATTTTTGCTCAAAATATATAGCATTATGATGTTATCAGCATTTTGGCCGGTTTACCAATTTCTTTGGACTGTTTATTTCTTCACAATGATGATTTGTGGATTCTGGTGTATTTTGATGTTCTTCGGATTCATCGTGCCACTTTGGTTGACAGAAGGAGTAGCAGAATATTTTGGAAAAATCAATAAAAACTTTGACCCAGAAAAAATCAGATACAAAAAGCTTTATGAGCAGGAAGGTGTAGAAGTAATCTACCAAAGACCAGCAGGAGAAAAACCAGTATCTCACGGTCATCACCATTAATTTGGCAATTTTCTTTTCGTGAGAGATTGCACTCAAAGCGAAACAATATATAATAAATCCATTCTTTTGAGAGTGGATTTTCTGTTTTTGACCACAAAGATTTTTCACAAAGAATACTATTAAAATATTGATTTATTAATTTTACAATATAAAAGGCTTCGACAAGCTCAGCCTGACAATGTTGAATTGTTACATTTAGTGTTTGACGTCTCATCCCGAGCTTGTCGAAGGATTCGTTATTAGAAAATCACTTACTAACCGTTGCTCTTCAATGTTAATTAAAGGAATTGGTCAATTAAAATTATAATAGAATATAAATTGTTTTTTTGAATCTAAGTCTTGATTCTTGGCTCTTTCTTCTTGTTTCTTAATTCCCTATCTTTGCAAACTAAAATTTACCTATGTCTAAGTCATTAATTCCGAAACTGGAAGCGATAAAACAACGATATAACGAGGTGGCAGACCTTATCATCCAGCCGGATGTGATTTCTGACCAAAAAAAATATTCTACACTTAACAAAGAATACAGCGATTTGGGAAAAATCGTAAAAGTATTCGATGAATATAAAGGCGCTCTTGACACCATTGCTGAATCTGACGAAATCATTGCTGACGGTTCAGATAAAGAATTCGTGGAAATGGCGAAGCAGGAAAAATACGAAGCAATGGACAAACTCCCTGCTTTTGAAGAAGAATTGAAATACCTTTTGATTCCTAAAGACCCAGCCGATGATAAAAATATCATTTTGGAAATGCGTTCCGGAACTGGTGGAGATGAAGCGGCAATTTTTGTGGAAGATATGTACAGAATGTACACAATGTATTTCAAAACAAAAGGCTGGAAGCACGAGGTTACCGATTCTAGTGAAGCTTCAAAAGGCTACAAAGAATTGATTATGAAAGTCCAAGGCGAAAGCGTATACGGAATTATGAAATTTGAATCTGGTGTTCACCGTGTGCAACGTGTTCCTGAAACCGAATCTCAAGGTCGTGTTCACACTTCTGCAATCACGATTGCTGTTTTACCGGAAGCTGAAGAAGTGGATGTGGAAATCAATCCGGCAGATATAGAAATGCAGACTTCCCGTTCCGGAGGTGCTGGTGGACAGAACGTTAACAAAGTTGAAACGAAAGTTCAATTGACACACAAACCTTCCGGATTGGTTGTGGTTTGTCAGCAAGCACGTTCTCAGTTAGCTAACAGAGAATTAGCTATGGAAATGTTGAGGGCGAAATTGTACGATATCAAACTTCAGGAAGTGGTTGGTGATATTGCGGCGCAGAGAAAAACAATGGTTTCTACAGGTGACCGTTCTGCAAAAATCAAGACTTATAATTATCCTCAGGGAAGGGTTACAGACCATAGAATTAATAAATCGATTTACAACCTTGATGCTTATATGAATGGTGATATCCAAGAAATGATGGATGCTGTGATTATGGCTGAAAATGCCGAAAAACTGAAAGGAGAAGAAGAAGGAATTAGTTAATTTATTCAACATTATAAAGACAAAGACTGCTTCTTATTGCAGTCTTTTTTATTTTGTCTTGTCAATTCCTCTTAATCCGTTAAATTTGATTCCGTACTTCCAATTACAATAGGCAAAGAATTGGTATAATCTGTATTCGAAATCGAAGCCGTAATTTTCTTTTGTGTCATAATCGATCGCGACTTCGTAAAAATTAGGATTCACGCCGGAATAGAATCTATTATTCCATTCGGTGACGAGAATTTGATTTCTAGATTTTAAGCTGCTTTCCGTGAACATTGATTTGGGCTGTGCTCTTGTTGCTACAAAAATTTCATACTCAGTTTCAAAAACTGTGATTTCCCATTCATCTGCTGAATCGGTTTTCTTCTGAGTCGAAATTGAAGTTTTCTGGCCTTCCGATAATTTTTTGGAACTTGTTGAACAAGACCAAATGAACGCAGAAAATATTGCAAGGACAATTAAGTTTTTCATATTGATTAAATATAAACTTAAATTTAACAAAAAACCGTTCCAAAGATTTGGAACGGTCTATATTTTTAAGGCTCTTTTTGTAAAATCACAAATGCAGGGAAGTGATCGGAATAACCTCCGGTAAATGTGTCGCCGCTCCATGAACGGAAGGGATAACCTTTGTAATTTCCTTCTTTAGTAATAAGATAGTCAGGAGCAAAAATTTCTGCTTTGAAGACAGAATAGTCTTTTCTCAATTCGTTGTTAGGAGAATAAAGATTCGATGATACTATAATCTGATCAAATAAATTCGGTGCATCTTGATAAGCTAACGATGCTACTCCTTTTTTATACAAAGGATACATTAGATTAAGGTAAGGAGATGTTTCGGATAATTCTTTGGGATTTCCTACCGCTTTGAAACCATTTCTCAAACTTGAACTCACAGGATCATCGTTAAAATCCCCCATTGCAAATAGTTTTGTAGAAGGATCTAAAGCTCTTATGCTGTCCATCTGTTGTCTAAGAACCATTGCTGCAGCATTACGTTTAGGAAGAGAAGCAGCTTCGCCACCTCTTCTTGATGGCCAGTGATTCAAGAAAAATGCAACTTTCTCATTATCAAGAAAACCCGTTAATACCAAAATATCCCTGGTGTATTCTCTTTTCCCATTGTCACCAAAGATCTTCACTTCTTTTTTCCATGATTTAGAAGGTGTGAATCTTCTTTTTTGATAAATGAAGGCTACATCTATTCCTCTATAATCATAAGAATTATAATGAACAACACCATAATCATACTTTGCAATAGCAGGCTCCTTCACCAAATCTTCTACAACCTGACGGTTTTCAACTTCTAAAAGACCCACGACAACTGGTGCTGTATTGGTATAAGCTTTTCCCATCTCGGAAATTACCTTCGCTTCGTTAGCTAATTTTTGCTTATATACTTTATAAGTATAGTTTTTACCACTTTTTGGAGTAAATTCTTCGGAACCACCTTGGATTCTTATTACTTTTTTCCCAATAAGTGATTCGTCATTCCAAGGACCGGCATAATCTTTTTCTGTTACTTCAAGATATTTGATAGAATCCAAAGGCACACTTCTGTGAAAGGCGGGATTGCTTCTGTCTTTTGTTCCATCTATATAATCAGCAGAACGAACAGTGTCCCAAAGGTTTTCTACATTCAAGAATCCTACGGTTGCAGCACGTACTTGTCTTTTTTGCTGTGCAAATAATAAGGAAATACTAAATATAGCTATTAAGCTAAATAAATTTTTCATAATAAAAAATGTAAGGCTACAAAAGTAATTTTTTTTGAATAGTTGCAAAATAAAAATTTCAAATTTTTAACGATTGATAATTATGTTTAAAAAAATTGACAATTTGTTAAAATAAAAAAAATGTTAAAAAGTTTTAATTATCGAAATTTTATTTACATTTGCCTTCCCGTGTATAACGGACTGTATATTAAAGAAAAAGAGCAAACAAAACCTAATTGATTTATGATTAAAAAATTATCATTAATCTCCTTATTCACAATGCTTCCGGCATCATTTTACTTTGCACAGACCACGGTTTTCGCATACCTGAAAGATGCTGACGGGAAACCGGTGGAAAAAGCACAAGTTAGTCTAAAAGGAGAGGGTAATGATGTTACGGCAGACAAAATTGGTTATTTCCAATTTGTAGATTTGAAGTCCGGACATTATCAAGTTGTGGTTACAAAACCAAATTTCGAGACCAAAACTTTGGAGTTTGATGTAACTACAGAAAAGAGAAAAGATTTGGGGGTTATTACCCTATATTCTACATTGACAGGCGCAGACCAAGGTCTTGCAATCCTTGATAATGCAGATGATGAAGGTAGTGGCCAGACTTCAACTGTTGGCCTTTTACAATCATCCCAAGATGTTTTCAATAGAATCGCAAGTTTTGACCTAGGCTTCTATTGGTTCAGACCAAGAGGTGTTGATGGAAGGACTTCTGAAAATATGTTGAACGGTGTCTCCATGGTAAAATCTGATAATGGTAATGTTGATTTTTCTAACTGGGGAGGTCTTAATGAAATTGTAAGATACCCAGAAATTGCAGCAAACCATGCTCCTTCTGAATATGCTTTTGGTGGAGCGAGTGGCATTATATACAAAAACACAAAAGCCAGCGAATATAGAAAAGGTTTCCAAGCTGTTTATTCTATAACAAACAGAAACTATAGACAAAGAGTTTCTTTGAGATATACGTCCGGTATGTCAAAAAGTGGTTGGGCTTTTACAGTAATGGGAGCTAAAAGATGGGCAGAAGAAGGCATCCAGGAAGGAACTTTTTATGATGCTTATGGGACTTACTTGGGAATCGAGAAGAAATTCAATGATAATCATACAGTCACATTGAATGCATTTGCCTCTCCTTTCAGACGCTCAACATCCAGTCCGAATACCCAGGAAGTTTACGATTACAGAGGCGTACATTACAACTCCTATTGGGGATGGCAAAATGGTGAGAAAAGAAACGAGCGTGTGAGAAAAGGTTTCCAACCGGTGATTATGCTTCAGGATTTCTGGAAAATCAACAAAAAATCTAATTTATGGACTTCTGTTTCTTACCAGTTTGGTAAAGACAAGGGTTCTAGATTGGATTGGCAGAATGCTCCAAATCCAAGCCCGACTTATTATAGAAACCTACCAAGCTATATAGCTTCTCTTAACCCAGGTGTACTAACAGCAGACCCTAATAACCTTGGTTCATTAGCTGGAGCTTATGATGCTTATCAAACAGCCGTAAGTCTTTGGCAAAACGGAGACCCAACTGTGACCCAAATCAATTGGGACAGATTATATGCAAAAAATATGGAGCAGGCTCCAGTAACTAATTATGGTGTTACTGGAAAAAGAGCAATCTATTTTCAGGTGAATGATGTAAGTGACGACAAAATCTGGAATGCTGCAACGCATTATACATACAATTTTACGGATAAATCCAGATTTATATTAAATGTGTCTTATCAGAATTACAAATCAGACCTTTATAGAGAAGTAAAAGACCTTTTGGGAGCGGATTTCGCTTATAATAGAGACCCTTTTGCTGCTACTAATAATCCCGGAACCTCCGGATTGTTCAATGAAGGCGAAGAAAATGTTGCAAAGAGAGTTGGAGATAAAATTGGCTATGACTATACCTTTAGGAGACAGGAGGTTAAAGTTAATCCTGGATACAAATTTTCTCAGGGTGCCTTTGATGTATTTGTTTCCGGTATGTTCGGTTACTCATCCTCCAATAGAGAAGGACATTTTAGACATTATCTGTATGCAGACTCGAATACCAAAGGTGCGGATAAAAATTTCTGGAACTATGGTTTGAAAGGACAGATTCTTTATAAAATCAACGGAAGAAACTTCTTGGTTTATAATGGAGCATACTTTTCTCAAGCACCATTCTTGGAAGACATCTTTATCAACCCAAGACTCAATTCTTCTGTTGCGCCTAATCTGAAGAATACGATTATCAATGCGAACGACCTAAGTTATGTGGTTAATACACCATTCTATAAGATCCGCGCATCGGTTTTCTTGGTTGATACTCAGAATGAAACCAGCGTACAAAGATTCTTCGCTGACGGTATTCAGTTAACAGACCTTGGCGATACAGGTGGTTCTACAGATAGCAATACAGGAGGACAATACGTACAAAGTGCTTTTGTGACTCAGGTTATGTCTAATGTAGAAAAGAGAAATCTTGGGGCAGAAATCGGTATGGATATCAAGATTTTTCCAACACTGTCATTCCAGGGTGCCGCAAGTTATGGACAATATACCTATAGAAATAATCCAAATGTCTATTTCGCATCAGACAATATCGGAATTTTTTCTAATGGCTTACCTTATACCGAGTTTGGAAAGGCATATATTAAAAATTTCAAGCAAGGAGGAACTCCTCAGACGGCATTGTCTGCAGGACTAAGATATAGTTCTCCTAAATATTGGTGGGTTGGAGCTAACTGGAATTTCTTGGATAATAATTACTTAGATCCTTCAGCATTAATTAGATCAGAATCATTTGTTCAAAATGGTAATTCTGGAACTCCATATTATAATATTGATGAGGCTAGATTGAGAGAAATTTTAAGACAAAATAAATTGCCTTCCGCACATTTCTTCAATGCTAACGTTGGTAAGTCCTGGATATTTGGCAAGTACTATCTTTTGATTTCAGCTAGTGTAAATAATATCTTTGATAATACTAAATATATTACAGGAGGATTTGAACAATCAAGATACGTTAAGTATGATTCTTTTGGCGAAGATTATGATAGAGCTCAAACGCTTTTTGGTCCAAAATATTGGTATACTCAAGGGCGTTCTTATTTTGTTAACTTACAGGTTAGATTCTAATAAATTTTAAATAACTCACAATGAAAATAAATAAAACTTTAAAAACCGTATTAATGTCTGCTGTGATTATGGGGACATTTACATCTTGCGTGAAAGAAGATGATTGGGATACTCCGGAGATCCTTTGTAATAACAGATTCGACGCACCTACCATTTCTATGGCTGATTTTGCTGCAAAAGCCCCTGCAACCGGAACATACAAAGTTCCTGTAGATGGGCCAGCGGTAATTTTAGATGGTTATATAGTTTCTTCTGACGAAAGCGGAAACTTTTATAAAACTATTTCTTTCCAGGATAAACCAGAAAATCCAACTGTTGGTTTACAGATTGAAGTAGATAAGTCATCTAACTACACTGATTTTCCAGTTGGAGCTCATATCAGAATTAAAGCAAACGGATTGGTTCTTGGATGGGATAGAGGAACAAAAAAAATTGGTTCTGTAGATCCAACTTATGCTATTGGAAGAATACCGGGTATTATACTTACAAGATACTTAGCTGGTGTATGTAATGGCAATAACAGACTGGATGTTGCTAATTTGGTTCCTACAAAATTAACTTCTTTAAATGATGCAAAAGCTGAAAAGTATCTAAACACCCTTGTAAGCGTTGATAATGTACAATTCTCTAAAAGTGAAGTAGATCCAACAGTTAAAACATTTATTAACTATATTGCTGGCGTAGGTCAGGATACAGATAGAAATTTAGATGATAAAGTCGGAGGAACAGCAGTTATTAGAAACTCTGGTTTTTCGACTTTTGGAGCACAGCTATTGCCAACTAAAAGTGGTGAACTTACTTTCGTTGTAAGTCGTTATAACACTACTTGGCAAATGCTTATAAGAGGTCTAAGTGATATTAACTTTACAAAGGACAGATTTGCTACAGGAATATTGGGGGGGACTAATATTACCTATACAGGTTCATTTAGTGAGAATTTTGAAAGTTATGCCGTAGATGCATCATTATTTCCGAAATATTTGAATTATGCTGCAATTGGAAATAGATATTGGCAAATAAAAACATTTAGTAGTAATAAATATATACAAATGTCTGCCAATGCAGGAAGCGGAAGCTATCAAAACCTTTTTATGGTTCCGGTAGATTTTACGGCAGCTAATTCTTTAGCATTTAGAGTGAATGTTGGTTTTTATAACGGAGATGCTTTGAAAGTTTACACAACAACAAATTATACAGTTGGCTCAGATATTTCAACAGCAACTTTGACAGATATTACTTCTAATTTCACAATCCCTAAAACACCAACTTCAGGTTATGGCGTTTTAGCTCCAGCAGGAACGTATAACATTCCAGCAGCAGTTACTGGAAACGGATTCATTGTTTTCAAATATGAAGGTGCTAATCCAGGTGTTACCACAACTATTCAAATAGATGATATTGTTGTTAACTAAACAATCAATATATCTTTTAAAACAATAAATCCCGCAGTTGCGGGATTTATTGTTTTAAAAGATACCAGAATTATTTGCCTTTAGTTTTTTCCAAAGCTTACGTCCAAAAAACAAAACAAGAACTATCAATGCAATCGCAAAAATAAAAGCGATCACAGGGAGAAAGATAGCAAGAACAGACATCAATCCTGCTCCGGCCGTTTCTGTAGTGGCGACTACATTATTTCCAATTCCAGCAGTTGTAGCTGTAGATGCGGCACGTGTTCCGGCAAATCCCGAAGCTATCGTTGCAGCAGTTCCACCACCAGCAATCAATGCCAAAGCCCATTGAGGAAACGTTCCCAATTCCATAAACTGGCTCGCAAATAGAATAGAACCAGCAATAGTAGCCAATGGAATAGTGATCGTATCCAGAAAATTATCTACAACAGGAATATAGTAAGCTATAATTTCTATGATGGTCGCAACCCCGGTGGTGATAAGTGTTGGCAATCCGGACAGCCACTCAAAGTTATCCGACATTGGGATCCAACCAAGATACGATGCAAGACTAACTGCAAACATTGGTAGGAATACTCTGAAGCCGGATGCAGCAGCTAGCCCAATACCAATAAAGGCGCTCAGAATATAAGGTAAAATGTTTTCCATTTGTAATTTCTTTGAGATTAAAATTACAAATTAAAATAAGATATTATCCGGATCTTTTTTTGCAAAGGTCCAAAAACTGTTTTTCAACCACGGAAAAATGTTCCGGAAAATCTTTGGAAACCCAGAAAAGCATAGCTATTGACCGCTCTCCAAAGGCATCGATGTATACCGATTTATTAAGTCGGTAAGATTCTCTTAATAAGCGTTTTATGCGATTTCTATCAACAGCCTTTTTGAAGAATCTCTTAGAAACAGAAACTCCTATTTTATGAGAATCAATACTAAGTTTTTCTGAAGATTTCAAATGGATGATTCTGATATTCTCCACAGAAAGCCACTTCCCTTTACCAAAAAGCAGGTCTATCTCATATTTTTTTTTCAGTTTTTCTTGTGAAGAGTAACCGTTTATTTTCATAAGAAAATATTATTTTCTTCCAGTTAAATGGTTAATAACTTCCGCTGCAGCGTATAGACCAAAAATTGCAGGAATGAAACTGATCGTTCCATAAAAAGACCTTTTGAAGTTCGTGCCATCGGTCATTTTCAAACTGTTCTCGTCCTGTACTTCTGTTGAGAAAACACATCGGAAGCCTTTGTTGATCTTTTCTTTCTTCAGGCGTTTTCTAACCTGTCTTGCAAGAAGGCAATCTCTTGTCTTGTGAAGGTCCCGCACCATGACTTTACTTGGGTCGGTCTTTCCGCCGGCTCCCATTGACGAAACCAGTTTTACCCTGTTTCTGCGGCAAGTTATCATTAATGCTAATTTCGGGGTCAAGGAATCTATACAGTCGAGTACATAATCGAATTTTTCTGATTTGATCAATTCTTCCATTCTTTCTGGCTCCAAGAATTCATTGATCTTGGTAAGTTTAAGTTTTGGATTAATGTCCATCAATCTGTCGCCAACCAATTCCACTTTATGTTGGCCAATTGTTGAGTGCAGTGCGGGTAATTGTCTATTGATATTGGTAATATCCACAACATCACCATCAGCAATTATCATTTTCCCAATACCTGCCCTTGCCAAAAATTCCGCAGCAAAAGAACCTACACCACCTAGTCCTACAACTAAAACTTTCGCTTTCTGTAGTTTTTCGATTCCTTCATCTTTTATCAGTAATTCGGTGCGTTCTAGCCAAAATTTATCCATAATTAGTCACATTTTCGAGATTTTTCCACATCTGTATTTTCAGGTGTCCCAAAGAAATAGATTTGATTTCGGCAACTCTTTTGTACAATTCTACAATGTCAAAATCAGCATTATCAGTTTCAAGAAACATTCTTTGAGTTGGAATATCTCCAATCAATTTTTGCAAAGATAAGTTATCTAAAGCCGCTTTTCCAAAACTTAGATAAAAGCCCGACCGTAAAAGTTCTTGGGCTATATTTTCTTTTTTGTTGAAACCATGAATAATAAGTGGAATTTTTGATTTTTTGAAATGCAAAATCTGCGAAAATCTGCGAACACAATGGATAATAATTGGCTTTTTAATTTTTTCAGCCCAAGAAATATGAGCCTGAAAAATTTCGGATTGAAGATGTTCATTAACAGATACTAATCCATCCAAACCGCATTCTCCAATTGCAAGACAGTTTTCCGAAAGTGAGATTTCTTTGATTTTTTCAAAATCGGATTTCCAATTTTCTGTGATATCTTTTGGATGAAGACCAATTGAGAATCTCTTGCTTGGGATTTTTTCATTTAAATTTAAATTGTAAATCCCTTTTTGATTTGGTTTATGATGATGAAAGTCTAAAAAATCCATTATCAAAGATAAGGAATAAAAGTTTTTTGAAACATTGTATTGCATACAGCCCAATCTATCTCCTTATTTATTTAAGATGAATCTATTCATCAGGTCTGAAAGGAGTTTCACGAATGGGAAAAAGCAGAAATAGGGAGTGTGAAACCAGCTATAAAATGTTTATAACATCTGTTGTAAATCATTAAAATTATGTTAATTTTACATAAAATCTTTCACAAACGAATGCGAAAAAAATTTACAGATAAACAGATCAAAATTCTAGATGTTGCAGAAGAATTAATTGCCAAAAAAGGCTTTGAGGGAACTTCTGTAAGAGATATTTGTACAAAAGCCAATATCAATGTGGCAATGATTTCGTACTATTTTGGATCGAAAGAAAAGATGATGTCTTATCTTTATCAATATCGTGTTCAGCGTACAAAAGAAAGCTTTTCTGAGTTTGCACAAACCATCAAGGAAGGAAAGCCGGAGATGCAGATGAAAGAAATTATAAATTACGTAATTTCTTTACTTTTCAAATACAATTATTTCCATGGTTTTGTGACACAAGAGATGCGTACTTTGGATAATGTAAAGGATGACCTCCTAGAGTTTTATCAGACTTGTGTTACAAGAATTGATGAGATTGTAAAGAGGGGAATTGTTTCCGGTGTTTTTCATAATGCACCCAAATCCGAAGATATTCTGACAATGATTATAGGCTCGACTTTGTTTGTGATAAGAAACAAAAATTTCTATGAGATGTATGTTCCCGCAAACAACGATGCACAATATGTGAAAGAGGCAGAACAAAAATTAAAAAACAGTACGCTCCTAAGTGTTTTTGCATTGTTGGATTACGACGCAGATTAATTCTTATTGGCAAACTTCAAAGCTTCATTGATATAGAATTCTACGATTTTCGGTCTGTTTTTGGAATCTTTTTCTTCGGTTTCTTTATTTCCTAACCTTACAATTATCATATCATATTCCGGAACCATGATCACAAATTGTCCGCGAAGTCCCCTCATATAATAATGATTGATTTTTGAATCGTAATTTGTCCATAATCCTAATCCATATGCACCATTCGACTGTGTCGAAGGGGTTGTCATTTGGTCTATGAAACTTTCATTAATCAAAGGAATATTATTGAATTTTCCTCTATTTAAAATCAAAGAACCGATTTTTGCAAAATCTCTGGCGTTGGATTGGATACAGCAAAACGTTTTTTCTACGCCCAAATCATCGGTAGTCCATTCTGCATTTTGTTCCATTCCTAATGGTTTCCAAAGTTTCACAGATGCATAAGACGACAAAGGCATTCCAACTGCTCTTCCAACAGCGAATCCTAAAAGTTGCATTGCACCACTTTGATATTCAAATTTTTCTGCAGGATTTTGTTTGAACTGGTTTCTGAAAACCACATCAGCAACAGAAAAACCATAGTAAGCTTCTGCATCGAATGAAAAAGGATTGCTGTGCTCCTTTTCCCAATCTAGTCCGGCTTCCATAGACGCAAGATTTCCTAAGGTCAATTTTTTTCCGAATTCATTATTAGAAAAATCAGGATAAAAATCTGAAAAAGATTGATTCAAACCCTGTATTCTTTCGTCATCAATTGCTTTTCCAAGGAGTAAAGTTGTAATAGTATTTGCCATTGAAAAAGAATTGCTTGCAGTCGTTTTGTTATAACCATCCCAATAATGTTCCTGCAAGATTTTCCCATGTTGGATTACCAGAAATGAAACCGATTCATTTTCTTTCAGATGTTTCTCAAGTTCTGGAGAGAGTTTTTGTTTATTATAATTGATATCTGTCGGCCAGGGTTTTGAATCTCCTTTTGAAATGGTTTTTGAAGGAAAATCTTTTCCGTCATCTATTGTTGGTCCGCTTTCTCCTCTCAAATAAGTCAGTCTGATTCCACGAAAAAGATAATTATATCCCGTGATGTAAGTAAGGACAATAACAGAAGCAATTATCAGCAGAATAGCATTAATGACTTTTTTCATAGATGACTTTTGCTACAAAAATATAGAATATGTGATCATCATAACGCGAAAAGATTATTTTTGTTAAAAACTTTGACAATGAAGCAAACTTTGTTGTTTTTTATTTTGAGTCTCCTTTCATTTTGCAAAGCTCAGAATAATTACAAACCGATTGACACAGCCGATTATCTCCAGCGAAAGAATTTCCTGACAACTTATATCAAAGATTCCGAAGCTTATAATAAGAAACAAAAAGATAAATACGAAGGTAAAACCGGAAGAGAAATTTCTGCTTCTTTGGCACAATTCCAAAAAGGTTTTCAGGATGAAGTGAAGAATAAGAATTTTGTCTTCAATACAGCTTTTAATCAATATGTAAATCAGATAGTTGAGCAAATTCTTAAAAGTAACTCTCTTAATTATCCAAATCTGAAAGTTCTTGTAGAAAAAGATAATAGTCCAAATGCCTATTGCATGGGAGATGGAACTTTGGTGGTGAATATGGGACTTTTCAATTGGGTGGAGAATCAGGACCAATTGGCATCTGTAATTTGTCACGAGTTAGGACATCTTTTCTTGGACCATTCTATCAAGATTCAGTTAGAGAATATTCAGTTGGAAAAAAATGGAAAAGCAGAAGCCAAAACATTGACACTTGTTCAAAACAACAAAGGGGAAAGAGCGCATCAGTTTTACAAAAGACAATTATACAAATTCAGTGCACAGAAAAGAAAACAGGAAAACGAGGCTGATTCTCTCGGTTATATCTATTATCAAAAATCGAATTTTTCCAAGCCGAATTTCAGAAATGCTCTGATGACCCTGAAGAAATACGATACGATTTCTCCAAAAGTTGTGAAAGTGGAAACTTATAAACATTTTTTTGACCTTCCGAATCATCCTTTCAAAGAACAATGGATGAAAAAAGAAGATTTTTCAGGATACGATTATTCTCATTACAAAGAGAAGATAGATAAAGACTCTGTGGCATCGCATCCGGAGATAGAAGCCAGAATCCAATATCTGGACAAGCGTTTTCCTTTGCAGGATTTGACTTCGACAGAAGAACCGAAGCCTGATTTTCTTGAACTTCAGAAAATAGCGAAAATGGAAATTCTTCCTAACTTTTATCAATCGGAAGAGTATGGTGTTGGCATTTATTCCGCATTGCAATTTCTTCAAAAAGAAGATTCGGATACAGATTACTACAAATATTGGTTGGGAAAGAATTTCGAGAAAATATTTGAAGCCAGAAAAAATTACAAACTCAATCGCTATCTGGACAGAGTTGACCCTAAAAATCAGGACGAAAGTTATCAGCAATTCCTCAACTTTATGTGGAATCTAAGTCTGGATGACATCAAATACATCTCCGAATTTTACAATAAAAAAAGTCTCTGAGTTTTCAGAGACTTTTGTCTTAATAATTGAGACGTTCCAAACGAATCTTATTATATTTTTCTTTCTGATTATACTCTCTCAACAAGATGTAGCCTTCTTTTCCAACGTAAGGATAAACCATGTAATCGTCTTTGGCAGAGATTGGAACAACTTCCTGCTTGAAGTTTCCGTCGATTAATGTGTTAATATAGAGGTTCCAGTTTTTCTCCTTGGTTTCACTGTCTTTTACATAATCCCGGTAGAAGAAAACGACATCTTTCCCGTCATTCAGGTATTGAGAAAACAGATAATCGGAGTTGGACCATCTTGATTTTTCCTTTTCAAAGATTTTTACACCTTTTGTTTTGAAATCTTTATCAGTAAACACATATACCAAATCTGTGGTTTTTGGCGCACTATATGGTCCTTCTGGCTTATATTTTTCTAAAAGAAGACCAACGCTTCCGTCTTTCAAAAAGAAAACGTCTCGAGGTTCAAGATAATAGCCGGATTCTACCATCCCCATTTCTTTGATTTTTGGAATATAACCTACAAGGTCAAGATGGTCAAGGTCTTTGATGTCGGTTTCATAAGAGTTTTTATCGACCAGGAATCTTGTGTAACCAATTTTTCTGAAATCATTGGTGATGTGGTTTCCCAACATTACGATTTTATCATCAAAGATTTTATCGTTATCGATATTTCCAAAACTATAGGAGTAAAGATTGGTAATGTAATCCAAAGTCTCATTATTCAAAACATCAATTTTCTTATTGCTGATTTTCTCGCCGGTTTTTATATCTAGAACCAAGAGAGAATACTGCTTGTTTTTATTCTCCGTCTTTTTCACCAAGAAAAAAAGATGCTTCTCATCTTTATCAATTAGAGATATTTCTTCATTCAGTTTTTTGTTTCCGGAAGTGTTGTATCTGTATCTCCAGAGTTCTTTTTTGTTTTCATCAAATTTGATAAGGCTGTTATTGTTTACATAATTACCATAATCATTGTATTCTACAGCAATGTAACCACCTTCTTTGATTTCTACAACATAAGAGATATAATTGAAGCCTTTTTCTTTTTTTTCCTCACGATTCTCTTTTCTGGCAGTTTTCCAAGATTTCGGTTCAGTAATTTCTTTGAAGTTTCCGTTGTCGTAATCGTAATAGATTTTTTTCTTGATAGAATTATCTTTCAAATCAATAATCATAGAAGAAGGTGTGAAAATCGTTTTGTTGGTCACGAATTCCCGGTCTATTCTGGATGGTCTCAGGATAATTTCTCCTCGAAAATCCATATATCCAAAATAGCTTCCGGCCGTGATATCACCTTCGAACTCTTTGTTGGCGACTGGATTCAGGTTTTTGTCGAGAATCACATATTCGAATTTTTTGGTTTTGTCGCTACTTTTTCCATAAGAATAGATGGAAACGTAGCCGAACAGATTGTCCTTTTGGTCAAAGATGGCATTGAATCCCAAATATTCTCCTTTTGCCAGAGCATACAGGTCTTGAGTCTGAGAATAGAAGAATGATGACAAAAAGATTATCATCAGCATAGAGAGTTTTTTCATAGAATCGTTTTCTAAGCACAAAACTAAAAAAATAAACATTCTATCCTTAATTTATTGATATGATTTTCAAGAGTATTCCGTCGAATTCTGATTAATTTTGTTTGGAACGATTTTCGATTTTCCTGATTTATGAATGATGAATTGAAAAAACAACAACTCAGACGATACAAAACATTGGCAACAGGATTGTTTATTCTGATGGCGGTTACGTTTATATCGATGACGGTTTTACAAAAACAAAATCCTTCACATTGGATTGGTTATATCAGAGCGTTTTCGGAAGCGGCAATGGTTGGTGCTTTGGCAGATTGGTTTGCTGTAACTGCGCTTTTCAACTATCCATTAGGTCTCAAAATTCCTCACACGAATCTAATTGAAAATTCTAAAGAAAAAATCGGTGACAATCTCGGGAATTTTGTTGTTGATAATTTTCTTTCGCCTCGGAATATTCGTCCGTATATTCAAAAACTAAAAATTTCGGTTTACGTTGGTGATTGGCTTTCAAAAGAAAGAAATCAGGATGTTTTGATTAATGAATTGTCATCAATCTTAAAGGATATTATTAATAAACTTGATGATGAATCGGTTGTTAATTTTATTTCCAATAAAGTTGAGGAAATGACGGATTCTATCAAGCTTAATTCAGTCATTGGAAACGGAATCGAATATCTTCTCAATAAAAATGACCATCAGAAAATCATTACCAATCTAAGTTCTCAAATCAAAAATTATATTCTGGAGAATCAAGAAATGGTTTCTGAAAGAGTAGGAAAGGAAAGTTTCTTTCTAATTCCGAAATCAATAGATAATAAAATTGCAGAGAAAATTACGAAAGGATTAAGCGATTATTTCCTCGAAGTTGAAGAAAATCTCAATCATCCATTACGAGCAGAAATCACGAATAAAGTTCTGGATTTTTCACAAGAACTAAAAGAAGAACCAAAATGGGAAACGGAATTTGAATCCATAAAATCCGATTTTCTGCAAAGCGATAAACTAAAGCAATATTCATCAGACATTTGGCAATCTCTGAAATCGTCATTAATCAAAGAATTATCCGAGGAAGATTCTAAACTGAAATCTTATGTCAGAAAAAACATTAACGAGTTTGTTTTCAATCTTCAGAATGATGAACAATTCCAAAACCGAATCGACCATTGGGTAAGGGTGACAGCCTATAAATACATTCTGAAAAACACGAAAAATTTTGGCGAGTTAATCAGTACAACTGTGGGAAATTGGGAAGGAAAGGAACTCAGCCGAAAATTGGAACTGGAAGTTGGAAAAGATTTACAATTCATCCGAATCAACGGAACTCTGGTTGGCGGATTGGTTGGATTGCTGATTTATACGATTGCGAATTTTATATAGAATTCAATTTTCTCGCTGATTTTACAGATTACGCTGATTTCAATAAAAATGAATCTGCAACATCTGGAGATTAAAAACAAAAAAGCCTCCGATTTGGAGGCTTTTATTTTTATTTCTTCTCAAGAATCTTCTCGATAATTTTATGAGTGATCATATAAGTAGGTTTGACACCTGTGAGCCCAAGTCCGCCGGAAGATAATGTACTTCCCGTTTCCAAAGGATTATCCGAAGCATAATAAGCATACATCACAAACAAATCCGGAGAAATGTGATGACGAATTTTGCTCGCAACCTGAATAGCCTTTTGGTAATGAGCACCTTCCATTTCTAGTCCGATGGCTTTCCAGGACGTCGTCATAAAGTAAGAAAGAATATCTTTATTCTGAAGTGATGTTCCTAAAACCGTAATCATTGGTCCTTCGAAAGATTTAACCTCATCGTCTACAAAATCAGAAGCTTTTAAAGCATTTTCGAAAACGTAATTGTCAGCAGTTCCTTCAAAAATGTGAGACGTTGGAATCATAATATCTCCTTTTCCTCCCGTTAAGATTCCGGCTTTACCCATTATCGAAACCGATTTCACTTTCATCATATAAACTTCTCCTTTAACTTCATAAGGTCTTAGTAATTCGTCCATTACTTCAAAGGCCTGCTCTCCGAAAGCGTAATCGAAAACCAAAATTACATCGTCTCCTTTGTATTTTTGATTGGCAAAAACAGTATTCTTAAGTTCAGTTTTAGTAAGGTCTATAATTTGAACGTCAATGTTACTTCCACTGTTATCATCAATGTAAATCATTCCTTCTTTCAGAGCATGGTCAAGAACTTTCTCCTGAAGGTCTTTCTTATTACTGATGTCAGCGAATAATTTATAGTCAACTTCTTTTGTTCCTTTTTTATTGAGAGCATCATTGGCAAAAACCATATTTTTCACAGAGTGCATATTGGCACTGATGATGTGAAGCGGTCTCATATGAAGATTGTTCTCCACCAAAACCTGTTTGATTTTGTTCGCCCATCTTTCTCCAAAAAGGTGATGTCCAACTCTCTCCTGAAGAATCGCTGAGAAATGGATTTCTCTTTCTCTCACTTCTTTCCAGTCTTCAAAACTCATTTGTCCCATCCAATAGATGATTTTGAACAAACGGTCTGGGTTTTTATCGTCTCCAAAGTTGTTATAAGCATTCAAAGTTTCATCAAAAGTTCTTCCTAAGAAAGACGAAAGATGAATCAATGCCACTTCTTTTTCTTTTCTGCTGTACTTTTTCTCGCCTTTTGCAACTTCTTCGATGATTTTCCAAGTACGTCTGGGTCTTCCTCCTTCAGTCAAATCAAAACCGATATTTCTGATTTTGTCGGCTTCTAAATAAAGGAATGTTAAGTGGGTCAAAATATCATAAATCTCGGAACGTCCCAAAAGAACTTCTATGTTCATTTGATGTTCATCTATTCTGTAGCAATTTCTGCGTCTCTTCTTTGGAACGATTGGTTCAAAACTTCCTTTATCAAAACCTTCGTCTGAAGTCAAGTGGATAAAAGAACATTCTTCGATGCCTTCCGGAAGACGGTCAAGAACATAAAGTAAACCATCCAGTTCTATCTTATTAGGGACGCTCATACTGCCGTAGATTTCCGGATTGATAACCATTAAGAGTTTTCTTAATGACTCACCAGAAACACCCGAAGGTTTGAAAAATCCTCTATAGAATAAGTGTCTCATTGAGACATATAGTCTTTCGATAGCTTCCGTGGTTTCTCTTGCTCTTGAATTTGCCATATATTAAAATTTTTGTAAAAGTCTGCAAAGGTATGAAATTATATTTAAATCAAATAAATTATTTAAGTAATTGAATTTCAATGCATTATTCATGGTCTCTGTTTTTTTACTCTAAGTTTGCAATAGTTTTTAAAATTAATATTTCTCTTGGATATCTTATGACAAAATCAAAAATAAATTTTCTTCATATTTTGATAACATATATTAAATATGAAATTTTGTTAGATGGGTTCTATAATGTATCAAAAAATAGGGTTGTTTTATTTTATAAGTTCATATTAAATATAAATAGCATTATTTTTTAAGGGGTCATATTATTTTGAATTGTATTTTTTGTAAATTTGCCCTGTTTAAAATAACACACTTTTATGTCAACATTAAGATTTAAAGCCTTAGCCGAACTTCCTTTCAGAAATTACAGAAAAGATAATTTCATAGAAGTTCCCGCAAAACTATCCGAATTGTTTTGTCAAAACGTATTCTCTGAAGAAACAATGAGAGAATATTTAACAAAAGAAGCTTTCAATTCCATTTTGGATGCGATTAAAAAAGGAACAAAAATCCAGAGACATATTGCAGACCAGGTAGCAGTAGCGATGAAAGATTGGGCTTTGTCAAAAGGTGTGACGCATTACACACACTGGTTTCAGCCTTTAACTGGTGCAACTGCAGAAAAACACGATTCTTTCTTCACGCCAATTGAAGGTGGAAGAGCAATTGAAAGGTTCAGTGGTGGAATGTTGATTCAGCAAGAGCCTGATGCTTCTTCTTTCCCGAATGGTGGGATCAGAAATACTTTTGAAGCAAGAGGTTATACGGCATGGGACCCCACTTCTCCGGCTTTCATTATGGGAACTACACTTTGTATTCCTTCGATTTTCATTTCTTACACAGGTGAAACTTTAGATTATAAGACACCTCTATTAAGAGCATTGAACGCTGTTGACGAAGCAGCTACAGATGTAATGAAGTCTTACTTCGATAAAAATGTGACAAAAGTGTCTCCAACATTAGGTTGGGAACAGGAATATTTCTTGGTAGATACAGCTTTGTATCAATCAAGACCAGATTTGGTTTTGACAGGGAAAACTTTACTTGGACATTCTCCGGCAAAAGGACAACAGTTAGATGACCATTATTTCGGTTCGATTCCTACAAGAGTAATGAACTATATGAAGGAATTGGAAATCGAATGTATGAAGTTGGGAATTCCTGTAACAACTCGTCACAATGAGGTTGCCCCAAATCAGTTCGAATTGGCACCGATGTTCGAAGAAGCGAATGTTGCGGTTGACCACAATTCATTATTAATGGATATTATGGCGAGAATTGCGCATAAGCATCACTTCCATATTTTATTTCACGAAAAACCATTTGCCGGCGTAAACGGAAGTGGAAAACATAACAACTGGTCTCTTGGGACCGATACTGGAGAAAACCTTTTGAGTCCTGGAAAAAACCCAAAGAAAAATCTTCAGTTCCTGACTTTCTTTGTTAATACTTTGAAAGCTGTTCACGATTATTCTGATTTATTGAGAGCATCAATTGCATCTGCAAGTAACGACCACAGATTAGGGGCGAACGAAGCGCCGCCGGCAATTATTTCTGCATTCATTGGAAGTCAATTGTTCGGCGTTTTGGAAGAATTGGAAAAAGTAACTGATGGAAAATTATCTCCTGAAGAAAAAACAGAATTGAAACTGAATGTTGTCGGAAAAATCCCTGAAATTCTTTTGGATAATACCGATAGGAACAGAACTTCTCCATTTGCATTTACAGGGAATAAATTCGAAATCAGAGCGGTTGGTTCTTCTGCAAACTGTGCCGAAGTAATGACTGTAATGAACGTAATTGCAGCAAAACAATTGAAAGCTTTCAAGGTAGAAGTTGATGCTTTGATTGAGACGGGTCTTAAGAAAGATGAGGCGATTTTCAATATTCTTAGAGAATATATCAAGCAGTCTAAAAATATCATGTTCGAAGGTGACGGATATTCTGAGGATTGGGCAAAAGAGGCTAAGAAAAGAGGCCTTAATAACTTGAAAACTACTCCCGAAGCTCTTAAGAAAGAATTAGATAAAAAATTCGTTGAGCTTTATGAGGAATTAGGAATCTATTCTCACAGAGAGTTTGAAGCTAGAAATGAAATCAAATTAGAGAAATACTCAACTGTAATTGACATTGAAGCCAGAGTTTTGGCAGATATCGCAAGAAACCACATCATTCCTGCAGCGCTTAATTACCAAAACAGATTAATTGAGAACGTTAAAGGATTGAAAGAAATTTTCTCGGAGAAAGAATTCAAAACTTTGGCAAAAGAACAATTGAGTTTAATTTCTGATATTTCCGGAAATGTATCTCAAATCAAAGTAGGTGTTGATAATCTTTTATCAGCCAAAGAAAAGGCTAAAAATACAACTGGAAGCCAAAAGCAAGCTGAAGAATATTGTAACAAAGTAATCCCATTATTTGAGAATATCAGAGAAGCTTCTGACGCTTTGGAAATGATGGTTGATGATGAACTTTGGCCAATGACCAAATATAGAGAATTGTTATTTACAAGATAGACAATTTCTAAAAAGTTAAAGAATCTTAACTAAAAATAAAACCGCAAAGTCTAAATAAAGGCTTTGCGGTTTGTTTTTTTTTAACATTCTATAAAAGACTGTTAAAATGTGTTAAACTAAAGAGTGTTCAAATTGATTTGAAAGACCCTTTAAACGGTAATGGTTAAATTTGCTATGCAATCACAAAATACCAAACCAAGTTTAACACAAATAATTAAATATATATGAAGAAAAGAGTTCTAGTTTATATCTTATTTGTGACCACGTTTTTCACACTTCAGTCTTGTGTTTCTAACTATGTGGTTTCTAACAATCAAACATACAAAACTGATGCCAAATTTGCTTCTTTGAATTTGAAGCCAGTTGTTAAAAATACAGAAAACAAAACTCAAAAAGTTTTAGCTGCAATCTCAAATACAAGCGCAGACATCAAAAGATCTGCTATTGAGAATGCAATCATGCACAGCAACACAATCGATAATATCTTATCCGAAGCTGAAAGTTACCTTGGAACTCCTTATAGATACGGAGGAACTTCCAGAAGCGGAATAGATTGTTCAGCATTTGTATTGTCTGTTTTTGGAGCAGCAGCAGGAATGGATCTTCCTCGAGTTGCAGCAGAGCAATCACAAGAAGGTGACACTGTAGAAAGAACAGAATTGCAGAAAGGGGATTTGGTTTTCTTTTCACACAGAGGAAGTAGAATTTCTCACGTTGGGATTGTAGAAGAAGTGACTCCTGAAGGAGAGATTAAATTCATTCACGCAGCAACTTCAAAAGGTGTAATGATTTCATCATTGGATGACAGCTATTGGGGTCCAAAGTTCAGATTTGCAAAGCGGGTCATAAGTGAAAACAGATTAACTGTATTAAATAATTAGAGAGACTGAAAATATTCAGAAAAAACCTCAGAAGTATTTCTGAGGTTTTTATTTTAAGTTGAGTTCGGGATAAGGTTTTTTAAAGCAATATAAAAATCTTTGTTTCTCTTTATGTTAAATAAAGTTCCGGGATTAACAGCTTACAATTATTCCTTATTTCGAATCGTGGTTATTTTATAATTGTTTTAAAAATCATCATATTCTTCTCGCTCTTCTGTGGGCAAGGATTTAATAAAGTTATCAAACTCTTGACCATCATAATTGCTGTCGGCGCCATAAGAATCAATAATCATTGCTTTGTTGCCATAGACATCTTCAACCAGATATAAAGCGATATTATCGGCCGGATCACTTGCTCCTTCAAATCTGTACGTCCGGATGATTTTCAAATCTTCTGCACGATAAGCTTTCGCTGTACTGCGGATAACAAATTGTTTTTTTTCATTCATTATGATTTCATCCGTGATTCCTTTTTCTCTGAGCTTCTCCATAACTTGAGATAGCGTAAGCATTGGTTTTGTGCCCATAACAATATTTTTTTGGATTGGTTAATAGAAATAAACAAATCGCGAACCAAACAAAGAAAAAGACTTTACAAGTTGTGTAAAGTCTTAAAAAAATAAAAGTTATGAAAAATTAAATTTCCCCTCTCTTCTTCATCAATCAGGAAAATTATTTGTTGACCTTATAACGTTTGTCTGGCGTACCGTCTTTTTTCAAAGTCTTGGCCGCTTTATATCGTTTATCTGGTGTTCCGTCTTTTTTTAGTTTGACATCTGGCGTGTTTGCTACTTTTGCAGCCTGAGCTTCCACAGATTTTGTTGCTTTTGCTTCTGTTTTTTTAGCTTCTTTTTTTGCAGTAGCTGGCGTTGTTGTTTGTGCTGTTGCTAGTCCTATTCCGAAAGTAAGTAGCAACGCTGTGAATAAATTTTTCATTTTGAGTGCTGTTTTGATTAGACAAATTTATATTAAAAATCATTCTAAAATTAAGAATAAAAAACTTTAACCAGAAATTATAACAACTTAAAAACGGCTTAAAAATTAAGACGATATGCGATTCCTATATCCAGTAAGGTTGCTTTTGAGTAATATTTTTCGATATCAGGATTCTGATTTCCGATTTTAGAACTATAGAAATTGAACCTTGTATTAAGAACGATTTGCTGTGTGCCATTATCATCAATGGTATAAATGAATTTTGCGCCGAGATTCAAGCCACCGTTTCCTTCGGAGAAGTTTCCACGATTATCCAGGTAAGGACTTTTCATTCGGTAAGTGCTGTAACCGATTATTTCTTCAACAAAAAACTCTTCTGTGATTTTGTTCTGATGAAAAACGTACCAATCAAAATTGTTCATCGATGGTGAACCTAGATAACCGAACAATTCCGGCCTTTTGATATTAGCCAGAAAATAAGTGTATTCAACACCTAATCCGAAGTTTTTATAAAGATTCACATTTCCTCCGATTCCGAAACCATAAAAATAATCGAAAGCATCTTTCATAAAATTGTTTCCGAGAGATGTCATCACTTTCACATGTGGGTCGATGGAATATTTTACATTTTCCGTCCAGTCTTGTTTTTTTCTTCTCTGAGAAAAGGTCGAAACGGAAATCAATACAAAAGAAAAGAGTAAAAATTTCTTCATTATTTCAAAGTTATATCATTGAAAATAACGTAAGTCACACCATCAGGAATTTCGATGCTTAAGGAATCACTAGAGATTTTACATCCTTGGGTGTCAGTTGAAAAAGATTTTATCTTAAAGTTCTTTAGTTGGAATTTATAAGCGCCTTTGTCATAAGGTCCGGCTAAAACAAAACTTCCGCTTTCTTTCGGAAAGGTTTCTGCTATGATTTTTTTATCTTTTACAAGATGAATTGGCTCTTCCAAAAACTTGGCGTCAGAATACGTGATTTTCCCTTCTACGTAAGCACGAAAAATGTTAGTGTCATCATCTTTACATTGTATAAAAAGAAGCGACAACAGGCAGAAAAGGGATAATATTTTGAAACCGAATTTCAAATGCTCATAGTTTAGGACTGTAAAATTAAAACTAATTTTTTTGAAAAATAGTATCTTTGTAACAAATAACGATTCCGAAAATATCTCGGAATCGCTTTTTGCGTTTATACCCACATCAATGGAATTAAAAAAAATCAATCAAAATCTGCTTCCGGACTTGCTTAAGAAACAATTCGGGAATGAGATTTTTTCTCAATTAAATAACAATCAACATATTTCGGTCAAAGGAAGTGCTGGTTCTGCGGTTTCAATTTTGGCTTCGGAACTTTTCTTGACTCAGAAAAAAACGATTCTTTATCTTGTTGATGATAAAGAAGATGCGCTTTACATCAATGCAGAAATGGAAGATTTGTTGGGAAAAGAAAATGTCCTTTATTTTCCCGCAACACATCTTGAACCGTATCAAGTCGAGAAAACTCAGAATGCAAATCTTGTTCTTAGAACCGAAGTTATTAATAAAATCAATTCCGGAAATGCTCCGAAAGTGATTGTAGCTTTTATTGGCGCTTTGTCAGAAAAAGTTCTAAAAAAAGAAGATTTCAAAGCGATTTCTCATCATATAAAAGTGGGAGACCAACTGGATTTTGATTTTGTGGACGAGTTGCTGAATCATTATCAATTTAATCAAACTGATTTTGTTTCCGAGCCTGGAGAATTCTCTGTTCGTGGCGGAATCGTGGATGTTTTTTCTTTCTCAAATGAAAAGCCTTATCGTATCACTTTTTTTGGGAATGAGGTTGAAAGCATCAAAACTTTCGATATAGAATCGCAGCTTTCGATTGATAAAATCACAGAATTTCAGTTGGTTTCCAATATGAATTTTTCGGTTTCGGGAAGCAAGGTTTCGTTTCTAGATATTTTGCAGGATGACAGTTTTATCGTTTCAAAAAATCTGTTTTTAGGCGTTAAAAGAATCCGAACTTTCTATGAAAAATCTTTGGAACAATATGAAAATCTAAGTAAAGATATTAAGCACAGAACGCCGGAAGAATTATTCATTTCGGAACAGGAATTTCAGAATCGATTAATCAAATTCAAAACAATTGATTTTGCATCTGTCATTCAGAATGAAGCACAGCGAAATGAAGAATCTGTTAACAGTAACGATTCCTCGTTCCTCGGAATGACAACCGTTAAACTCAATCAAACACAACAACCGAGTTTCCATAAGAACTTCGAAATGTTGATTCAGGATTTGGAAGAAAAGCAAAGTCAGGGTTTTGATACTTGGATTTCTTTTTCATCAGAAAAACAAAAAGAAAGATTAGAATCGATTTTTGAAGAATTGGAACATGAGATTCCTTTTAAAAGTTTCAAATCGGAACTTCATGAAGGTTTTGTGGATTCTGAAAATAAAATTCTGGTTTACACAGACCATCAGATTTTTGACCGATATCAACGCTACAAGTCCAAAGACACTTTTGCAAAGTCGGAACAACTGACGCTCAAAGATTTAATGTCTTTGAAAGTTGGTGATTACATTGCGCATATCGACCACGGGATTGGGAAATTTATGGGATTGGTGAAAGTCAATAATGACGGGAAAATTCAGGAATGTTTCAAATTAAGTTATAAAAATGGAGACTTGCTTTATGTGAGTATTCATTCCCTTCATAAAATTTCAAAATATAACGGACCGGACGGAAAAGAAATCGTTCTCAGCAAACTCGGTTCTCCTGCTTGGAAGTCACTGAAGCAGAAGACGAAAGCTAGAGTTAAACAGATTGCATTTGATTTGATAAAGTTATATGCTCAGCGAAAAACGGCGAAAGGATTCCAATATTCTCCGGATTCTTATCTTCAGAATGAGTTGGAAGCAAGTTTCCTTTATGAAGATACGCCAGACCAAGAGAAAGCGACTTTGGATGTAAAAAAAGATATGGAAGCGGAAGGCGTGATGGACCGATTGATTTGTGGCGATGTTGGATTCGGGAAAACTGAGGTTGCGATTCGTGCGGCTTTCAAAGCGGCGACTGACAGCAAACAAGTTGCGATTCTGGTTCCGACAACGATTCTGGCTTTTCAGCATTACAGAAGTTTCAAAGAACGTTTGAAGGACTTTCCGGTTAATATTTCTTATCTGAACCGATTCCGTACCGCAAAGCAGAAATCTGAAACTTTGGCAGGTTTGAAAGATGGGAAAATCGACATTGTGATTGGAACGCATCAATTGGTTTCGGACAAAGTGAAATTTAAAAATCTTGGATTGTTGATTATCGATGAGGAACACAAATTCGGAGTATCGGTAAAAGATAAATTGAAGACGATGAAAACCAATGTCGATACGTTGACATTGACGGCAACGCCAATTCCCAGAACGTTGCAATTTTCATTAATGGCAGCGAGAGATCTATCGGTGATCAAAACACCACCGCCAAACCGTCAGCCTGTTGAGACGAGCATTGTTGGCTTTAATGAAGAGATTCTACGTGATGCGATTTCGTACGAATTACAAAGAGGCGGACAGGTTTATTTCATCAATAACAGAATCGAAAATCTGAAAGATATTGCCGGATTGATTCAGCGTTTGGTTCCTGATGCAAGAGTGATTACGGGCCACGGACAAATGGACGGAAAACAAATGGAACAGAATATCCTTGATTTTATGGAAGGAAAATACGATGTTCTTGTAGCAACAACAATCGTAGAAAGTGGCGTGGATGTTCCAAATGCGAATACGATTTTCATTAATGATGCTCACAGATTCGGGATGGCAGATTTGCACCAGATGCGTGGAAGAGTTGGACGAAGCAACAGAAAGGCGTTTTGTTATCTGATAACGCCACCGTTCGATATGATGACTTCCGATGCGAGAAAACGTCTGGAAGCGATTGAACAATTCTCGGATTTGGGAAGTGGTTTTCAGATTGCGATGAAGGATTTGGAAATCAGAGGAGCGGGAGATTTGTTGGGTGGAGAACAAAGTGGATTTATCAATGAAATGGGTTTTGAAACTTATCAAAAAATGATGCAGGAAGCTCTTGAAGAATTGAAAGATGATGAGAATTTTGAAAATCTTTTCGAAAATGAAGAGGACAGAAATAAGCTTATCAAATCGACAAAAGAAGTGAACATCGACACAGATTTGGAATTGATGTTACCTGATGATTACGTGAGTTCGACTGAAGAACGTTTGTCACTTTATCAAAAATTAGCTGAAATTCAAAACGCGAAAGAGTTACAAGCTTTTGAAAATGAGCTGAAAGACCGATTCGGAGAATTGCCAAGTGAAGCAATCAATCTTCTGAAATCTGTGGAACTGAAATGGCTCGCGGCGGAAATTGGATTTGATAAATTAGTAGTGAAGAACAAAGTTTTCCTCGGTTATTTCCCTGTAAATCCTCAAGATAAATTCTATCAAAGCGAAAAATTCAAAAAAATCATATCTTATCTCACACAAAATCCTGCGGAAGCGACGTTAAAAGAAAAGAACAACCAGCTGATGATGAGAAAGGATAACGTGAAAAATGTGGATGAGGTGAATCTGGTTTTGAATAGGATTTTGGGTTAAAATTGATTATATTTGATTAATAAAATTTTAGAAATGAATACTTTAACAATAAGAACAGAAAATCCAAATTTACTTTCTTTGGTAAAAGATTTTCTGAAAAAATATAAAGAAATCGAAATTATAGAAGATGAGATTTCTGAAGATAAGTTGAAAATATATCTTGAAAATATACGTGAAAAAGCTAATAAAGAAAACTCCATTGATTCCAAGGAGATGAAAGATAAGTTCTTCCAAAAATTATGCGAATTAGATACACAAAAGAAGCAGAAGAATCTTTAATCGAAATTGCAGAATTTCTCTATTACAGATGGACGGAAAAAGAGATTCTAGATTTGTATGCTGAACTGGAAAATGTTCTGGAAAATGTATCTCAAAATCTCGTTGTTTATCAAAAGTTTTCAGAAAATATATTTCAAGCTTTGATTGGGAATAGAAATGTTAAGTTTTATTTCTCTGTTAATGAAGATGAAATTTGGGTTCTCTTTTTTCTCAATTGCAGACAAAATCCCAATAGACTTGATTTCTTGAAGTAAAGAATAATTCTTAATGGACCAACCTCGATTTTACTTTAATAAAAAGAAATTTATTCTATTGTTTTTCATAGCAATGGTTTCTTTTTGCAACGCTCAAATTCTGAAATATCATTACGACAAGGAAATGACTTTTCTAAGTGAAGCAGATAACGAAGCTGGGATTTCTGTGAGATTTAATTCCAAAGACAAATCGGTTCCTGCTTATTCGATAAGTTACAATTCTGAGAAGAAATATATTAGAAATACCATTAATTTCTATTACGCTTATCGTAAAAATATCTATAGAATGGATGGTTTGCTTTATAACAAAAAGTATGTTTCGGGTAATGGCTTCCGGACTTACAGTGCAGAATCGCCTATTCGATATTTCAAAAAAGCGTCGGATACTTTGTATGAATATCAATCTTACAAGAATCTTGAAAAAAGAATCGCCACAGATAAAGACGGAACCAAAATCGAACTGTTTGTCGCAAATCTAAAAGACAGTATCGATTATTCTGAGCCTGCGTTGTTTTACCTTTCGGAACATTATGGAATTTCGCCAGGTTTGGGAAAAGGTGAGATTGTGGTTTATGCGAATTATATTTTTAATAATAATTACAGTTCCGGAGATTTTGTTCAGATGAAAGATATTGATGAAGATATCTATTTCAACAAAGAACAAATCGAATCTCTCATTGATAACAAATATCGGGAGTTTATGACCAAAACAGAACCGGATAAAAAACCAATCTATTGTTCGGTAACATCGTTTGGTAAAAACGTAGATGAAAAAACAGCCGAAGAACTGAATGATTTCCTTAGCAATATCTGTGAATATTATGAGTTATGGAATAAACAGGAAACTATTGAAAGCTTTAAAACATATTTTGATTCAGAAATCAAAAGAAGAGTTGAAATTTATAAAAACAATGGAACTCTAAATGAGAAACAACTGAAAGCTTATCATGAAGAATTGAATCAGCTTAAAAGTCAAAACTCTTTAGAGCACTTTGACTATAAATAGTTTCGCTTCAAATAATTATTAATCTTAAAAAAATTAACTTTGCAATTAGAAAAACAATCAATGAAAAATATATTTCCTTTCCTATTATTGATATTCGGATTTTTTACACTGTCTTCTTGTGAACCGAGTCAGGACGCAAACGGTGATTTTCTGAATGGTGTAGAATACGAAACCAATCCTAATAATGGTGGCTCTGGAACGACAACCAGGCTGTTAAAACAAATGAAGTCGCATCTCAAAGATGATACGGGACAATATGAAGATGAGAATTATACCTATAATTATACCGGAACAAAGCTGATTTCTTATACAGATGCTGATGGAGAAGTTACCAAGTTTGACTATAATAGCAGCAACAAAATCTCCAAAATGTCCAATGCTGGAGAAACTGCCGTTTTCACTTATGCCGGGACTAATCTTACTAAGGTTGTTACAGAAGTTACTGGCATAGCAAAAATTACTGCCAATTATAGCTATTCCGGAGGAAAACTTTCGAAAATCATTTCTATTCAGGAGTATACAGTTCCATTTCCTATTAAAGCATATTTAGAAACGACATATGAATTCCAGGGAGAAAACATGACGAAGTCTGTGACCAAAAATGGTGTTTATAATCCTGTAACCGGAGATCTGGAAATGAGCCCAGAAACGAATACTGTTTCCTTCACTTATGATTCAAAAAAATCACCCTACAAACTCCTTCCTTTAGAATACAACCTCTCTTTGATTGGCATAGCTCCACAAGGTGGAAATTTTCTATCCACAAACAATTCTTTAAAAACAACAGTTACCAACACGGGTGCTTCTGCAGAAGTAATGTCTTTTTCGCATACTTATGATAGTAAAAATTATCCTACAAAAAGTACTGCCGGACAAGATTTTATCGAATATAAATATCAAGATTAATGAAATATCTTATTGTCGGCATAGGAAACAAAGGCGAAGAGTATGCAGAAACCCGACACAATATCGGCTTCAAAGTGGCAGAGAAAATTGCCGAAAAGATAGAAGCACCCTTCAAATCTTCCAACTTCGGACTACTTGCCGAAGGTAAATATAAAGGTAGAAAAGTGTTTGTTTTAAAACCTGACACCTATGTAAACCTTTCGGGCAATGCTGTCAAATTCTGGATGCAGAAAGAAAATATTCCGTTGGAAAATATTTTAATTATTACTGATGATCTAGCATTACCTTTTGGTTCATTGAGAATGAAAATGAAAGGAAGTCCAGCCGGACACAACGGTCTCAAAAATATAGAAGCCGTTCTGAATACAAATCAATATGCAAGATTACGTTTCGGGATTTCTGCCGAGTTCAAGGATGGTCAACAGATTGACTATGTTTTAGGGAAATGGAATGAAGAGGAAAGTGCCAAGTTGCCGGAAAGAATAGAAAAGTTCTCTCAAGCAGCGTTATCTTTTGTCTTTGCTGGTGTTCAGAATACAATGAGTGCTTTTAATGGGAAGTAAGATTTAATCCCAATCTGTTCTCCACGAGCGATTTAACAGACTGTCTTTTTTCGAATAGAAAAATCTAGCTTCTGCTGTTGGGAAGTAATAATAGACATCCATAATATCATCATTAAAATATTTCGATTCATCGGGAATTCCTAGAATTTCTCTTGCGTCGGATAATTTCATCCCTTCTTTTATTTGAGCATATTTGGACGTATGACTATTGTAATCAATTGAAAATCCTGAAAGAATGTGACTTTTTAGGAATAATTTCATTTTTGGTTTAATGTATAATTACTTTGAGATTATCTAAATTGTTTCTTCAATAGTGGAAAATAAGCAAGCCGGACAATTGCCCGGCCTACTTCCCTAATTGTATGAAGAAAAATATTATTCTATAACCAGTTTACAACGCCTGTTTCTACGTCGTAATTTGCACCCACGATTTTGATTTTACCTTCGTCTTCAAGTCTTTTCAGAGTTGAACTTTGTCTACGAATGTCTTCTATGGCGTGTTTTACATTGTGGTGATTCAATCTTTCAAGAAGATCTTCATTTTTAGACGAACGCTCTTCACCATCCTTAATGATATTTTTGATGATAGGATCAAAATGACCAATCAAGTGATTTAGATTATCCATTCCCATTCCTTCTATTGCTGCTGCGTCCAAACCACCCTTTAATGCTCCACATTTGGTATGTCCAAGAACAACTACGAGTTTTGAACCTGCTACATTACAACCAAATTCCATAGAACCAAGAATGTCTTGATTTACAAAATTTCCGGCGATTCTTACACTGAAGATGTCGCCAAGACCTTGGTCAAAAATCAATTCTGCGGATGTACGGCTATCAATACAGCTCAATATTACAGCAAAAGGCCACTGTCCTGCACGCGTTGCATTCACCTGTTCCAAAAGATCCCTATTTGCTTTTAGATTATTCACAAATCTTTGGTTTCCTTCTTTCAAAAACTCTAAGGCTTTTTCAGGTGTAATGGTTGCTTGTGTTTCGGATGTATGTGCTTTCATATTTTTTTAAATTTTAAATGTGTGTGCTTTAATTGTTAATAATTAAAACGGATTGATTTACATGGCTCTTTTATGTGTTACCACCACATGAGAATCCTGATCGCTCGCATAGTCTCTATACGAAGTTTTGAATCCTACTAATTCAACATCGATGTCTTCTTCTTTTGCTCTTACGTTTGCAAAATCCTGTATCATTTCCAGTACATCTGTTGTGATATAAGAAGTCGTTTTGGCATCGATGATTACCTTCGATCCCGACTTGATATTTTTTAATGTTTTCTTAATCGCTGCTTTATTGAGGAAAGAAACTTCTTCTGCCAATTTGATTGTAATCTCATCAGCATCGTTAAGTGTTTCTCGGCTAAGGTAATAGGCTCGTTTCATATTTCCTTGCAAGATATAAACAATGGAGATCAGCAGCCCAATCCCAACACCTTTCAAAAGATCTGTTGCTACAACAGCAACAACGGTTGCCACAAAAGGAATAAACTGATACTTTCCATTATGCCAAAAGTGTTTGAAGGTTGCTGGCTTCGCTAATTTATATCCTACCAAAATCAGTACAGCTGCCAATGTTGCCAACGGAATCAAATTTAAAACAACAGGAATCGTCAGTACACAAAGCAACAATAAAACACCATGGATAATTGCAGATACTTTTGACGTCGCACCGGCATTAGCATTGGCAGAGCTCCTTACAACAACAGATGTCATTGGTAATCCTCCAATAAAAGAGCTTATTACGTTTCCTATTCCTTGAGCTTTAAGTTCAAGATTTGTATCCGTGATTCTTCTTCTTATATCTAGTCTATCAGAGGCCTCTATACAAAGTAAAGTTTCGATAGATGCTACAATTGCTATTGTGGCACCCGTGATCCATACCTTAGGATTTGTAAATCCGGCAAAATCCGGAAAGGTCACTAGATCTTTGAATTCATCCAAAGTTGTTGGTGTGGGAAGCGTAACCAAATGTTTTGAAGAAATGGCTAAAGAACTTCCGGTAAGTTTAAATAACTCGTTGATTAAAATTCCTCCGATCACTGCAACCAATGCACCGGGTAAAAGTTTGAGTCTTTTAAGGCTGGGAATATGATCCCATGCCAACAAAATACCCATAGAAATTAAAGTTACTATAACAGCACCCGGATGTATAGCTCCTAATAATTCAGAAAAATACCCGAAATTAATTCCATTGTCAAAAAGAGATTCGTGTCCTTCGTAATCTTTATCAAATCCCACGGCGTGTGAAAGCTGCTTCAGTATAATAATGATTCCAATACCGGCTAACATTCCTTCGATAACATTGTTCGGAAAATAATTTGAAATACTTCCTGCTCGTACAAATCCCAGAATTAGCTGAATGATTCCTGCGATAATTCCTGCACAAAGAAATAATTCAAAAGCACCAATATCTGTAATAGCAACTAAAACAATAGCAGTAAGGCCCGCAGCAGGTCCGGAAACAGAAATATTAGAATTACTGATTGAACCTACTACAATTCCCCCAATAATACCTGCAATGATGCCAGATAATGGAGGTGCTCCTGACGCCAATGCAATTCCTAGGCATAATGGTAATGCTACAAGGAATACGACTAATCCGGATGGAAAGTTTTCTTTGATACCTCCAAACAAAGATGTTGACTTTTTCATAAGAAAATAATATATTTTTATTTGTCTTATGTTATCATCTGGCTCGAGATGACTTCATAAATATAAATAACAGATGTAATTGATTATAATAAATCAATATTTTAGTAATGAATCATATAAAATCATTTCCCTTTTGTTTCCTTTAACAAACGGATAAATATGATTCTAAAGATGTTTTAGAAATAGTGTTATTTATATTACTTCCGGAGGGGGAGAGAATATACTAAGCTGAGGAGGAAAATATAGTTTTGTTTCCCTGCTTACAGTAATTTTTTTATGTGTATCTAATTCGAAAAACTTGATGAAATCGTGGATATCCATCATTTTTGGAATCGTTTTTTCGTAGATAATTATTGTATTATTAGAATGTTGTTCCTCTTCATTGATTACAACATTAGTTCTTGGTAGATCCCAACCAAATATTACGGCAACTCCTGGAAGTGCAGTAAAGTTTAGAAAAACCATTAATGTTATAATACTCAAATGCTTCATATTCTATTTGAAGAACTTATTTTTTTCTGCTCATTACCCAGTCAGAATCCGTGAGGTTATATATCTTCTGTATATCTTTTAAGATTTTTTCAAAATCAATTTCCAAATCGATAATATTACCAGTTCTTAAATCGAAAATCCATCCGTGAACAACCGGATGTTCTTCCAATATATAACGTTCCTGAACACAAGCCATTTTTATTACATTGATGCATTGTTCTTGAACATTCAGCTCAACAAGCCTGTCGTATCTTTTGGCTTCGTCTTTTATATCATCCAGTTCCACATGATGCAATCTATACACATCTCTGATTGTTCTAAGCCATGGATTCATTAGTCCGAGATCTTGAGATGACATTGCGGCTTTAACTCCACCACAGTTATAATGTCCACAGACAATAACATGCTTCACTTTTAGATGTTCCACAGCATATTGAATAACAGCTGTTGAACTCATATCCAAAGTATTTACAACATTGGCAACATTCCGGTGAACAAAAACTTCCCCCGGTTCTGCTCCCATCATATCTTCTGCAGTTACACGACTATCTGAGCAACCAATGTAAAGATATTCTGGATTTTGTGTTTTAGACAGCTCATGAAAATACTCCGGATTAGTAGATAGCTTTGATGCTACCCACTTTTTATTGTTCTCAAAAATATCCCCGTAAGACTTTGCCAAGATGTTAATTTTTGTAATTATATTAATTTAAATAAAATTAAACTTAATTTTAATAGATTAAATCAATAACCATACAAAAATAAGCGTTTTGATGTTACAATAATAATATTTAACAAACTTTTAATATTGATTCTTATCCACAAGAATATTGCTTACTATCAAAACCAAAATTATTTGAAATAAATACACAAAAAAACCACCAGACTAATCTAGTGGTTTTGCTCCTCTTGCTGGGCTCGAACCAGCGACCCTCTGATTAACAGTCAGATGCTCTAACCAACTGAGCTAAAGAGGAATGTTTCTTTTTGCTTTAAGCGTGTGCAAATATAGAAACTTTTTTAAAAACTCCAAAACTTTTTTTGAAACTTTTTTTAATTTTTTTAGCCCAAAGCTTGCGCTATCAGCTTAACTATATCATTTCCAAATATTAACGCCATAAGGCCTAACAAGAAAATTACACCTACCATTTGTGCGTTTTCCAATATTTTCTGTGGCACTGGTTTTCTGGTAATAATTTCCCATAATGTAAACAGAACGTGGCCACCATCTAATCCTGGAATCGGAATCAGATTAAGAAATGCCAACCAAACAGAAAACTTAGCCGTAAAAGCCCAGAACTCGTGCCAGTTGATGGAAAGTCCCCCATCTTTATTTTTGTCTACATGCATATTATTAACAATAGCGATAGGTCCGCCTACTTTCTTATAACCTTTAATGGTTTTATTGAAAATTAATTTGAATTGCTTTATCTGATAAGTCAAACTTTCAATAGTTCGTATATAACCTCGTCCGATAGCCTCAGAAATAGAATAATGGTTCAAAGTTATCATCTTTTTGTAATCTTTGAAAGAACCAACCCCAATTTTTCCTTCTTTATCCACGGGAATAGATAATGGAATCAAAGTTTGATTACGATTAACCAAAACATCTATTTTCTTTCCTGCTTTTTTGGAAACGATAGGTGCTAATTCATCATAATAATTAATTTTCTGATTATCGATGCTAAGAATTTTATCACCAAGTTTAAGTCCAGCATCCGATGTAGATTTTTGGCGAATAGTATCAACTATTGGTGCAATTCTTGGCATTAGGAAAGCCTTAGGTGTTTCAGCCTGCAAAACCAATGCTTTTCCTTCGTCATTTGTTGGGAAAGTCACTTCTTTTCCGTTTCTTAGAACAGTTACGTTATCACTTAACAGGACATCCAAAGATAATTTATCAAAGTCCTTTTGAACTTTGCCATCAACCTTTAAGATTTTATCACCATTTTCAAAACCCATTTTTAATGATGGCTCAGAATAATACATTTTTCCGCCAAGTTTCTCGGTATCGTAATTCTCCTCTCCGTAAAAATAAGATAATGAACCAAAAATCAACCAAGCCAAAAAGAAATTCACCGTTACACCACCAAGCATAATTATCAGTCTCTGCCAAGCCGGTTTTGCCCGAAACTCCCACGGTTGCGCCGGTTTTTTCAGTTGTTCGGTGTCCATACTTTCATCCACCATTCCGGCGATTTTCACATAACCACCGAAAGGAAGCCATCCGATTCCGTATTTCACACCTTCGTGCTTTCTCCAGTCATCGTCCGGAAGTGCAGAAATATCGATAGGCTGAAGCACTTTTTTCCCATCTATTTCCACCTCTTCTTCAGTCGGTTGGTTTTTGGAAAGGAATTTATATTGCCATTTTCCATTGATCTTCTTCATAGCGAAGATGGAAAAATAAGGGTCGAAAAATAAAAAGAATTTGTCTACTTTGGTTTTGAACCATTTCGCCGGCAAAAAGTGCCCGATCTCGTGTAAAGTTACAAGAATAGAGATGCTCAGTACAAACTGAAATATCTTTAATGCTAATTCCATTAATATGTTTTAAAATTATAGGTACGCAAAGGTAATCATTTCAGTCAGAAACTGTACCAATGAAAAATCTTTGTCAAAAAGTCATCAGTTGACAAGTTATTAAAATTATTTGGGCAGCTTTTCCGCCTTCCACTCCCGCTATCCACCTCTGGCGGATGAGCTCCGTTCAAGTCGGGCTGCAGGTTCCAGCTTCGAATCAGCATTTGTCATTAACCACAAAGTTTGTTATTCTGAAAGAATCTAAACACAACTGTCGAGATTCCCACGGAATGACAAAATAACCTTAAAGGCATTAGGTTTTAAAAAAACTTTTGCATACTTTAAGTTTGAAAATTATTAATTCATTCTTAAAGTTAAATCCTTAATTTTAAATCAAATTTAAAAATGAAATTATGTCAAATATCGAGATGATAATAGAGGAAAGAGCAGCGGATATCGGCAACTTTTTAGTTGGCAGATTGTTACCGTTTACTCAGAAAAGAAGTGTTGGACCATTCGTGTTTATAGACCACATGGGGCCTGCTGCGCTCAAAGATTATGAAAACCTGGATGTCCCACCACATCCGCATATCGGACTTTCTACACTCACTTTTTTGTTTGAAGGGGGTATCATGCACCGGGATTCACTCGGGACAGAGATTGAGATCAAAGAAGGCGCAGTGAATTGGATGACCGCCGGAAAAGGCGTTGCCCATTCCGAAAGAACACCGGAATATCTGCGAACAACCGATAAAAACCTTCATGGACTACAGATCTGGGTAGCACTCCCAAAAGAACTGGAAACAATGGAACCCGAGTTTTTCCACATCAACAAAGAAGATATCCCAAGCTGGAAAGATAATGGCGTAGATTATAAATTGATCGCAGGTGAGATTCTTGGACGCAAATCTCCTGTTCCTGCTTACTCACCGCTTTATTTCCTGGAAGTCAAAAACACGCTTCAGGAAGACAGGGAAATCATTCTGGGAGATTACCTTTTTGGAGAATCTTCGCTTTACATTTTGGAAGGTAATATCGAAAGTGAAGGCAATCTTTACAACCCAAAACATATTCTGATTGCAAAAGATTCCAAACTTTGTCATTTTATTTTGAAGCCAGATTCGACAGTTTATATTTTCGGAGGCGAACCTTTTCCGGAACCAAGGTATATCTATTGGAATTTCGTTGGAACTTCCAGAGAAATCATAGAAGAAGCCAAAACAAAATGGGCCAATCACGAGTTTCCAAAAGTGATTAATGATAACGGTTATGTTCCTCTTCCGCCACAGAATAAGAATATTAAACTGAAGGAATAGATCACAAAAGCTTATAAAAAACGGAAGCGTTTTATTTGATTAATATCTTTAAGTTTGTATTCTTGCGATTTGGAGCTAGACATCATCAAAACAAAATATGGACAGATACGGGTTTTTAGAAATAACAGCATTTATAGGAATATTTTTGGTGCTTCTTCTCGCCTTGTTTTTGTTGACTGTTAAAACAAAATATAAATTAGGGAATCGCCTTTTTGCTTTTTTTCTTATTGGAAATGCCTTAGACGCCTGTAAATTTTTAATTCGTCATATTCCAGATCATTTTATCAACCTCAATGCTTTTCGTTGGAGTATTGTCTATTTGGTCCCGGCATCGTTTTATCTCTATGTATTGTCCGTTTGTTTTTCGAATTTTCGATTAAAACGAAAACATTTACTGCACGTTATCCCATTTGTTGCTTACAATTTGTATTTAATGCAGGGTATATATTTCGAAAATACAGCTTTGAAATTGCAATTCATAAAGGCAATGAATCAAATGCCTATTACACATTTTTTCCAGATTCTTTTCGAATTACTATTTCAAGTTTATTTCATTGCTTCATTTTTGGTTATTAGGAAGTCCAGAACAGTCTATCTCGAAAATTATACGAATCCGAATATTTCTGTAATTATTGCTCTTTACAGAATCACAATTCTATACTATCTCTTACATTTTTTAGTACTTCTAAGATGGCTGGTTACTCTTACTATTGGTTTGGGAGAGATCAGAGCCTGGATCGTAACGCTTGATGGGTTTGCATTTTTATTTTGTACCTGCTGGTATCTATTTGTTGCGTTAAACAATCCGGGATTTTTTCGAGGAGTAAATACAGATCTAAAACCAATTACAGAAGTTGTTGCAAAGCAAAAATCTTCGCCATTAATAGATGATGAAAAAAATAAGCAGATAGAATTCTTAAAAGATTTTATGGTGGAAAAAAAACCTTACTTAGATTCATCATTAACCATTCAGGATTTATCAGAACAAGTAAAAATGCCCGTTAAAGATTTGTCGACTTTGATCAATCTGTATATGGATAAACACTTTTTCGATTTCGTCAATGAATATAGAATTGAAAGGGCAATGCAAATCCTTAAAGATCCTTCTCAAAAAGAACTGACTGTTTTGGAAATTTTGTATCAAGTTGGCTTTAATTCAAAATCTTCGTTTAATACTTCTTTCAAAAAATATACAGGAAAAACGCCAACAGATTACAGAAAACAAGCTTCCTAAGATCAAATTATTTTTCAAAAATGAGTTCGATTTTTTTTAATCGGTCGTATCCTGAGCCTTTTTGAAGCATATTTGCATCAAAATAATCTAAAAATAAATATAGGATTGACTTCAAAAGTTTTCTGCAACTCTAGCACCCAAGAAAATTGTTGCATAGAATTTCTTAAAAGAATGTCGTAAAGTAAAACTCAAAATTACTAATGAAAAATATAATTGTAATCTTTCTTTTTTCAATAAATGTATTTTCTCAAAAAAGTGAGAAAAACATTCAACCCATTAAGCCACAAAAAACAGATGTCAAAGTTGATAAAACTATAAAAAGACAAGCCCATCAGATTGATTCTGTAATGGCAAAATCCTATGAAAGAGGTTTATTCAATGGGAATGTCCTTGTCGCTGAAAATAATAAGATCATCTATCAAAAATCATTTGGTTATACAGATGAAACGAAACAAACTGCTTTAAATAAAAAATCAATATTCAACATTGGCTCTATTGCTAAGGAATTTAATGCAGTAGCCATTATGATTTTGGTGGAACGCAGACTTCTTAATCTTGATGACAACATATCTAAATTTAATCTGGGATTACCAAAATGGGCAGAGAAAGTTACTGTAAGACAGCTTATCAATTATGCGAGCGGTATTCCTCGAATCGACCCAATTGCGCCTAAGAATGATGAAGAAGCCTGGAATATCTTGAGAAGTAATGATAGTCTACTTTTTGAACCGGGAACCAGTTACAAATATGATAACAGTAACGTCTTTTTGCAAAGAAGAATCATTGAAAAGGTTACGGGAATGTCTTATCAGCAATTTGTCATTAAAAACATTGTTAAACCTTTAAAAATGATAAATTCGGTTTTTGACCCCAAATCGGGTTATAAAAACCGAACGTCCTGCTATGATTTTGACAATGCCAGATGCCCAGAAATGAACTTTATTAGTGGATGGCTTTGGGTAGATATCAATGATTTATATAAATGGATCGAAGCGATGAATACTAATCGTTTAATATCCAAAGAATCTTTTCAAACTTTGTTGAATAATCCCTACGCAAAAGAAGAAGGTGGGTCACTTGGCAGATACTTTGAAAAAGAAGAATTACAAAGGCACAATGGCGTTTCTTATAAATTTGAATCCATCTTTTTAAACGATTTTAAAAATAATATCACAATAATTCTAGTGTCCAATAATCTGAATAGAGTTTGGGATTTAGGGCATATTATTCATAATTTAATGTTAGGAAAAGATTATGAAATTCCTAAAAAATCTGTTTATCAAGCGATAAGAAAAGAAGCTCTCAATAATGTAAATAAAGCTATAGAGACTTACTATTTACTTAAAGAAAATTCTAAAAATGAATATAGCTTTGATAATCCGGGCGAACTTAATAAATTAGGATATGAACTATTAAAGCTCGGAAAAATCAACGAATCAGTAACAATATTTAAACTGGCTACCAATGAGTTTCCTAAAGATGCCAACCTTTTCGATAGTTTAGGAGAGGCCTATTATACCAATAAGCAATACGATTTGGCATTGGATAGTTATAAAAAAGCAATCAGTCTTGGCGGAACCAACGGTAATGCTGAAAAAATGATAGAAAAAATTGAGAAAGAAAAGGATAAGTAAAATATCAAATCACATATACATATATAAAAATGCATTCCAAAATTTTGGAATGCATTTTTATATATGATTTGGTGTAGAATTTAGAAATTAAAAGAAACCCCGATACTTCCGTTGTTTCCAGCTTCGATATAAGCTCCGATATTCTCGTTGAAGAAATATCTTACACCCAAATGAACTCCAAGTCCGAAGTCTCTCCCCAATAGTCCAAGGTCAACACCTGGATAGATATCCCATTGGCTAGGCAGGCTCAAAGGATCCTGTAAATGGAAATTGGCTCTACCAAAGATGAAGAAATTATTATCCTTATTATCATCTTTGTACCCACTAAAGTAGATATTAGCCCCACCTCCTAATGATACAATTTTTGATAAACCATAGTCGTAAGTTCCAGTAATACCGGTTCCGTTTCCCCAAGCATTAAGACCAACCTGTAATTTTTGGTCGCCTTTTCCTGTCCAAGCCTGTGCGTAAGATAAAACGCCCGCAAAAAGTCCGAGTGCCAATAATAGTTTTTTCATAAGATTAAGTTTATTTAATTTTAGATAAAGCGTTAATATCAAAAATAAGACCACTAAGAAAAAATAACGATTGATAAAGGGTTTTAATTATTCGTAATGATTGGCTTTGCTTTGGTTTCCAAAAGAAAATAACAGATAAAAAAGAAACGGTAAAATAAATATACTTCCCAACAAAAGTGCCCATCCCAAAGCTTCGATGGTTTTAGGAGCAGCGCTGGAATCAAACAAAGAAAGATGAGTGCCGTTTGCGAAAAGTATAATATTAGGATTATGCTGATATGTCGCAGCTACTAAAATCATTATAATTTGGAAACCACCTAATAATCTTACTGTTAAAAATTTACTTTTAACGATCGCTTCATTTGTGAAAAGTAAACTGATAGTTGCCAGTGTAATTGCAATGATTCCCAATGCTTTGGAAAAAACCCATTTCAATAAAGGAATATCAGAGTAATAAGCGCTCAGGAAAACCAAAATACCGGTAATTACTACATAGGCGGCTGTTTGTCTTGTTTTTCTGATCATGATTGATAATGCATCATCGAATCTCGCTTCATACAGTGAAAATAGTGATGCCAAATAAGCACAAAGTGCAACCGTAAAAAAGCCTACACAAACTCCAAAAAGATTTAACCAGCTGAAAATATAAAGACTTAAGAAATCTTTTGCTTCAGTATCTATCGACCCGGAAATAGTAGATGCAGCAATAATCCCTAAAAAGAATGGTGTAAGTAAGCTGGAATAATAAAAAATCTGAGTATAAATTTTCTGCCAACTATCATCCACTGCATCATAATTTCTAAATGTAAAAGCAGTTCCCCTCGCAATAATTCCTACCAACATCAAAACCAAAGGAATATGAAGGTAAGTGGAAACTGTAGTATAGATAGTCGGAAAACCAACAAATAAGATTACTACAGCAATGATAAGCCACATGTGATTGGCTTCCCAGATAGGTGCAATAGATTTGGACATGATCTTTTTCGTTTTGTCACGATAAGACTTTCTGGAAAATAGTTCGATAATCCCCGCTCCAAAATCCGCTCCTCCTGTAATAAGATATAAACAAATTGAAACCCAGAGGAATGCAATAACTACATAGATCATAATTTCTTGTTTTTAGGATTATAATTAGAATCTGTGGGATCGTATAATTTTGGAACCATTTTGATTTGACGAAGCAACAAGAAAATGATTATTAATGATAACGATATGAAAACCAATGTAAAAAAGTAGAAAGAATATTGGATTCCCGGCATAGGTGTTACTGCATCTATCGTTTTCATTATTCCATAAATAATCCAAGGTTGTCTTCCAACTTCCGTAACAGTCCAACCTGCCTCCAATGCTATATAACCGAACGGAATTGCTGCAACAAATGTTCTCAAATACCACGTTTTTGTCAACCATTCTCTTTTCCAGAAGTTAGCAATGAGATATAAAACCCCGATAACCATCATCACACTTCCAAAAAATATCATGATTTGAAACGAATAATGAACCACTGCAACAGGAGGCCAATGGTCTTTCGGAAAATCTTTCAGACCCTTTACTTCAGCATCAAAATCTCCCCATGCAAGAAAACTTAATACCTTAGGAACTTTGATAGCATATTTTATCTGTTCATTCTCCTCATCGGGAATTCCTCCGATTACGAAACTCGCACCCTTTTCTGTTTCGAAATGTGCTTCCATCGCAGCTAATTTTATAGGTTGTCGTACAGCAACAGATTTCGCTGCAATATCTCCACTGATTGGCGCCAGTAAAGCTCCTATAATTGCAAAGCCGGCTGAGATTCTGAAAGCTTTTGTGTGGAAACTGACATTTCGTTTTTTCAATACCATCAAAGCATGAATCCCTGCAACCGCAAATCCAGTAGCGGCAAAAGCAGCAACGGTCATATGAAAGGCCTGTGGAAACCAAGCTTCGTTGAACATTGCTTTCATTGGATCTATATTGAGATATTTCCCATTAATATAATCGAAACCGGCAGGGCTGTTCATCCAGGCATTGGCAGCAACAACCAAGATTCCGGAGGCTAGTCCGCTGACACCCACAACAACACCACAAAACCAATGAAACCACTTATTGAATTTGTCCCATCCGTAAAGAAAAAAACCAATAGCAATCGCCTCAATAAAAAAAGCAGTTCCTTCCAATGAAAAAGGCATCCCAAATATTGGACCTGCATGTTCCATAAATTTTGGCCAAAGCAAACCGAGTTCAAAAGACAGCATCGTTCCGGAAACAGCGCCTGTTGCAAAAAGAATGGCTACGCCTTTGCTCCATGCTTTTGTAAGTCCTTTGTAGACCTCATCTTTGGTTGTAAGGTATTTGTAATGTGAAAATGCCATTAGAAAAGGCATAACCATCCCGACACAAGAAAAAATAATGTGAAAGCCCAATGAAACGGCCATCTGAGATCGGGCAGCTAGAAAATCATCCATAATCTCGATTTTGATTTGTAAAGTTAAGTTTTTTACGCCAAGATTCTTGTCTTCGGATGCAGGAGATATGTCATATTACATTAATAAAAAATTCCCTCATCAAAACGAAGGAATTTGATTAGATATGAATATTTGTGTTTTATTTCTGATTAAGGAAATACTCCGCCTCCGCTTTTCCCCATTTTGGGTCAAGATAAGATTTTGATTTGTAAGTATTGAACTGCTCAACGGCTTTTTTGAACAATTCTGCGCCTTTGGTTTTGCTTCCACCGAATTGTTCAGGCGTAAAATAAGCATCTTCCGCCTGTAAAACCGTGATTCTTGGATTGTTTGGGTCCAATTCTATGGCTTTTGCCAGGGCTTGTTGGGCAATAGGCGCCTCGCTCATATATCGGGACATCGGGTCTGCCATCATCCTCAGTCCGCTGGTCATTTTTTTCAGGATAAATAATTCTGCGTTGTTCGGGCTCAGGGCTTCTGCTTTTGCAATGTATTTATCCGCTTCGTCTGCGGCGCTGTCTAATCCGACCTTATTGCCGCTGCGCATTAAAATTCTGCCTTTTTGGATGGTTGCAAAGGCAGCGTAATAATACGGCAGCCAGTTATTGTTTTCTTTAGTTCCGATTCTGTCAAAATCGTTGGCGAGTGCCGTAAATTCCTCTGGTGTTTTGTGGTCTTCCACTTTGGTGATTTTCTCAGTCATTGCTTTTTCAAAAGCGGTTTGTGCAAATGTGATTGTACTTACAAAAAGTAATGCTGCTGTTAAGATTAGATTTTTCATTTGGATATTTTTTAATTGTTTATTTTAAATTTCTGATTCAAAGATAGAATGAGTTTTTGTTCATTGAAATTTTATTCTACCGAACTGTTGTTTTTGATTACTGAACTGTTGTTTATTTAAAATCCTCGCTGATTTCACAGATTTAGCTGATTGGATTAGTTAAGAAATTTGCTTGATCAGCTCAATCTGCGAGATATAAGTCCTTAAAAAATTTGACTAATATACTTTGAAAAGATATACAATAGAATCTAAGTCCTTTATCTTTTCTCTATTATCTTTCTTCTACTTATTACAAATTATTATTAATTGCATCATTCGTTTTATCAACCCCGAAACTTACAAATACTCCTACAAAAACAAACGTATTAACCGGTGGTCTAACGGCTGTTCTATTATTTCCGTCCGCAGAATAATTATAGCCATAAACATTTTTATTTCCAAGAATATTATTAATGCTCAAAACAAATACAGTAAATGATTTCGAATCTTTCTTCCCAACACTTGGAACATAATTAATACTGAAATTCAGTCCGCTGTAATCTTTCAGTTTTCCTTGATGACGAACGGTATTCTCTCCATTTTCTGAAACCAAATCATAATAAGGTCTTCCTTTGGAATAAGTATAAGACAGATTAAATCCTGTTTTCCAGTCCATCACAAACTTCTTAGCAACAGCACTGAAAGTATGTTTTGAAGCAAAATTAGGCGCTAAACTAAAAGGATAGTTTAAAAAGTCTCTTTTGGAGTCCAGATAGGAATAAGTCAGCCAATAATCGATGTCTTTGAAGGTTTTCTTATCTCTCCAGAATAATTCGATTCCTTTTGCAAAGCCTTTACCATTATTGCTATTGGCAATCTGATAATATTGATTTTGATTACTGGTCATTAAGCTATCCGAGATATAAGATTTTGTTTTAATAAGACTCTTATAATCTTTATAAAACGCTTCGAATCTTAGACTTCTTCCGTCAGAATTTTTCTGAACCTGAAAGATATAATGGTCGGCTCTCTGGAAATCAAAATTCTTGCTGTAAAGATACTTGCTTTCCGGATTTTGATAGAAGATTCCGTATGCAAGAGAAGTTGTCCAATCTTTGGAAATCCTGTAAGCTAAAGCTACTCTCGGCGAGAAATTCCATTTGTCGAGATAAGAAGAATGTTCTGTTCTGGCTCCGATTTTTGCGGTCAAATTATTAGTAAAAATCAAATCTGTTTCAGCAAAAGCAGACGAAATCAAATCTTTATAATTTCTTTCGAAAGTTCCATATTTCATCGTTTCATCAGCATTATTCAATTCAAATCCGGCTCTTAAAACACTTACCCTATTGATTTTTCTTTCAACAACTGCTTTTGCATTGATGTAATTTGATTGACTATTGATTGGTGTATCAGATTGCTCAATATTATCTTTAAAAGTAGCAAAATTCAAATCGCTGGAATTATAAGTATAAGAAGTCCCAATATTCAAAAGATACTTTCCGAATTTCTCCTTATAAGACAAATTGTGATACATATTCTGCCCTTTCAGACTGACCATATTCTTGTCAGAATCCGGGTCCAGACTTTCTGAACCAACCGCCATTTTATTTTCATCTACGCTACCATAATATTTGATGAAACCACCTTTTTTGGTTTTAATTCTGAAGTTTCCATCGAATCCATAACCTTGTGGATATTTGTCAAAATCTGTATTGAAATTGAATAATTTCCCCATCAATCCAAGATTAGAATAACCGCCCGCAACACCCCAGGAAGCTGTTTTTTCTTGATTCAGTTTCTGATAATTCACACTAAGGAAAATCGGAGAAACACCGAAATCAAAAGATGTTGTATCTGGCAAATCCACACTTTCCAAAATCAAAACCGATGACAAAGCCTGTCCATAAACCGCTGAATATCCACCACTTGAAAATACATTCCCTTTAAACAAAGATGTGTTGAAACGGTCTCTCCCGGCAATTCCCGGAACCGAATTGGTAAAATAATTATTGACCAGATTGCCATCCATAAAGATTTTGGTTTCAGCACCAGTTCCTCCACGAACAAACAGGCCTTCGCTCTCTCCCACTTTCTGAACGCCCGGCAAATAGCCCAAAGCTGAGGAAATCTGTCCGTTTGCGCCTGCAGTCGTATAAATGTCTAAAGGCGTCAATAAAGCGGTTGCGCGCTTTTTATCGCTTGCCTCTATACTTCCTGCAGTAATTACAACCGCATTGATTTCGCTGATTTGTTCCTTGAGGTTAGCATTCATAGAAATGTTTTTTCCTTCAATTTTTACGGGAAGCTCGACTTCATCATAATTTTGTCCTGAAAAAACCAAAGTTTTATCTCCAGTTTCTGTGGTGGTAAAAGTGTAATTTCCATTGTCATCTGTGGTTGCGCCATCATAAGTATCTTTGAGTGTTACATTGATGTCTTTCAATGCTTTATTCTTGTATGTGACTTTTCCGGAAATGGTAATTTGTGACCAAATACTGATGCTTATTAAAAATAATAACAGCCCGATAATTTTACCCTGAGTTTTCATATGTAGTTTATTTATTGCTTTTTCTAAAGTCATATGGAATCGCTTATTATCATAGGAATTTGTATTTCCAAATTATTGCGATTTCATATCACTTAATTTTGATTCAAAGATATTTCGGTGAATGACAATAATAAATTAATTATGACCGAACCGTAGATATTGCTAACCGAATCGTAAATGTTTCACGTAAAACAATTATTTATAACATTGGCTTTAAATTTGTTATATCGAAAAAATAAACAAATAAACTATCTTATGAGAAACTTATTACTAATTGGAATAGCCGGTTTGACACTCGCTTCCTGCAAAACTGTTTCAAAAGAATACATCATTCGTCCAAAATCACACACCGAGACTCAAGGGACTGCAACTTTTATTCAGAAAAAAGGTAAAGTAGAAATGGATTTGAGTGTTTTCAAATTAACACCAGGTCTTCATGCTGTTCATATCCACGAATTTGGAAATTGTAGTGCAACTGATGCTTCATCTGCAGGTGGACATTGGAATCCTTCCAAAGATGACCACGGAAAATGGGATTCAGAACACTTCCATATGGGAGATATCGGGAATCTAGATGCTAAGAAAGACGGTCAGGCAAGATTGGTTTTCACCACCGATAAATGGTGTCTTGGTTGTGATGACCCAATGAAAAATATCATCGGAAAAGCGATTGTTATACACGCCGGAGTTGATGATTTTCACACGCAGCCGACTGGAAATGCGGGCGGAAGAGTTGGATGTGTGGAGATAAAATAGGTTTAAGATTGTAAGTCGCAGGTCTTAGTTTTTATAATTCTACTAACCAAATCCTATAAACTACTACCTCAAAATCATATTTCAAAACTTTGGAAAGCATCTATAATATGATGAATTTCCAAAGTTTTTTGTTTATTAGGAAGTACCGAAATGATGTCAAATCTGACTTCTTTATCAATATTATTTTCTTCGATAAAATAGTTGGAAGCCGAAATTAACAATTTGATTTTCTTCTTATTAACTGCCTCCTGAGGTTCCATAAAAGCATCTGTATTTCTGGCTTTGACTTCTACAATGACAATTTGATTTTCAAATTCTGCGATGATATCCACTTCCGCTTTGAGATAACGGAAATTTCTTACAAGGATTTTATATTTATTTTTGACTAAGAAATCCACTGCTAAATCTTCTGCGATTTTTCCAAATTCGTTGTGGTCTGCCATAAGTTATAAATGATGATTGATAGTTGATAAATGATTAGAACTTAATCTTCACATCCTTCCCGACTTTTATTGTAACTTCTGAACCGATGATTAAAGGTCTGTTGTCAAAAATATGCCCGTTTGGAAATCCAAAAACAGTTGGGAAATTGTATTTGGAAACTCTGTCGGCAATCAACTGGTAAGCAAACGAGTCGAAAGACTCTTCGTATTCTTTGTTTTCATTCTCTTTTCCCATATTGGTCATTCCGCCAACAATGAGACCTTTGATTTTTTTGAAAACACCAGCGAGTTCCAGGCTCATAATCATTCGGTCAAGTGCATAGAAATTTTCTCCGATATCTTCTATGAATAAAATTTTATCTGTGAAATCAAAAGAATATGGCGTTCCCAAAAGTGCATAAACCAAAGCGAGATTTCCACCAACTAAAACTCCGGACGTGTCTCCTACTCTATTGTTTGGGTCTAAATCGATTTTATAATTGAGTTTTTTGCCTTTCAGAATATCAAAAATTAGCTCATAGCTTTCTTGCGTAACTCCAAAACTGGAAGTTTTTATGGTTTGTCCGTGGATAGAAGCAAAGCCTTTTTTCAACAAAAAACTCTGAATAACTGTATTATCAGAATAACCAATATACCATTTTGGATTTTTCTTAAATTCTTTTAAATCTAAATGCTGAACCAAATGCTGGCAACCATAACCTCCTCTCGAAGCCCAGACTGTAGAAATCTCTGTGTCGTTTAAAGCCCAATTGATATCATTTATGCGCTGTTTTTCTGTTCCGGCGTATGAATAGCCGTTTTGGTATTTTGTGTAGAGATTTTCGCCTAAAATGGGTTCGTAGCCTTTGGACTTGATTAATTCCAAAGTTTTATCCAATTGTGGAATCTCAACAGAACCTGCCGGCGAAATAATGGCTATTTTATCTCCTTTTTTGAGTGATTTCGGGAAAGTTATTTTTTGCATTTGTGTTTGTTTGATGTATTGATTTTAACGCAAAGGTCGCAAAGATTTTTTTATTTTATTGAAAATATTTTAAGATTCGCAAAGGCGCTTCGCTCAGCAAAAAATTTCAAGTTATTTTATTATTCTGCAATAATCCGGATTATTGAGATTCCTACGGAATGACAAATATTGTGTTTAGCTTGTCACTTGGTTTTGTGAATCTGCAACCCGACTTGAGCGGACTCTTCGAGAGCCTCAGAATGACAATTGCAAGTCCTTCGATAGTTTCGACAAGCTCACTACAGGATAAGCTCAGGATAAACTACAGGCGGATAAGTTGCCCAAATAATTTTACTTAATCTTTGGCTGCTGTTTCTCTGCTTTTTCTAATTTCTCTTCAAACTTATTGAACTTTTTGAAGCTTTGAAGGAAAATAAAGAAACTGAATAATACCAAAATACATCCGACTGCTTTCCTTATCTTATTCGCAATACGTTGATTCAGTTTATCGTGGAATTGTTTTGCTAGAAGGATTTTGGACAAATCGATGAGCAAATAAGTTCCAATTACAATCCCGATATAAAGAACAAAGTCCTGAACTTTTGGATAAGCATTTCGAACCGAAACTACTGTCACTAGCCAAAATAAAACAACTCCGATGTTCAGTAAATTGAGTAAGAACCCGTTGAGAAAGGTCTTGATATAATTCTGGTCGATGAGTTTTTCTTCGCCTTCGATGTGCATTTTTGTTCTGGAAAGAAGCATATAAATGGCATAAATCAGGATGAGAAATGCTGAAATCCGGTAAAATCCGGGGTGTTTATCGATAAGACTTACCAAATCTGCGCTGGCATAATAACTGACAACTATACAAAGTAAATCGGCAGAAACTACACCGATATCCAAAGCAATGGCGTGTCTTGGACCGCGGGAAAAACTGGTTTCTATCAGTAGGAAAAAAATAGGTCCTATAAAGACCAAACTTAGCATTATTCCTAATCCGACAGCGTATAAAATGAGTTCGAGCATTCTTTTTAAATTTCAGAACCGGCTGTAAAAATAGAGATTTAAAATTTAAAGCAATGTTTAAATTTCATCAAAATTGATTCTCCAACTCTAAAGAACGCAATTTTGATGAAAATTTTAGTCATTAATAATCTTAAAATCCAGTTGCTTAGCAATCAGATTGGCTTTTATCACTTTGATTTTGACCTCGTCTCCTAGTTGGTAAGTGTTGCCTGTTCTGGAACCGATAATTGCATAATTCTTTGCATCCAAAGAGTATGAATCATCCACCAAATCTCGCAATTTTATCATTCCTTCTGCTCCATTTTCAGGGATTTCTACCCAGAAACCATACTCTGCAACACCGGAAATAACGCCTGAGAAAACTTCGCCAACGTGGTCTTCCATAAATTTGACCTGCATAAATTTGATACTTTCTCTTTCTGCCTCAGCGGCCAAACGCTCCATTGCAGAACAATGTTTGGCCTTCTCTTCCACTTCTTCTTTGTTAGGCGATTTTCCGCCATCCAAATAGTGTTGTAACAATCTGTGCGCAATCAAATCCGGATAACGACGAATTGGCGATGTGAAATGCGAATAATATTCGAAGCCAAGTCCGTAATGTCCAATCGGGTCGGTAGAATAAACGGCTTTGCTCATACTTCTCATTGCCAGCGTTTCAATCATATTTTCTTCGCCTTTTCCTTTGACGTCATTCAATAATTTATTCAAAGATTCAGCGACTTTTTGGGTATTTGCCAAATCCATCTTGTAACCGAAAGTTCCTACGAAATCTCGTAAAGCTGTTAATTTCGCCGGGTCCGGGTCATCGTGAATTCTGTAAATGAAAGTATTTCCAGTTGGTTCATTTCTTTTATTTAATGAGATGAATTCGGAGACTTTTTTATTGGCCAAAAGCATAAATTCCTCAATCAAATGGTTGGAATCTTTGCTGACTTTGAAATAAACGCCAATCGGTTTGTTGTTTTCATCCAGATTGAATCTTACCTCGCTCCTATCAAAAGTAATCGCACCATTTCTGATACGTTCCGCCCTCATTATTTTGGCTAATTTATCCAATTGAAGAATTTCCTCAACCAAATCACCTTCCTTAGTTTCGATTCTTTCCTGGGCTTCTTCGTAAGCAAATCTTCTATCCGAATGTATAACCGTTCTACCAAACCATTGCTTATGGATTTTCGCTTCTTCATCCAATTCGAAAACGGCTGAGAATGTGAATTTATCTTCATTTGGACGCAGTGAACAAACATCGTTACTCAAAACCTCAGGAAGCATCGGCACTACTCTATCAACAAGATAAACCGAAGTTGCTCTCGCATAAGCTTCATCGTCCAAAATCGTCCCAGGTTTTACATAATGAGAGACATCCGCAATGTGAACACCTATTTCCCAAAGTCCACTTTCTAATTTTCTGATAGACAAAGCATCATCAAAATCTTTGGCATCTTTCGGGTCAATCGTGAATGTCAGAATATCACGCATATCCCAGCGTTTCGCCACTTCTTCAGCATTGATACTTCTATCTATCTGGTCTGCATCGTGTTCTACTTCCGGCGGGAAATTGTAAGGCAGACCATATTCTGCCAAAATCGAATGGATTTCTGTTTCGTGGTCGCCAGGAGCGCCAAGAACAGTTGTGATTTCGCCTTCCGGATTCTTGCTTCCCGGTTTCCATTCCAGCATTTTTACGATGACCTTATCACCGTCTTCTGCTCCATTGAAATGATTTTTGGAAATGAAAATATCGGTGTTGAGCTTTTTCTTATCCAAAACTACAAAACCGAAATCTTTCTCCGCAATCTTTTGAAAAGTTCCGACAAAAGTGTCTTTAGCTCTTTCCAAAACTTCTACCACAGAACCTTCCAGTTTTTTGCCTTTGAAGTTGTAAGTTAAAATGAGGACTTTATCGCCCTGCAATGCGTCTTTTACGTTTTTCTGATGGACGAAGATATCATCTGCAATTCCATCTACTTTTACGTAAGCATTTCCGGATTGGTTGAAATCGATAACTCCGGTCAAAGTTCCTTCTATATGAAGATTGACGATGTATTTTCCTTTCTCGGTTTCTTTGATTTTCTGAGTCGCCTGCAATCTATGAAGCGCCTGAATCACAAGTTCTCTTTGTCTCGGATTTTTGTAATCTATCCCTTCCGCAATCTGTTTGTAATTGTAGATTTTGGAGGTTTTCTGATTCATAAAACGAAGTATTTTCCTCCCTAAATCCTGGAGTTTCTGTTCGTTTTTATGACTTGTATGTTTTTTGTTTTTCATTTAATTTAAATTAATTGCTAAGAAAATTCCACTTACCTAGATTATATTGTAATTTTAACGTTTGTGGATTTTCTTCCCTATTATAATAAATATCTACAATAACAATATTTTCTAGTTCATTTTTGAAATCAAACATTAGATAATCAGTATTTTCGATATTTAATTCATATTTATTATTAGGCAAATACAATATTTCTTGCTCTCTATTTTTATATATTACCTTTGATTCAGAAGCTATATTTTTAATTACTTTAAAATATTCAAAATTCCTTATTTTTTGCCAATCTTCTATAAAATCATTTGTAAAAAGATTCATTCCAAATTCATTGTCAAAATTATTTATTGCAAAAACGGGAATTATATTAGCTTTTATTTTTTTTCTAAATTTTTTAATAATATTACTATTAAAAAATTCAGATGAAGAATAGTTGGGATTTGTAGTATTATAATCACTCCTACATCCATACATAAAAGGAACTCCACAATCATAGCCTTTGATATTCTCAGGACTAATTAAAAGATTTGCATGAGTAAATCTTTTAAAATCAATTTTAGAAAAAATAATATCTGAAAGTATAGAATAATCTACCGATTTAGATTCATTCTTAAAATTATCAAAAATTTTCTTCTTCTCTTTCTGAAATTCTGTGCAATCCGGTTTTGTAGGGTCTGGACATCCATAATAATTTCCCTTTATAGTAGGACAAGCATCATCCTTATCTAAAACTCCATCGCCATCCGAATCTTTTTCCTGTGCTGATAAACACAGAAAAGAAAAAATCATCAGAAAAGAAAATAAGGTTTTCATTAAATTAAAATTTATCCTGTTCTTCATCAATAATCCTTTTCAGGTCTTCTTCTTTTGGAAGGCTTACCAATATTTGTTCACAAAAATCTGCTGAGAAAGTCCTTTTAGTTGAATCATTCAGCTTTAGAAATTCAACAATATGTGTAAAATTCAATTGGTTGATGGGTTTCTCAAAATATGAATTATCTGAACTAATTTTTGATTCTAAAGATTTTGTAGTTAGTGACTGCAAAATCTTTTGATACGTTTTATAAAATGTAGAAAACCAATAGAGATTTCTTTCGGACAGTCCCGCTATGTTTTTACATTTTTTTGCAATCTCTTTATACAGATTTTTTCCGTATTCTGCTCTGTTGTTGCCATTAAGTTCATATTCAGAAATATAAAAACCAATCAACCAATTTCTCAAAGTAAGTGCCACATTGACTTGTCTTTGAGCTTGGTTTTTGAAGAAAACTTGAGTTTCTCCAATCTTGGAAATTAGTAAAGATATTTCTTGCATTTTTACTTTAACCCAAAAGTGGATTTAATTTTTATTAAAGATAAAATAAAATAGGGGAGTTTTGGAAACCTTTGTATTAATTTATGGTTTCGTGAGAAAGAACTTTCTCTGTGAAATGCGTTGCAAAGATACAACTTTATTAATAATTGAGTTTTTGAAGTCCATTCAAATAAAAAAAGACTTACAAAATTGTAAGTCTCTATATCTAGCAGAAAGCGATTTTATCCACTCTTTTCTGATGTCTGCCACCTTCAAAATCTGTTGTTAGGAATTTATCTACAATCTCAAACGCCAATTCTTTTGAAATGAATCTCGCCGGAATAGAAATCATATTTGCATCATTGTGTTGTCTAGCTAGAGAAGCAATTTCCGGCATCCAACACAATGCGCATCTTATTTTCTGATGTTTATTCGCTGTAATTTGAACACCATTTCCACTTCCGCAAATCAGAATTCCCAATTCATTTTCTCCATTTTCCACAGAACTTGCTGCAGGATGTACAAAGTCCGGGTAATCTACAGAATCAGTAGAGTAGGTTCCAAAATCGTGAACTTCGTATTTACCTTCAAGATATTTTTTTATTAATTCTTTGTATTCAAAACCAGCGTGGTCTGCGGCTATTGCTATCTTTTTCATTTTTACTTATTTATTATTTTTAATGGTAAAAGGAATCACTAATCTGCAATTTCATTGCTTTTTTATATTATCCTTTTATTTCAGCATAAAATTACTACATATTTTGTAATTGTTGGTACGATATTTTAATACAATTAATAATAATATTATAATATAAATAATTATATATCAACATAATTTATGTTATACTATGTAAAAATCAAACAATTTTTGATATTATTAATTAATAGATAATACATTGTTAGAAATTGTTAGAAAACCTGTGGATAACTTCTTTCAAATATTTCTTTTAAAAGTTGAACAAATTTTGTAATGAAAACTAACAACTAATTTTTTAACAAAATTTTTAGAAAACTTTTGTTTCAGATTCGCTTAGTTTATCCGCAAGTTTGTTTTTAATATTGGACAAAATTTAGAATTATAAACATTTGTTGATAACATGATTAATTAATTGATTGATAGAATCTTAATTATGTTAAAAAAGTCTTAATTAATCCACATTTCTTGTGATAAAATATTCCTAGTTTATTTATCCCCATACTCTCTTCTACAACAATATACTACACTCTTATTTTTTTAAAAAGAAAAAGAAAATTGTTTATGATTGTAAAAAAGTTTGTGGAATTTTTTTGAGAATAAAATTTCCTAAAGGAGGGAATAAGTTTTAAATTTGTGAAACAAAGAGAGGAGGAGTGATTTCAAATCTCAATAAAAACCCTAAATATATTTTAAATGAAAACAATTAAAGATTTCGATTTTAAAAACAAAAAAGCTTTAATAAGAGTTGATTTCAATGTTCCTCAGGATGAGAATCTTAATGTGACCGATAATACAAGAATCGTTGCTGTAAAACCTACAGTTGATAAAATTTTAGCTGACGGTGGTTCTGTTATATTAATGACACACCTTGGAAGACCAAAAGGTGAGGTGAATGACAAATATTCTCTTAAGCATGTTTTGAGCGAGGTTTCCAAAGTTCTTGGTCAGGATGTGAAGTTTGTTGAAGAATCGGTAGGAGAGAAGGCAGAGCAAGCTGCGGCTGAACTTCAAGCTGGTGAAATCTTATTATTGGAAAATCTACGTTTTCATAATGAAGAAGAAAAGGGTGACGAGGCTTTTGCCGAAAAGTTGTCCAAACTAGGTGATGCTTATGTTAATGATGCTTTCGGAACTGCTCATAGAGCACACGCTTCTACAGCTGTAATTGCACAATTTTTCCCTTCTACTAAATTTTTCGGTTTACTGATGGAGAAAGAATTAATAGCGATTGACAAAGTTCTTAAATCCGGTGAAAAACCTGTAACAGCTATACTTGGTGGTTCAAAAGTTTCTACCAAAATTACGATTATAGAAAATATCCTTCCGGCAATTGATAACTTGATTATTGGAGGCGGAATGTCTTTCACATTTATCAAAGCACTTGGAGGAAAAATAGGAAAGTCTATTGTTGAAGATGATAAACTGAATCTTGCTCTAGAAATTCTGGCTAAGGCAAAAGAACATCATGTTGAAGTCTATCTTCCGACTGATGTTGTGATTGCTGATGATTTCAATAATGAAGCGGAAAGAAAAGTGGCTGATATCAGAGAGATTCCGGAAGACTGGCAAGGTTTGGATGCAGGTCCAAAATCAAGAGATATTTTCAATGATGTCTTGATGAATTCTAAGACGATTCTTTGGAATGGACCAATCGGAGTTTTTGAAATGTCCAATTTTGCTGCAGGAACTAAAGCTTTAGGCGACAGTATTGCAGAGGCTACAAAATTGGGAGCTTTCTCATTAGTTGGAGGAGGGGACAGTGTTGCTTTCGTAAAACAATTTGGTTATTCTGATAAAGTGAGTTATGTTTCAACAGGAGGTGGAGCAATGTTGGAAAGTTTGGAAGGGTTGGAACTTCCAGGAGTTGCTGCGATTAACAAGTAGAAATTTACTTTTCCACATAAATTAAAAACCAACAAATTTTTGTTGGTTTTTATTTTGTCTATACTTGACTAAGGTTTAAATAAAATTTTTTAAGCGATTCTCAGCGAATTTAATTTTAGATTAAAAATAACTTGAAATTTTCTTTTTTTTGTAATTATTAACAATTTTTGAACAAAATAGCTGAAAATTGACCCTCAGAAATATATCAAAAATAGAAAATCTATTTTTTTTCGATAATATATATCAAACTTGAAAATTCGTTCGAAAAAAGTGCTTTTACGTTGGAAATTGCTCCGTGAAAGATAGCTTTTAGCCAAAAAAGTGTTGATTTCTTATATTTTTCACTCAACATCGAGATATAAAATGAATCGAGTAGAAGAGGTTTGATTTTTCTTAATTTCCAATCCGGATTTTTTGAAATCAGATTTTCCATTCCATTTTTTGAAAAATGATAGATATGTCTTGGAACATCATACGCTGCCCAGAATTCTTTATAGTGTTTCGCATCGTACGAAGTTGGATTAGGTACAGCGATAATTAGCAATCCTTTTTCTTTTAATTTCTGATTAAATGTTTCCAACATCTCGCTCTGATTTTCGATGTGTTCGAAAACATGCCATAATGTGATTGCATCTAAAGATTTATTTTCTATTGAAGAAATATCATCAATAATTTTAGCTTTTTGAGTTTTATTGATTGCGGCATTTCTGGCATCTGAATTGGGTTCAAATCCAAAAGTTTGGAAATTATTTTCAATATATTTTACAAATTCACCGGCACCGCAACCATAATCCAAAACTTTAGAACCTTTTTTAATTCTATCTACGAGAATATTTTTTTTGTATTGAAGATTAAAAGACTGTAAAAATTTATAAAGCTTTTCTTTCAAACTTCCCGAATCCTGATGATGTGAAATATAATCTTCGCTTTCATAATATTTTGAAATATTAGAAGGAATAGGGGAGGTTTTGAAAACACCTTTTGTTTCAGTTTCTACAATTTCAAATTCTTCTTTTGTAAGAAAATGGTCTTTAATTTTCATAAATTAATTCAAAGTTTTAAACAAAAAGAACAATGAAAAATAACATTGTTCTTTGAAATGTTTCACGTGGAACATTTATAATTTTATCTTCCCAGATATATCAAAAGTACATTAATATCTGCAGGAGAAACTCCACTAATTCTTCCAGCTTGTGCAATAGTTTTAGGTTTTACTTTACCCATTTTTTGTTTAGCTTCTGCAGAAAGAGAAGTGATTTTGGAATAATCAAAATCTTCCGGAATTCTGATAGTTTCCAATCTATTCAGCTTAGCAACATTTTCCTTTTCTTTCTCGATGTAACCTTTATATTTGATATTGATTTCAGCTTGTTCTCTTACTTCATTTTCATAACTAGAGGCCACATCTTTAATCGTTTCAATTGCTTCTAATCTTTCCAAAGTCATATTTGGACGAGTCAGGATTTGTGCAGCTCGGTAAGCTTGGTCTACAGGGGAGGATTCTATTGTTTCAAGGATAGGATTAATGATACTTGGTTTGAGAGAAGTTTCTCTAAGGAAAATCTCTAATTCATCACTTTTAGCAATTTTTTCTTCAACTTTTCTTAGTCTTTCTTCTTTTGCTAAACCAAGATTATATGCTTTTTCAGTTAATCTGATATCCGCATTATCTTGTCTAAGTAGTAATCTGTATTCGGCTCTGGAAGTGAACATTCTATAGGGTTCCTCAGTTCCTTTCGTAATCAAATCATCAATTAAAACTCCGATATAAGCTTCATCTCTATTTAAAATAAATTCTCCTTTATCGTGAACTTTATTATTGGCATTGATTCCGGCAATTAAGCCTTGTCCGGCAGCTTCTTCATAACCTGTTGTTCCGTTGATTTGACCGGCAAAATAAAGGTTTTCAACCAATTTTGTTTCCAATGTGTGATTCAATTGGGTAGGAGGAAAATAGTCATATTCTATGGCATAACCAGGACGAAAAACCTTTACATTTTCAAAGCCCGGAATGTGTTTCATTGCTTTGATTTGAACATCTTCCGGGAGAGAAGAGCTAAATCCATTCACATAGATTTCTACAGTTTTCCAGCCTTCTGGCTCTACAAATAATTGATGTCTGTTTCTTTCTGCAAAACGATTGATTTTATCCTCAATACTTGGACAATATCTTGGACCTAAACTTTGAATAGTTCCGTTAAACATCGGGCTTCTGTCAAATCCTTCACGTAATATATCGTGAACTGTCTCATTGGTATAAACAATATGACAGCTTAGTTGTTTAGTTAATTTAGGTGTATCTAAATAACTGAATTTCTGAGGATTTTCGTCGCCTTTTTGTTCTTCCATTTTGGAATAATCCAGGCTTCTTCCGTCCACACGTGGAGGCGTTCCGGTCTTCATTCTTCCGGCTTCAAAACCTAAAGAAACCAATTGTTCCGTAATTCCAAAAGCTCTGGGTTCTCCCATTCTTCCACCACCTAATTGTTTATCTCCAACGTGAATCAACCCATTAAGGAAAGTTCCGTTTGTTAAGACAACAGATTTAGCTTTGATTTCGATTCCGAGAGAAGTTATAACGCCAGTGACTTTATTATTTTCAATAATCAATTGCTTAACCATATCCTGAAAAAAGTCAAGATTTGGTGTATTTTCCAAAGCTAATCGCCATTCTTCCGCAAACATCATTCTATCATTTTGCGTTCTAGGAGACCACATTGCAGGGCCTTTGGAAAGATTCAGCATTTTGAACTGGATGGCAGATTTATCAGCAACAATACCGGAATAACCACCCATTGCGTCGATTTCTCTTACAATTTGTCCCTTTGCAATTCCACCCATTGCAGGATTACAGCTCATTTGTCCAATGGTTTGCATATTCATTGTGACCAGGAGCGTTTTTGAACCAAGATTAGCAGCAGCAGCAGCAGCCTCGCAACCTGCGTGACCAGCTCCAACTACAATTACGTCATATATTTCGCTTATCATATTCTATATTTTAAAGGTAATGTTTCACGTGGAACATTAGCCATAATATTGGACCTAGCCCCGATTGCAGCGGTTACCCCGCAACTAGCTTTGGGAAAAGCATTGGCGTGAGGAGTATGAGCGGAAAGCGGGAAATAGCTCCTAAAAATTTTTAAATTGATTGATATAAAAATCTTCTTTTGCTCGCATTTGGGTTTGTTCTTCCTCGGTTTTATCCTTGTATCCGCAAAGATGAAGAATCCCGTGAGCCAAAACTCTATTGAATTCTTTCTTAAAATCCTGAGATAGAGTAGAAGCGTTGTCCAAAATGCGCGGCAAAGATACGAAAATATCTCCCGAAATGGTTTTTCCTTTTACATAGTCAAATGTGATGATATCTGTGTAATAATCGTGGTCGAGATAATCCTGATTAACTTTGAGAAGATACTCATCGTCGCAAAAGATATAATTGATTTCGCCGAGCTTCTTGTTCTCTGCCTGAATCAAGTTTTCCAGCCATTCTGATGTTTTTGAATGGATTTCTACTTTATCAATTTCTTCAAAAAAATAGTTTATCATATTTTTAAAACCAATGTCCTAAGATGACACTGAAGACGCCTTTGTGTTTGTTAAGTGATTTGCTGACGTTGAGCTTGATTTGTCCAAATGGAGATTTGTAACCTGCGGTAAGTCCAACGGAACTATAATTAAGTTTGACAGCTTCTTCAAATTTTATAGAGCTGAACATATTTGCGATACTGAAATTACCAACTAAAAAATAGTTTTTACTGAATCTTAATTGAAAATCATTGGATGCTATAAAAATGTTATTATCCGCCAAAGAAGCAAATTGATAACCATTCAATCTTTTGAAATTGACGATAGACTGCTCAAAAATTCCCCCGACTCTATATTTATAAAACGAAGGCAGAGTTTCTTCTCCTATCGTGATTCCCCCATAAAGGTTTAAACGATATGTGAACATCTTTGAAATATAGAAATTCATCTTTATATCGGCTTTAATAGAAATAGGTTTTTTCTCTAATTCTGAGTTGAAAAGGTCGATGATTTTTCCTTCAGCATTAAGGTAAAATCCTTTTGTAGGGAAATCTTTGTCGTTTTGGGTATCGCTTTTCAGAAATAGATAGGGGCTTAGATATTTTTCTATGTTTTTGTTTGTACCATTTATATTGCTTTCAAAATAGTCGTGGCTTAAACCTCCACCTATTGCAAATTTGTCTTTCCAAACAGATTGTAAAAAGACCTCGTTTCTGAACCAATCCCAACTTTCTGTAGTGTTATTATCAAAGTTCTTGAGGTCAAAAGTCATACCTGTAGAATAAATTCCAAATCCAGGGATGTAACCATTATCTATAAAATAATTGAAATAATATCGAGGATTATCTCCAATTACAACATCAAATGACAAGTTTGAATTTCTAAAAAGAAGTCTTTTCGCAGAATAATTAAGTAATAATCCTGTCTTGAAGACTTCATCATAATGAAGTCCGAATTTCAAGAAATGGCGAGAATCGTCTTCTGTAACATATAATTTGAGATAACTTCCATTATTTTCCTGGACGATATCGTAATTAATGAATTTATAATTGTTGGTTGCATACAGCTTATCAATCATCTTGTTGATGCTTCCATAAGTCTGCATAGAAGGCAATTTGAGTCCCATTTTTCCACGAATATAGTTGGACTTATATATTCTCCCGTTTTCAACGACAAGACTGTCTATTTTGTAAACACTCGAATAGATTGGATTGATAGACGACCTTACTCTTTGGAAATTACGTTTAGGTAATTCGTTAAGAATATCAACATATTTTTGAGCTTCCACATAACCGCTGTCAAGGATTTTCCGTTTATCATCATAACTTGTAGCGGTCATTCCGGTAAGGTCCGGTTTGATGTTGATATCAGTGTACTTATATTGATTTTTCGTTTCTTTATGAATCCCGAAATCGATGATTTGATTCAGAATAGAAATAATATTGTTGAGATTATCACGTTTGGCCAATGGTTGGTTAAGGTCAACGCCAATAACAATATCGATGCCTTTATCCTTCAAAGGTTTTGAAGGGTAATTAACCGTCATTGCACCGTCAACATAAAGACTATCTCCAATTTTCACCGGGTCCAAAAGCGAAGGAAAAGCGGAACTCGCCATAATAGACGAAACCAAATCGCCTTTTTCGAAAATCTTCATTTCGCCACTTTCGAGATTGGTCCCTATACACATAAATGGAATAGGAAGTTTGGAAAAATCATCAATATTAGAAACATTTCTAAGCAATTCTTTCAACATATAAACATTCCTCTGACCGGTACTAATAGAAGAAGGAAACGAAATTTTTCCGTTTTTAAGAGGTACTGTGAAAAGATATTTATCAACGCTTTTATTGAAAAAACTGGTTTCTTGCCTGGTTTTCGGTTCTGTTATCAAGGAATAGAAATCCGTATCCATAACGATTCTTTCTATATCTTTTCCTGTGTAGCCGGAAGCGTATAAACCGCCGACAATAGCGCCCATACTTGTTCCGGAAATATAATCGATTTTAACACCAAGAGAATCCAAAACTTTCAAAACTCCAACATGTGTAAAACCTTTTGCGCCTCCTCCGGAAAGAGACAATCCAATCTTAGCATTTTTTGGAATGACAAGATTTTCTTTTACCTGAGAATAACCCATCAGATAAGCAAAAAAAGTAACCAGATAAAAGAGTTTCTTAATCATTTGCTAATTTTTTATATAGATTCTTTTGACTCTAGGAGAAATTGAAGTTAATACTTCATAAGTAATTGTTCCACAATATTTTGAAAATTCTTCCAAAGTTGGATTCGAATTGAAAATCGTTACAGAATCACCTTCTTTTACACTCACATTATCAACATCAATCATCATCATATCCATACAAATACTTCCGACAATCGGACTAAGTTTGTTATTAATTCCGACATTTCCGACTTTGTTTCCAATCAATCTTGGTATTCCGTCTGCATAGCCAACCGGAATTGTTGCAATTTTTGTATCGTGTTCAGCTTTGAATCTTCTGCTATAACCAACTGATTCTCCAGTTTTTACATTCGATATTTGAGATATAACAGTTTTAAAACTAACAGAATGCTGCAATTGTTTTTTAATTTCAGGATTCGAAGTTTCTCCAATCATTCCGATTCCTATTCTTACCATATCATATTGATAATCAGTATAATTAGTTATTCCTGAAGAATTAAGGATATGTCTGATAGGCTGATAACCCAGTTTTTCAATCAAATAACTCGAATTCTTTTCAAAAGTTTTTAATTGATTCCAAGTGAATTCCTTTTCTTCCGGCATATCCGAAGATGATAAATGGCTGAAAATACTCTGAACTTTTACATTCATCGAGTTTAATTTTTCAATCAATTCATCCAATTCAAAATCCTTAAAACCAAGCCGATGCATTCCTGTTTCCAGCTTGATATGAATCGGATATTTCTGCTGATTTCCTGATTTTATCAATTGTTCATTGAATAATTCTAAAACCCGGAGACTATATATTTCCGGTTCCAGATTATATTCGATAATGCTGTCATAGCTGTGCTGTTCAGGATTCATCACAATAATTGGGGTGGTGATTCCTTTTTTTCTCAGTTCAACTCCTTCGTCTGCAAACGCAACACCAAGATAATCAATATGATGATGCTGAAGAAATTCAGAAATTTCATAACTTCCTAATCCATAAGCATTGGCCTTTACCATAGCCATCATTTTGGTTTCTGGCTTTAGTAGAGACTTATGAAAATTGATGTTGTGAAGAATGGCATTCAGATTGATTTCCAAAACCGTATCATGTTTTCTGAGTTCAAGAATTTCCTTGATTTTTTCAATCTCGAATTTTCTTGCGCCTTTTAGAAGAATTACCTGATTTTCTAAATCATTAATCACCTTACTATCAATAAATTGATTGGTATGATTAAAAGTAAAGGTTTCGGAATTAAATAATTGATAGAATGAACTTATTTCTTCACCAATCAAGAAAACTTTATCAAATTTTTGTTCATTAACCAGGTCAGAAACTTCAGAATATAATTCTTCCGAATTCTCATTAGAATCCAGAATATCTGTAAGAATCAGAGATTTTTTCGGTTTATTATATTCGCTGATAAACTGAAAAGCAATCTTTAAGGAATCCAAATCCAGATTATAAGAATCGTTGATAATCAGATTATTTCTAATACCTTCGATACTTTCAAGACGCATTTCAATCGCTTTGAGTGCATCAATTTTTTCTTTGATTTGAAGATTTGATAATTTGAACTCTTTCAGAATTCCAATTAGGGCCAAAACATTGGTCAAAGTTGCTTCGTCTCTTTGATTGATTGGAAGCGAAAATTCTTCCTCAAAATATTTAATTTTAATATCCTGAGTTCGGTCATTAACATCAGAAATTATCGTAATATCATTATTACTTTTTAGACCGTATGATATTAATTTCTTACTTGAATATAATTGATTGATTAATTTGTCTGTCAATTCGTTATCAGCATTAAAAAATATAATTTCTGATTCTTTGAAAAGCTTTAATTTTTCATTAATTAATTCTTCTTCGGAACTGAAATTGGCTGAATGAGCCGTTCCGATATGCGTTAACAATCCAATCCTCGGATGGAAAACATTTTCCTGTTTTTGCATTTCACCAGGTTTGGAAATTCCAACTTCAAAGATTCCTTGTTCGTGCTTTTTATCGATTTGCAATAGTGACAGGGGCAAACCAATTTGAGAGTTAAAACTTTTAGGACTTTTAACCGTTGCAAATTCATTGGAAAGACATTGATAAAGCCACTCTTTCAGAATAGTTTTCCCGTTACTTCCGGTGATTCCAATCGAATTGATGCTGGAATGTTCAAAATGATATTTGGCAAGTGTTTGTAAAAACTGAACCGAATTTTTTGTAATGATTTGATTGATAGAAGAATTATCGATTTTATTTTCAGTAATAATCGTATCAATTCCTTTTTCGATGACAGTCTCGATATATTTCTGTCCGGAGTTTTTTTGGGTGCTTATCGCAAGAAACGCAGTATTTTTTGTAGAATAAATCGTTCGGCTGTCAAAAGCAATATTTTTGATTTTGATATCTTGATTTCCAATCACTTCAGAATTGGTAATTTCTGCAATTTCTTTTGCTGTATAATTCATTTGATTTATAAATCGTCTATTACGAATTTTTTGTCTTCGTCCTGATAATTATTATAAAGTCTTAAGACTTTCAGGTAATCAGATTCTAATTTGTAAATTAAAGTTGTCTGTTCCGTAATAAGAAGTTTGTTATAGTTGGGAAATTTTTCGAGCTTTTGGAAAGTAACTTTTTTATCCATAATCAAATTTATTTTATGATTGAGAATCTTCATAAATTTTTGATATTCTCGGTAAGTAAGTCTATTTCCGATATAATCTTCTATTTGCTCCAAATCTGCGGGCGCAAACTTAGACCATCTTATTTCCATACTTTTTCAAAAAACGGTCTTCAGAAATTTTCATTACGTCATCGTGAGAAAAATAGATTTCATTATCAAAATCTTTTTCAGCTTCTTCCAAAGTTTGTAAAAGAGAAGTTTCTGGGTCTATGATTTCGGCAATCTTAAGCAACTCTTCCGGATTGAATTTCTTTTCCTTCATCTTACGAAAAAATGTAGGTTCAGAAATCCCGCTTTTCTCAATGATGTATTTCAGTTTGAAAGGCGAGTTCCTCAGAATCTCATCTATTGAATTGCTTATCTTTATATAATTTTTAATTTCTAATATCATTTTGTAATAGTTTTTACTATTAAAACTTAAACAAATTTAATTAAAATAATGACATTAATCTTCTTTGATTTTCAAAACTTCATCCACAAAAATTCTTCTGCTCACAGCGTCGTAAGCTTCGGTTTCTCCAAGTTCCACCAATTCCTTTCCTGCAGAAGTTCGCATAGAATAGTTGGCAAGATTTCCTGTTCTTCTACAAATCGCATGAACTTTGGTCACATATTCTGCTGTTGCCATCAGATTCGGCATTGGTCCAAAAGGACGACCAAGAAAATCCATATCCAACCCGGCAATCACAACCCGGATTCCATTATTTGCTAATTGATTAGCAACATCCACAATGCTTTCATCAAAAAACTGGGCTTCATCTATCGCAACCACATCACAATTAGAACCCAACAAAAGAATCTCGGAAGGACTTTCCACAGCCGTACTTCGGATTTTGGTCTGGTTGTGGGAAACGACATCTTCCTCAGAATATCGGGTATCGATTTTCGGTTTGAAAATCTCCACATTCTGGCCAGCCATCTCCGCACGACGGAGTCTTCTGATAAGTTCTTCCGTTTTTCCGGAGAACATAGAACCGCAGATAACTTCCATCCAACCGCTTTGTTTGGAATGATTGATTGTATTTTCTAAAAACATTATTAATTTAGCAAAAAATTGTTTTAAAATTTTTGTTTCAACGCAAAGGCAAAAAATCAATTTCTCTAATCAAATTTTAAGGCGCTAATTGACAGTAGTCGATTAATTTTTGCGACTTAAAAATGTTTTGCTTGTAAAAATAGCGCCTTTGCGATTAAAATTTACAGCATTTATAGATTAAAATAATGACAGCAAAAACCTTTTGGGAACAAAATTGTTCTTAAATTTATATGCATCAAATTTAAGTAAAAATTAATAAGATATATTATGCAAAATTGGCGGGAATCATACGATAAAGTTTTCGAAGAGATGAAGAATCTTTTGTCAGAATTATCAAAATCTGATACTTACGAAGATATTCTGAAGAAAGAAAATGAAATCAATCAGTTGTATCAAAAATTTTCTTTTCTTAAAGTTTCTCAGAATTTTGATGTTTCGCTAACCGAATTTGAACCTTTGCAAATTGTTGAAAATCAAATAACAAACGATAATTCGAATTTAATTTCTGTAGAAGATTTTGAAGAAGAAAATAAGGTGGCGGAAATTGTGGTTGAAGAAACTGAAATTCATGATATTTTTGATGATGTGCCGGAAGTGGAGGAAGTGCATTCTTTTGAGGAAATTGACGCTCAGGAAGATTTAGTTGAGGAATCGGTTTTGGAAAATGAAGCTGTAAATGAAATCGTTGAAGTTCAAAGTGAAGAACAAGTAGAGGACATTTTGACTCCGCTAAATGTGACAGAAGAAATCATTAATAACTCCAAAGAAACAACTGAATCCGAAGCTCCTGAAGAAATTCTTTTAGAAAAACCAACTGAAAAATTGGAACCGATGCAAGATAGCCAGTTTTCTTTTGCAATGGAAAAAGAAGAACCGGTTACAGGCTTTTCGAATGATGATTATGAAGCTCGATTGGCGGAAAAAGAAGCTAAACTGAAAGAACTTGAGGAAAACAGAAGAAAAATTGTAGAGTTTTCAAAAGAAAATACTCCGCCTAAAGAGAAAACTCAGGAAGTTTACGAATCTCAAACTCAAGAGGAGCACCACGATAAAAAATTCAAATTGGCACATATCAAAGGATTGAAAATTGCAAAATCTTTGTTTGATGATGACCATTTGGAAGAGCTTGAAAAACCTGCTCCGGTTCAAAATTCCGGGAGTCTTCTGAAAAATAATGTGCCAACAGATTATATGGAAGCACCGAAACCAAAACCGGAATTCAAACTCGATTTGAATGACAGGATTGCCTTTTCACAATATCTTTTCAATGGAAGTCAAAGTGAACTGAATGAAGTGGTTAACAGGCTTAATTCTTTCACATCTGTTGAAAAAGCACAGGAATTTTTGAGCGATATCTATTACGAGAGAGATTGGAAAAAGGTGGATTCTTACGCACAAAGATTATGGACTTTGGTTGAAAACAGGTTTTTATAGATGATTATCAAAAAGCACTTTCATATTTAGAAAAAAATTTTCAAGAAAATTGAAAAATAGATGGGTCAGGGTTTAGCAGGGATTTGTGTCAACAAAGGATTTGATATTGATGGTTTTGATTTGGGAAGAGACCTTTCATTTGAATGGCAATTTCAAAAAAAAGTTTCTCCTGAAATCGCATTTGAAAAAAATAAGAGAAAAAAGTTCTATGATGTTTGTTTCTTAGAAAATGCAACTTTAATCTTAACCGAATTGGAAACAGGAATGTGGGGACGAACTTCCGAAAAATATGAAATTTTTTCTTTTGTTATTCAAGAATCTACAATGAGTTTTAGTTTTAAATGGAGTTTAAATTCTGATTTTGAACAAAGATATTTCCGAGTTGAAAATAATATTATTGAAGAAGAAGTTTCTATTGGAGAAAAGTTACCTATTGAAGGTTTGTATGATGACTATACAAATTTAATAGAAGCACAAATAAAAGAAACAACAGGATTCTCACTTAAAGATTTTTCAGATAAAGAATTTTACAGATTCAAATGGGTAGGTTGGGAAATTTTATCAAAGGATTTGGAGTATATTTTAAGAAGCGAGTATTTTTATAAATATGTGGATAGAGGATTAATTCCAAATTATACTCAAGAAGAACAAATCAGGCTTTTTGAATTATTTCATAAATATGCGGTCGATAATAATATAGACGTTTATCATTATATGACTTATGGTAACTCTGAGGGAATAATGCCTATTGAAACTATATTCAAAACAAATTATCAAGATGTAATAAAAATATTGCTCAAAAATCCCGAAACAGAGTCTGTTGTAAAAAAATATTATACAAAAAATCAATTAGATTGGTTGTTTTGTATAAATCAAAATGATGAAAAAAGATATAATGAAATACTTAATGACCATATAAAGATTGAAGAAAATGTTATTTCAAATGAAGATATTTCAAGAAAAAAATCAAAGAAAAAATGGTGGGGGTTTTGGAATAAATATATTTAAAAAGTAGATGAGCGGTATTTTATATTTTGTTCCGACACCCGTTGGAAATCTGGAAGATATGACGTTCCGGGCTGTGAAAGTTCTGAAAGAAGTGGATTATATTTTGTGTGAAGATACCCGAACTTCCGGAGTTCTTTTAAAACATTACGAAATATCCAAACCTTTGAAATCCTATCATTTGCATAATGAACATCAGGCAACAGAAAGAGTTGTTCAGGATTTGGAGAATGGGCAAAACATCGCCATTATTACCGATGCAGGAACGCCTGGAATTTCTGACCCGGGTTATCTTTTGGCAAAGGCTTGTGCGGATAAAGATTTGGAAATGGTTTGCTTGCCGGGCGCAACAGCTTTTGTTCCTGCTTTAGTTGTTTCAGGATTACCAAATCATGATTTTTATTTTGCAGGATTTCTTCCTCAGAAAAAAGGAAGGCAAACCAAATTGAAGCAATTAGCTGAAGAAAAGAAAACAATCGTTCTGTACGAAAGTCCACATAAAATCAATACAACGCTTGAACAAATCAAGGAATTCTTTGGAGAAGAAACTAGGGTAAGCCTGAGCAGAGAAATTTCCAAAAAATTCGAGGAGACTAAAAGAGGAACAATCAATGAGTTAATAGAATTCTCGAAAAGTAAAACTTTAAAAGGTGAGATTGTTCTGATTGTGAATAATTCTTAAAGTATTATTTTTGCCATAACAAATTTAGAAAACATTATAAAAATATATGGGATTACTACAAGGTAAAGTTGCAATCATCACCGGAGCAACGCGTGGAATCGGAAGAGGAATTGCAGAAGTTTTTGCCAAAGAAGGCGCAAAAATAGCATTCACTTACGCCGGCTCTGTTGAAAAAGCTAAGGAACTAGAATCAGAATTAAGCAAAATAACAGAAATCAAAGGCTATCAGTCAGATGCTTCGGATTATGACGCCGCTCAAAAATTAGTTGAGGATGTGTTGGCAGAATTCGGAACGATTGATATTTTGGTAAATAATGCAGGAATCACAAGAGATAACCTGATGTTGAGAATGTCAAAAGAAGATTGGGACACGATTATAAAAGTTAATCTGGATTCGGTTTTCAACCTGACAAAAGCAGTTATCAAACCGATGATGAAAGCAAAATCCGGTTCTATCATCAATATGACTTCGGTTGTAGGAGTTAAAGGAAATGCAGGACAAGCCAATTATGCCGCTTCTAAAGCCGGAGCAATTGGTTTTACTAAGTCTATCGCTTTGGAATTAGGTTCCAGAAATATCCGTTGCAATGCTATCGCTCCAGGTTTTATCGAAACTGAAATGACTGCAGCTCTTGACGAAAAAACAGTTCAAGGTTGGAGAGACGGAATCCCAATGAAAAGAGGAGGACAACCTACAGATGTTGCCAATGCTTGCGTTTTCTTCGCAAGTGAATTATCTTCTTACATTACAGGTCAGGTTCTGAATGTTGACGGAGGAATGTTGACTTAATGAATATTAAACCAATATCAAAAACTCATAGAAAATCACTTTCTATGAGTTTTTTTATTATAATACGTCAAAAAAGATATAAATTTATAATCCAATATATAAACTGGTGCGAAAACTGTTTTTTTTATTTTTTATTTTCTTTTTTTCTTTGGTCTTTGGGAAAACCGTTGATCCGGAAAAGAAACAGCTCTTTCAGAAGGCCGTTTATGAAATGACGCTCACGCCGGAAAAGGCTGTAGAAGTTTTGGACTATCTGGAAAAGAATTTCAAATTGGATTCCGAAGAAAAAGACAAGGTGAAATATCTGAGAATCAAATCTTTGTTTTTCCAAAATAATCTAATGGAAGCCCTCAAGCAGATTTCTGATAATGATGAAGCATACTCTTCGGAAATCATAGTTCTTAAACGAAGCATTCTGTACTATCTGAACATTAGTGATGACTCAGATATTGAGGAAATATCCAATAAAAAGGATGTTGCTTTTTCCAATGAAATCATGAATCTTTTGGAAGAACTCAATCAGAATAAATCAAAAAATACCGAGCAACAGCTTGCAAGTATTTTAGAGAAAGCAAAATCAAGTAACCTGATGATATCAAGAGAAAATCTGTTATATCTGTTCGATTTTCTTGCCAATAATGATAAAGGTTTTTCTCATGATTTCTTCTTAAAAGGTATCAGTAATTTGTACAGCAACGATTTTCAGTTCAGGATTTCTTATGCAAAATATTTGATTAATAATGACGAAACTGCTATTGCTGAAAATATAATTTCCAAACTTCCCGAGGAGTCTCTGGAACAAACTACCAATCTCAATCTGAAATATGATTATTATGACCTTTTGGCAAAATTTTCCGCCAAAAAACAATCCGGTCAAAATTTTAAAGATGCTGTTGATAAAAAGGAATTGCTGTTAAAAACAATTAATCAGTCTCGATTTTCGGCCAAGAATAAATGGTTCAATATTGTAGAGGACAATTTAAAAAGTGAGCAGAATAATCTGATTAAAAACAGACAGAATATTTTGTTTTCGATTATCGGGGTTGGGTTTTTGGTAATTGTTCTTATTTCGTTATGGTATTTCCAAATTAATTCTCAAAATAAGGAGTATCAGAATTTTATTACAAAAATCAATTTGCTCAAAGAGAAAAAAGCGCCTCAACCACAGGTTATTTCTGAGAAAACAGAAAATCTTTTGTTGAAAAAACTGGATGATTTTGAAAAAACAGAAGATTTTATTAAATCAGATATATCGCTTCAGAATCTTGCCAAGAAACTGGAAACCAATACGAAATATCTTTCGGAAACCATTAACACACATAAGCAGAAAAACTTTAATGCCTATATCAACGAATTGAGAATCAATTATATCATTGATAAGCTAAAAGAAAAACCAATTTACAGAAGCTATAAAATCAAGTATCTGGCGGAAGAAAGTGGTTTCTCCACACACAGTGCTTTTGCGGCAGTTTTCAAATCGGTGACGGGAATGTCACCTGCCAATTACATTCAACTATTAAAACAGAAAGAAGAATGAAAAGGTGGATTTTGATAATAATATTGTTTTTAGGATATTCTGTTTCTGCTAATAAACAGCAAACCGATGTGCTTCTTAAAAAAGCAGAAAAACTGATGCTGATGAATCCAAAGGAAGCATTTCAGATTGCGGAAAAAGCTTACAAAGATAACTCGCTGAATCACAAGGAGAAACTTAATAGCTTGTTTATTCTTACCAATACCTCAAATCTTCTTCAGAACCCGCTGAATGTAATTAAATATGGTAACGAAGCGCTAAAAATTGCTGACAACGGCGATGATGTTATTACAAAAATAAAAATCTTAGGTATTCTCGGAAATACATATCAGTTTCTGAAACTCAATGAAAAAACCAGAATCTATCTGGACCAGGCCGAGTTGCTTTTATCTTCGCCAAAAATCACAGATTCTCTATCATTGGTCAAAGGAAACATTTTCTATCTGAAGGCTATGAACTATTTCTACGGTTTGGATAGTGATATTGCTTTATCGTATTTTAATAAGGCTATTAATCAGTATGTTAATTCAAAAAATCCTTTAGCAGAAATCAACATCAAATTGGCTTATCTTAATAAAGGTTATTGCCTGATACAACAGAAAAAGCTAAACGAAGCGCTTGAGAATCTCAAGTTGGCAAGTGTCAACCCCAAAGAGTCTTCCAGACCCTATCCGCCACAATTTGCCGAGTTGCAGGAAGCATTTGTAGAGTTGGGAAAGGCGAAGATTTTGTCGGGTGAAGGGAAGCCGGAACTTTCCAATGAAATGCTTTTCAAAATATTGGAAACCAGAAAAAACCAACCCGCAAGAGATGATATTGAAAATGATATTTACGAGCTTTTGTCAGAAAATTATTTACAGCTGAAAGACATCAAACAACATGATTATTATGAAGGACTTTTTATGAAACAGGTAACGCAGAGTAACCAGGAAGCAGCCAGTTGGGTCAATAAATTGATTGCTCAGGAAAAAGTCCAAAATAACATCGAAAAAGAATCCATTAGCCAAAAATATCTTTTGATGACAACAATATCATCTATTGTTTTTGGAGCTATTATTATCTTTTTATTATTCAAAACGATTAAAATACAGCAGAAAAAAAACATGCTGAAGAAAAAGGTCTCTGAAAATATATAATGTTGATAACCAATTATTTAATGGTTAAATATTGATATCAGAATCATAAATTTTCCATAATAGAGTTATACATTTTATTGATTTTCTGATTTTCTATAAATATTTTCGTCAAGTTAAAAATCGAAATTGAAATGAAGAAGTTTTACTTTTTGTTCACAGCAATTATTGCTGTCATAAATGGGAATCTCGGTGCTCAGACTTGCAACACGGTCAGCAGTTTTCCCTTCAAAGAAACTTTCGAGGCAGATAGCCCGAGCCGTTCTTGCTGGACTCAGCAAGTCATAGGAGGAGGTAATGCTTCTTATGATGGTTGGGTTTACAAAAAAGGAGCTGCAGGCGGTGTAGATTATAATATCCAAAATGCGCACTCCGGTCTGTTGAATGCTTGCTCCCAAGCTGCATGGAATTCCGGAGATGCCAAGATAAGGCTGATTAGTCCGAAAATGGATGTTACAGGATTACAGACGCCAACTTTATCCTTCTTCATGGGACAGGAAGCGTGGGGGATCTATCAGAATACCCTTAATGTTTACTACCGTCTTTCTCCAAATTCAGAATGGAAGGTGCTGAAGAATTTTTTGTTCAACGTTCCGGAATGGAAGCAGGCAGTTCTAAATCTACCAGAAAAGTCTGCTGAATTTCAAATTTGCTTTGAAGCTATTCATAAATTCGGAAGGTCTAACGTGCTGGATGACATTGTTATAGGAAACAGTGACAGCGTGGAGAATTATCCATCCGCTTGTGCGCCATCCACACCAAGCAATAACTTTGAAACAGGAGCAGGCGATCTTAAGCTACTTTATTTTGCCAATGATTTCAATGTAGGGGCACATACCAATCTTACGGTTACGGATATTATTCTTAACACCATTGACAAAGGAGGGATTCAGTCTTTTGATATTTCAATAATGGGCAGAGACGATTATGGCCTGCCAAGCGGAATAATAAAGTTTTACGAAGCTGTGACACCTAACTCTGTTGTCGACCTGAATGAAAGAGAAGGATTTACGTTCCGAAAGAATACCTTCAACCTGCCTGAGCCGTTGGTACTTCCCGGTGGTGCTACCGGAAAAAGATATTGGATTGTGGTAAAAGTAGTCAATAATGATGAAACTAATGCATCGTTCTGGGAAACTACATCAATCAGAAATAGTGGTAAGGAAACCTATTACAGTGGGGATGGACAAACCAACTGGAAACCAATAACTGGTGGAGCAGATGGTGTTTTCACATTGGTTGGCAGCTGTGCTGAGACAGATCCTACAGAAAACTACTGTTTGCCAAAGTTCAACTTCCTGATGCCAATTGACAAAGTAAAAATTGGAACGATTGATAACTCATCTACAGCAAATGTGGGATACGAAGATTTCTCTTCTATAAAAACTGATGTGGAAAGAGGCAAGACCTATCCATTACAAATCGATGCCCAAACATATAGTGATGATTCAACCCAGGCAATTACTCTTTTTGTAGACTGGAATCATAATGGTTTCTTGGGTGACGAAGGCGAAATCTATAATATAGGAAAGATCTCACTAGCTGGAAATAATACATTGACTTATCAATTGCCAATTCCACTATCAGCAAATCTTGGGGATACGAAAGTGAGAATTATTTCAGAGGCTTTTAATTATCCAACTTATTCTTGTGGTGTTTATGACCAGGGACAGGCAGAAGATTATACATTTACGGTGCTGAAAGAGAGCCTGGCAGTGTCTGAAACAGATAAAAAATCTAGAACAATTATCTTCCCAAATCCTGCAAAAGATATCGTAATCATCAAAAATGAATCAAATCTTAAAAAGGCTGAGGTAATTGATATGAGCGGAAGAAAAGTATTGGAATCTGCTTCAAAAACAATTGATGTATCAAAACTTGCTACCGGACAATATGTGATCAAGATGACTTTTGAGAATGGTAAAAACGATACTCAGAAATTAATCAAAAAATAATCTTCATAATTAATTATTTTTTAATGATGTCTCATCACCAACAGATGAGGCATCATTATAACCAACTAACCACTATACTTATGAAAAAACTTTATCTATTGTCAATGATGTTATATGCAGCATCATTCTTTTCTCAAGCTACAGTTCCTCCTTATAGTCAAGGGTTTACCACATTTCCTTTGACAGATTGGTATCTTGGCTATACATTTAACGCCGGAGTGGGTAATGGCCCTACTGGTCCTTCCTCCAATTATTGGCAGCAAAAACCTTTCCTGAATAACACCGTGCAAAATGATCAGTCTCTGAGAGTCAATATGTATACTGCAAATATTTCTTATTGGGCGGTGACCAATGCATTTGATCTGTCAGGAGACGATTATGAAATTACTTTTGATTATGGTACCACCAACGGTCCCTTCTCGGGCAATGCTTCCGGACCGGCGCCACAAATTGAATCTACAGATAAGTTCAAAGTTTTGATAACAACAGACAATGGTGCAACATGGCAGGAGCTTAAGAACTGGGATAATCCGAATATGACCATCGCTAACCAAAGAAATACATTAACCATTGATGTATCTGCATACAAAGGAAACAATGTGAAATTTGCTTTTTATGCTTCTGATGGGACTACTTTTGTTGCGGCGGCCAACTATTGTATTTTTGTAGATAATTTTAAGGTTCAGAAAAAGGAAGGAATGGCGGTTACAGAGACAGCGAAATCCACATTCAGTATTTACCCAAATCCTACAGCGGATAAAGTTTCTGTAAGATCAGATAAAGTTGTCAAAACACTTGAGCTGTATGATACAGCTGGTAAAAAGATAAAATCTGTGTCCGGTAAAGATCTTGATCTGACAAACAACTTAAAAGGAGTTTATATCCTGAAGGCTGTCTTTTCAGACGATACATCCACATCTCAAAAAGTTATTAAAAAGTAATATTTGAAATTTGAAAGAAAAAGGCGCAATTATTTTGCGCCTTTTATTTTTTATTGAGTCGAAAGTTTCTGATAGATATTCCTGACCTGAAGATCTCCAAAACCAAAAATTCCCAATTCTTTCTGAAACTTTTTAAAGACCGAATCAAAATCTGTCAATCCGTTTTCGATTTGATTCCTAATGAAATTTTCTGGTTTTATGTTGATATAAGCATCAGTAACTTCCTTCAAAAAATGGAAGCAATTTGATTGATTATAGGATAATTGCTTCAAAGAATCCATGTCATTATTTTGATAGGCTTTCCAAAGTTTCAGAGTTAATTCGATATCATTTTTATTGAAGACAACTTTGGATTCCAACAAATCTTCCAAATCAGAATGATTAGAATCTGAAAAGCCTTTCCAATAATTTTCTGCATCGATTTTAGGGAAAACCCGATAGATTTTTAAATCATCAATCTTTGAAAGTAATGAAATACAAAACCACAAATTGACCTGACAAAACAAATCATCTTCAAACCAAAGATTAACTTCGGAACCTTCCGGAATATTTAGGATTTTTTCAAATTCCGAAACAGAATTTTCATAATAACTTTTCTCAGAAACATTATAGTCATCAGCAATTGATTTAGCTCTTACTTCCCAAAATTCTTCCAAAGAATCAGCTTTCAAAGTTCCAGTAATCAAAGCTTCCCGACAAACAATTATCTCACCTTTGATTGAAGTGTTCTTCAACTCTTCAGCAAGATAATCGCCATTGGTTATGTGAAAGATATGCTTCAAATGTTATCCGTTAAAAACCTGATTTTCTTGTTCTTGCACACGTATAAAAGTCGTTCTTTTAGACAATTCCTTCAGTTTGGATGCTCCGACATAAGTACAAGTTGAACGAACACCACCTAAGATATCTTTTACCGTTTCCGCAACCGGACCTTTATAAGGAACTTTCACGGTTTTTCCTTCCGAAGCACGATATTCGGCAACACCTCCGGAATGTTTATCCATTGCTGTTTGAGAACTCATTCCGTAGAATAATCGGAAGGTTTTTCCATTTTCTGTAATGAGTTCACCGCCACTTTCGTCGTGTCCGGCGAACATTCCTCCTAACATTACGAAATCTGAACCGCCGCCAAATGCTTTTGCAACGTCTCCAGGTACTTTACAACCACCGTCACCGATGATTTGGCCGCCCAAACCGTGCGCTGCATCAGCACATTCGATAATTGCAGAAAGTTGAGGATAACCGACTCCTGTTTTTACACGGGTCGTACAAACCGAACCCGGCCCAATTCCAACTTTGATGATATCAGCTCCGGCCAAAATCAATTCTTCCACCATTTCACCGGTTACAACATTTCCTGCAATAATAATTTTATCAGAAAAATTCTGACGTGCTTTTTTCACGAACTCTACAAAATGTTCCGAATAACCATTAGCCACATCAATACACAAAAACTGGATTTTAGGATTGGCATCCAGAATTGTTTTGATTTTTTCTTCATCCGCTTTTCCGGTTCCTGTACTCAGTGCAATGTATTGGTAGAAGTCATCGGTTTTATCTTTCAGAAAATCAGACCATTCCTGTACGGAATAATGTTTGTGAATAGCCGTAATGATTTTGTCTTTGGATAAAGCTTCCGCCATTTCGAAAGTTCCGACCGTGTCCATATTGGCCGCAATCAATGGAACGCCGCTCCATTTTTTCTGAGTATGAAGAAAAGTGAATTCCCTCTCTATTGTCACTTCGCTACGGGATTTGAGTGTGGAACGCTTCGGACGAAACATCACATCTTTGAATCCTAACTTGATTTCGTTTTCTATTCGCATACTTCAAAATTAGTATAAATTTTTCCAAAAAGGAATAGAATTTTAAATTGCTTTTTCAGGAAATATAAAAGATTATTTTTAGAGCAGCTTAATCCGCCTATAGTTTATCCTGAGCGAAGTCGAAGGGCTCCCAATCTTTTTACGCAAAAAGGATTTCCGCTCAAGTCGGGCTGCGAGTAATTCAACGTAAACAACTTTCAGAATTTCAAACTCTGACAGGGTTTGCGTTTTCAATAAAAGAATTTCTATTTTTGTTCCACATGAAACACCTTGTCATTATTGGTCTCGTTATTCCGGAGCCGGCTTCTACAGCAGCGGGTCACAGAATGATGCAGCTTATCCAACTATTCTCGGAATCAGATTACAAAATCACCTTTCTGACCGCTTCCAATAACATCGAATTTTCTGAAAAAATCAAAATACAGAAAATCGAAATCAACAACGAAAGTTTTGATGAGAAAATAAAAGAGCTCAATCCTGATATTGTAATTTTTGACCGTTATGTAACAGAAGAACAGTTTGGCTGGCGTGTTTCTGAAAATTGTCCGGATGCTTTGAAGGTTATTGATACAGAAGATTTGCATTTTCTGAGAGAAGCTAGACGGATAGCTTTTGTTGAGAAAAGAGAAGTTAATGATGAAGATTTGGTCAATGATATTTTCAAGAGAGAAATCGCTTCGATTTTGCGTTGTGATTTGTCGCTCATTATTTCTGAATTTGAATATCAATTGCTGACTGAAAAATTCAGAATCAGTCCTGATATTCTGTTTTACATTCCTTTTTTGACAGAGAAAATTAAGAAAAATAAAACTGCTTTTCAAAAAAGACAACATTTTGTAAGCATCGGGAATTTTCTTCACGAACCGAATTGGCAGACCGTTCTGAAACTGAAATCCATTTGGAAATCAATCCGAAAACAACTTCCTGAAGCAGAACTCCATATTTATGGCGCTTATGCTACAGGAAAAGTTTATCAATTGCAAAATGAGAAAGAAGGTTTTGTGGTAAAAGGAAGAGCAGACAATGTTGAATCACTTTTTAATCAATACAGAGTATTGCTGGCTCCGATTCCGTTTGGTGCAGGTTTGAAAGGTAAACTTTGGGAAAGCATGCAATTCGGATTGCCGAATGTGACAAGTTCTATCGGTGCGGAAACAATGCACAAAGATTTACCCTGGAACGGTTTCATCGAAGATTCCGATGAGAAATTTGTGGAAAAAGCAATTGAGTTATACCAAAATGAATTGGTTTGGAATCAAGCTAATGAAACTGCTTACGAGATTATAAAACAAATTTTTGATAAGAAATTATATGTTAATCAGTTTTGGAAAGTAATTTCAGAAATTGAGAAGAATCTTGAAACTCATCGGACAGAAAATTATCTTGGACAAATCCTGCAGCATCATCAATTAAATTCGACAAGGTATATGAGTCGGTGGATCGAGGAAAAGAATAAGAAAAGATAAACTCTATTTTAAGAAGTATTTATAAAACTTCAGAATCTTCTTGATTTTACGTTTTCTCACCATCTTCTTAGAAGCTTCATTGATTTTTTTCAGACAATATTCAACAGGGACTCCTGATAACTTAGAATACTCATCACTTATGATTTTTATTGTATCCACATCAGTTGTTAATCTTGCAAAATTCAAAAGTCTTTTGTCTGTCGGAAAATCAGTATGAAAATTCATTCTGTTAAGGTCAACAAGATAGAAGTTGTAAGTTTCTTTTTCTTTCTTCAACAAGAAATTTCCGGAAGCATTATCGATGAATTCTATTCCGCTTTCGTGCAAGTTGAACATCAAATTGGCGTAGCTCCGGAAAATTTTTTCTCTTTCAGGATAATCAACATTATGTAGGGCATCTGTCAAAGGGAAACAATCATCCAGCTGCTCACTCAAATAATAACTTGATGTCAATCCCCAAACATCAAAAAACTCGATGTAAGCAACAGGATTTGGTGTGTAGAATTTTTTACTTAGTAAAATGTTTGCATATTCGAAAGAACGTCTGGCTTTGGATTTTCTGTAAAATTTATAGACGTGTCTGTTGATGAAATTGTGTTGTTTAAAAGATTTAAAATTATATTTCTTACCCTCGATTTCAAAAACTTTTACCACATTTCTGGCTCCGGGACCAATTAGCGTACCAGTGTTTTTAAAGTTTTTAATAATATTAGAAACATCATTTTTATATTGAGAAAAACCTTCAGAAAATACCCAGTTCATTGGTTTTTATTTTTGTATTATTAGGTTAAAGACGTTTTGATCAGCTCCATTACTTTATCATTATCAACATTATTAGTATTGATGGATAAACTTTTGTGATTGTAAGGCTTATAGATATTTTCATCTGTTACAGAAAACAAACCAATAGTTGGAACTCCGGAAGCACTTGCTAAATGCATTACACCATTATCTGCTGCAATGAAAACAGCACAATTGGCTATAAAACCACCCATTTCACGGACATCCTTGCTGTAAAAATTAGGAATCTTGAAATTCAGTTTCGAAATATTTTCTACAGGCAAAAGCTCGATGATATTGTAATCCGGAAAAGTTGTTTCCAATTTATCATAAAAGGCATTCCACCAAGCTTCAGAATAGCATTTGTCTCCCGTAGCATTAGTAAAAACACAAATAGTTTTTTTGTCATTTTTTACAATGTCGCGTAGCTTTTTCCCTCCATCTTCAATTTCTGAATTATCTAATTTTAAATCAAGAAAAGGAATTTCGGATTTATTTTCAGGAAGTCCGATTTGAGCTAAATAAAGTCTTAAATTGTAAATCGTATTTTTTGCAATATGGTTATAATCAGAATGTTGTGTTTTTAGTTCTTCAACCTCTTCTCCAAAAAGCTTGTAATCGGCTTTGGCAAATGATATTGATAATCTTCCGGAAGATGAACCTTGGGTTGCATTGATTGCTAAATCATATTTGTTCCACTTCAAAGAAAACCAACCTTTTAAATATTTAAATAAATTGCTGAAAGGTTTTTTCGGAAGCTGGTAAATGTTGTCAACATTTTTATAATTTTTGAAAATAATCGGAGTTACACCTCCTTTTACGAACAGGTCAATTTTAGCATCCGGAAACGTATTTTCAATTTCCTGAACCAACGGTGTTAACAATAGAAGATTTCCAAGCCTGTGATTCGGTCTGGAAATAAGAACCCTTTTTACTTTAAAATCTTTATTAAGTTTTCCCCCGGCATGTGACTTACCAATGTTTTTGGTAAGGCTTTTCATAATAGACCTTCTGACAGCGTTTATTTTTTTCTTCATATAACTTTTATGCTTGCAAATTTACCGAAAAAATTAATGCCTGAGAGGTTTTAGCAAATCTATCAATCCATTTAATTTAATTTCGTAGATAGTTGCCAGCTGCATCCCGAGTTTTCCTTGTGGGAAGCCTCCGTTTCTCATGAACCATTCGAGGTAAGAAATGGGCAAGTCTGCCAGAATTGTTTCCTTGTATTTTCCGAAAGGCATTCTGACTTCGCAGATTTCTTTCAGGATTTGAGGATTAATTTCCTCCATTTTATATAATTAAATCGTTTTTGTTTTCAATTTCAATTTCCTGATTCGGAAGTTCCAATTGTGGCGTTTCGTCTTCCGAAAATTCGTCTCTGTAAACTTGGATTAATAAAACTGTGATTGACATTAGAATCGGACCAAATATCAGTCCCATAAATCCGAAAATATTCATACCCATAATAATTCCGAAAACGGTAATCAGAGGATGGATATCTTCTAATTTTTTCAATAATGTAAACCGCAGAAGATTATCGGTCAAACCAACTATCACCAATCCATAAATCAAAATTCCAACGCCCGGACCAGTTTGTCCTTCGGCAATCATAAAAATACCGACAGGAATATAAACAATGGCTGCGCCGACGACAGGCAACATAGATGCAAGGGCCGTCAAAGCAAATAAAAGCATCGGACTCGGAGCTCCGAAAATATAATAACCAATCAGAGCAACAACACCTTGTCCAAGCGCAACTACGGGAATTCCTATAGCATTTGCCATCACTAGTTTCACGAATTTATCTCCCAGCATCTGTGTGTTAGTTCTTTTGAAAGGCATCGCTCTTGCAACTATTCTTTCAAAAAGTCTGGCTTTTGCAAACATAAAATACAAAATGAAATACATCGAAACAACGACTGTAAAAGTATTGAAGGTCGTGCTCAAAGCTTTGGTAGAAAATGTTCCTGCGAAATTGGTAACTTTAGTAATATTCTCTTTGCTTAGGATGTCGAATCCAACTTTCTGATAAACAAACTGATGAATCTTTTCCAGAAACACATTGAATTTCTGCATATAGACCTGTGCATTTCCTAATTTGGAAACCAATTGGTCTATCGTGAAATAAACAGGCAAAATCAGGATTACAAGAGAAGCTAGCATCAGAACAGTTGCTGATAACCATGGCTTCCAGTTTTTTTCTTCAATCAGATAGAAATTATATTTCCTGCAGATGATGTAAAGTGTAACCGCTCCTAGGACCGAAGGAATGAACAATGCCAGATTCCAGCAAATTAACCCAACTAAAACACATATAAGAAGAATTAAAGCAATCTGTTTGATGACAACAGAATCTATTGGTTTACCAGAGTCTGACATAGTTTATTTTAAATTTTTATGGATTGATTTGTCTTGGCGTCCCACAGTAAGCACAGTAAGTAGAATACATTGCGATATATGCGAAAGGAATTGTAAGATAAACTCCCACACAACAAAGTACAATACCGGCAATACTAATAAGTGCAGCTAAAAAAGCAGTAAGTAAAATCGTGCCATAGTTTTCTTGTGAAATATTGAAAGACTTTTTTAATGCATCAAATGCGCTTGCTTTTTCAAAAAGCAAAATAGGATAGCCAAGAAAAAAAAGAGGCATAGCGAACAATGCAGGCAAAATACACATAAAAAACAAAATCGTTAAAGCAATTTGACTTATTAATGCGTAGATGAATATATTGATGAAATTCTGTCTGTAAGCAAAGAATATATCGGAAACTGTAATTTGTTGTTTAAAATTAGACTTGTTAGCAACATAAATTAAGCTGACAAAAATAGGTGTAAGAAGAAGAGTTACTAAAAAATTGGCACCACTGTAAGCCGCAAATCCTGGTGCAGCAATAATGTCTTGATAATTAATATTTCCTCCAGAATCTTTTATTTGTTCAACTAAAAGCTGTGAATTAAATCCAGTTAACGTTTGAACAATGAAACCTAATAAAAAATAAATCACAACCGCCAAAAAGCAATATAAAAATGTATTTTTAAAAATCTCTAAAGCGTGAGAAATAATTGAGCCCGTCTCTCTTTCCGGAGTTGTGGCTTGAGAATCAAATTCATTAAAATTTTCCATTGTAGTTTAAGTTTGAAGTTTATTCTCAAATCTACATAAAAAATCTTTGAAATTGATAAACTCAGCAACAATTATTCCTGAAAATCAGCAACCAAATGCTTGTAAAGGACATAAATCATCGCATTCCAAAACGGAAATGTCAGAAATAATCCGAAGCCAAAAGCCAAAATTCCGGAATAAGAAAAAAGAATAGAGACAAAACTCGCTATCAAAATCAAAATGAAATTTTTCTGAAAAGTCTGAATATTAATCTTGAATGCTTCGAAGAAATTGTTGTTTTTAAAGAAAATCAAAGCAGGAATAAGCAACATCATGGGAATCCAAATCAATGTAAATACGGATAAATAAGTATTGATGATACTCCAAAATAATGAGTAAACCATAAAAACGAAAAAATAATGCCCCCGAAATCCCACAAAAAGGTCGCTGATTTCCGGACTTTCTCCTAAGTCTAGTTTTCTGTAGATTTTAAAGAATCCAATATTCAGTGGGAAAATAATTGCTTTGATAACCAAAACAACCATTGCAAAAGAAAGCGCATTTTCCGTTTGCATAAGAACTTCGTATTTTTTCAAAAAAGCTTGAGTATCTGTATAGAATAAGTTTTGAAATTTCTGAACTTCTTCAAAAAGCCCATAATACCGGAACGCATACATCGCCGCAAACATAAAAATAGCGAAGTAGATCGCGCTGAACAAAAACTGAAAAGGTAAAGTTCTCATCCAATACTGATAGGCCTCCGTTAATATTTTCCCGATTTCTGGTTTTTGCGTCGTCATTTCTCAAACTTTTTTGCAAAAATAAAGGATTGGAATTGATAAAACCACATTTTAAGTCTTTTATCTTTTCTCTACCATCTTTTTTCTATTTTTGTTTTTATGTTTGAGAATCCGCAGTTTCAGAAGATGGACGAATTGTCGGAAAGAAAAGAATCCTTTTTTTTCTTGATTAATTTTTTGATGGATGAGGTCAAAATTTTTGCTGAAAACGAAATTAAAAATAAGACTTTGTTGATTGATTTACCGAACATTACAAACGTAAATTATCAATACGAAACAATTCCTGATTTTGAGTGGAAATCTTTTCCGGAAACTTTGGAAGAATATAAAAAAGGATTTGAACTGGTTCAGGAAAATCTCAGAAAAGGAAATTCTTATTTGACAAATTACACAACGAAAACAAAAATAGAAACAAGCTTAAGTTTAGAAGATATTTTCAAATTTTCAAAGGCAAAATATAAAGTTCTGTTTAAAAATGAATTCGTATTTTTCTCACCGGAAACTTTTGTAGAAATTGTTGATAACAAGATTTTTACACATCCGATGAAAGGAACAATTGATGCAGAAATCGAAAATGCAGAGGACATTCTGAAAAATGACCCGAAAGAAAAGGCGGAACATTACACCGTTGTCGATTTGCTGAGAAATGATTTGAGCATGGTTGCAGATAATGTTCAGGTAAAAGAGTTTCAAAGAATCGATTATATCAAAACCAAGCAGAAAAATCTCTTGGCAATGAGTTCCGAAATCGAAGGTGAAATCAAACCGGAATATCAAAATAAAATTGGAACCATTCTTCAAAAGTTGTTGCCGGCAGGTTCTATTTTGGGTGCACCAAAACCAAAAACTTTGGAAATCATTTTGGAAGCCGAACAATATGAAAGAGGATTTTATACAGGAATTGCGGGTTATTTTGACGGCAAAAACCTGGATTCCTGCGTAATGATACGTTTTATTGAAAAAGAGAACGACCAACTGTTTTTCAAAAGCGGAGGTGGAATTACCCATCAAAGTGACCTTATCAGTGAATATGAAGAAATGAAAAACAAAATCTATGTCCCGATTTATTGAAAGCATCAAAGTTGAAGACCAGAAAATTTTCCTGAAAGAACTTCATCAGAAAAGAATGAACGACACTTTTTCGAATTTCGGAGAAGTATGCAAAATTGATATTTACAGTTTATTCCTCAATCTGGAACACGATGAAGACGGACTTTACAAATTCCGAATCGAATATGATTTGGAAAACAATTTCAAAACACAGACTATTCCGTATGCGATTTCAGAATTAGATGATTTCGAATTGGTTATTGATGATGAAATCTATTATAGCTTTAAGTCTGCTGACAGGACTCAATTACAAAAACTGAAAGATAAAAGTCACGCAGATGAAGTCATTATTGTGAAAAACAACCAGATTACTGACACATCATATTCCAATCTTTTGTTCCTTAAAGATAAAACTTGGTTCACACCGAAAAGTTATCTTCTGAATGGCGTGATGAGGCAAAATCTTTTACAGTTAAAAGAAATCAAAGAAACAGAAATCACTTTAGATAATATCAAAGAATTCACACATTTTCAGTTAATCAATGCATTGAATGACTTCGATGATATGTTTATTTATCCGATTGAAAAAATCATTAACCTACCGAAAGAAGAATCGGATTTGGAGTTTTAAAATTAGAAAAAATTGAAAGCAAAGTTTGTCATTCCGTAGGAATCTGAGCTGTTGAGATTCCTACGGAATGACAATATTATGTTTTGATAATCACTAATTATTTCAAGCTTTCAAAATACTGCTTCAAAATATCCGCATTATTACATTCCGAAGTCATTACCTCCAAGATTTTTGGTTTAGAATCCGGCTTGAAATAATTTGGTAAAACACGGTCAAGAGAAATTTCATCTTCAACTCGTGTATAATCAAAACCGAAATTCTTTGCTAATAATTCAGCATTTCTGTGATGTTGCGTTGCAATGAATTCGTCCAAGGCATTAGTTCCGCTTGGTCCGGGAATGATTTTGAAAATATTTCCCTCGCCATTGTTGAAAATCACAATTCTAGTGTAAGGCGGAATGTACTGATTCCAAAGTCCATTGATATCATAGAAAAATGACAAATCGCCGGTAATCAAAATCGTTGGTTCATCTTCCATCATTGCAAATCCCATTGCGGTAGATGTACAGCCATCGATTCCGCTGGTTCCACGATTGCAATACACATCATATTTCTGATATTCAAATAATTGTGCGTATCTAATTGCCGAAGAATTAGAGAAGTGAACTCTATAATTTTCAGGAATATTATTAGACAATTGATTGAAAAGATAAAAATCCGAAAAAGATGCCTTGTTCAGATATTCTTCGTGCTTTGCATCTTTTTTATCTTTCAGAACATCCCAAAGGTTGAAATAAGCTCTCGGTTCCAGATTGATAGATTTCAATAATTTAGAAAAGAAGACTTCTGGTTTTGTTTCAATCTTTTGACTCAGAACAAAGTATGTATCAGGCTGCCAATATTCATCAATATGCCAATGCTGCTTTGGTTTGGCTTTTCTCAGGAATTGCTTCACTCTTTTGGAAACCACATTCTGCCCGATGGTAATTAACAAATCCGGTGCGTATGTATGATAATCTTCCTCAGAAAAATCCGTGATATATCGGTCGATATGCGCAAAAAATTTGTCGTGTTGAAGATTGGAATTCATTTCCGTCAAAACGACAACGGTGTGATTTTTAACCAATTGTGAGAGTTGAGCTTCCAGTTCCGGATTGGGAGACAATGTACCCGCCAAAATCATAATTCTCTTGGAAGTATGCCAATCCGCAATTAAATTGGAAGGTAATTCGTAATTCTTTTTCTGAATCGTTTTCTCAACAGCCGGCATTACAGGCAATTCTTCCAACAAATTGTAGAGAGGTTCTGTCAAAGGAATATTGATGTGAACCGGCCCGTTTTTTTCGATGCAAAGTTCAACCGCTTTTTTGATGGTTTCAAAATTATAATCATCTGCGCCGTCCTTTTCATCTTCCAATAATTCGAAATCGCCGTAAGAATGTTGCTGGAAAATATTTTTTTGACGAATGGTTTGCCCGTCAAAAATATCAACAAAATCCGCAGGTCTGTCCGCTGTCAGAACCAAAAGTGGTACATTCTGATAAAATGCTTCCACGACAGCAGGATAATAATTAGTTGCAGCTGAACCGCTCGTACAAGTAATTGCAACAGGGTTTTTAATCGATTTTGAAATTCCCAAACCTACAAAAGCCGCCGCTCTTTCGTCCACAATACTGTAACATTGAAATGCATCAATCTCAGAAAAATGAATCGCCAAAGGTGCGTTTCTGGAACCCGGAGAAATGATGATTTTATCGATGCCGTATTGTTCAAGAATATGTGCGAGAATCTGGATGCTGCGTTTTGCGGAATATTGCTTCATTTGGGAAAATTACTGAGAAATAAATCAGTTTGCAAATTTAATCAAAAGCTTTTAACGTCTTATAATATTTCTCGCTGATTGTGCAGATTTGGCAAATTTTCTATCTCTAGAATTTGCACAATCAGCGATAGGTTTTTAGAATTTAGAATAACCGCAATTGTTGAGTCCTGCTTCCTGTAAAATGTTCAGTTGTCAAAACTGCTCTTTCTCTGTTATTGAAAAACTTCTTCTTTCCGATTTCAAATGTTTTATGAATCATTTCTGCAATATTTCCTTCGCCTTGATAACGCTGGAAAAAACGTTTTTCACCAAGATTTCCGCCTCGCATTGAGCGGATGAGATTCAGGACTTTGTCTTTTCTGTCGGGGAAATGTGCTTCCAGCCATTGGACGAAAACGGGTTCAACAGTATCATTTAGTCTGACAAGAGTATAACCGCAACTTCTTGCGCCAGCTTCGGAAACGGATTTCATTATAAAAAGGCTTTCGTCACTTGTCAAAGCAGGAATCACAGGTGCAATCATCACATTCACAGGGATATTGTTCCCGGATAAAACTTCAATCGCTTTCAATTTGTTTTTGGCTGTCGAAGTTCTGGGTTCCATTACTCTTCTTAAATCTTCATTCAAAGTTGGAATACTCATCGAAACCGAAATCAGATTTTTCTCTGCCATCTTTTCAAGAATGTCCAAATCTCTTAGAATCAAAGCATTTTTTGTAATAATGGAAACTGGATGCCTGTAATCCAAACAAACCTGAAGCAGTTTTCTGGTGATTTCAAATTGTCTTTCAATCGGTTGGTAACAATCTGTATTTCCGGAAAGCATAATCGGTTTTGGAATGTAAGATTTCTTTTGAAATGTTTTTTCCAGAAGTTCAGGCGCATTTTTCTTGACCATCAATTTTCTTTCAAAATCAACTCCTGCGCTGTAGCCCCAAAACTCGTGAGTCGGTCTCGCAAAACAATAGGAACAGCCGTGTTCACAACCTTGGTACGGATTCATAGAATAATCCATTGGCAAATCCGGACTTTTCACAACATTGATAATTGTCTTCGGAAAAACTTCTGTAACCTGCGTCTTGATTTTTTCCAATTCATAGTCTTCCGGCTCGAAAGTATATCTGTCGAACCGGTTGATGACATTGCGTTGCGCACCTTGACCTTTTGGAATTAAATCTGACATAAGCTGATGAAAATTAACGCAAAGGCACAAAGAAAAGTTATTAATAAATCGTTTTAAGTCGCAAAGCTTTGCGTCTTAAAAAGTTAATAAGGAAAAAAACTTTCCGCCTTTGCGATAAAATTGATTGGAATTATTGTTTCAAAATTATCACTTGAAAAATGAAAAATCTCTTAAAATTCCGGAAAGTTTTCCACAAAAAATTCCGGCTCACGAGAACCGGAATTTTGTATAATAAAAATAGTGTGTGTTATAAGAATGCGTCCAATTCTACGCCGTCATTCGGAGATGCATAATGCTTTCTTTTAGAATTTCCGAATAATAAATGGTGGTCAGAATAGTCGCTGTTGTAGACTTTATTTTTCAAATATTTCCTTAACAGAATAGCACTCAGGACAGCAGTTGTCCCAAAGATTCCGGCAAATAATATTTCTAGGTTCCTGTTCATATATATTAAGTTTTGGTTTTTTGTCAAGCAAAAGATGTTCCTTTTTTGCGTGTCAGTACCAATCTTATCAAAATTTTAAGATTCTGGATGACACCTTTTACGGTTCAGTCGATTTTTTTAACAGTTCGGTTACATATAATTGCTTAACTTTTCTTTCTGTCATAATTTTGAACCAAGAAATTAAAATATGAATAAAAAACCATTAACAACACTAACGTGGATTACACTTGGCTCGTCCATTTTTTTCTTCACTTTTTTCTCTGATGAAAAAACTTTGGAAAGCTTCGGTTATAACTTAGTTATTTCGGCAATGTATGCTTTCGGATTAGGCTTGAGTAATGGTTTTCTAAATGATTTCCTTAATAAAAAACTTTCATGGACGGAACAGACCAGACTCAGAACTATTTTAGGAATTGTAGCAACTGTTATTGTCAATTTTATAGTAGTTTATGCTTGTAATTATATCAACTTTGTTATAATCCAAAAAGTGGCTACTCCGGAAGATTTTTTTTCCGGGAAGTATAATTTCACTAATTGGTTTATGATAAACTTTGCCTTGATGATTTCGGCTTTTCTTCATGCCAAAGGCTTTGTGGAAGAGCTGAAAAAGAACACCAAAAAAGAAGTTGTAGAACAGAAACTGATTGCAAAATCTGCCAACGCCCAATTCGAATCTTTGAAGAATCAATTGGACCCGCATTTCCTTTTCAATTCTTTAAATGTTTTAACCGCTTTGATTGATGAAAATCCTGAGCAGGCGCAGAAATTCACGACATCGATGTCCAAGATTTACCGCTATGTTTTGGAACAGAAAGACAAAGAAATGGTAAAAGTGGAGGATGAGATAGAATTTGCCAAAATCTACTGCAACCTTTTGAAAACCAGGTTTGAAGACAGTGTGAATTTCACTTTTGATATTAATCCTGATGATTTGCAAAAATTCGTAGTTCCGCTTTCCTTGCAATTATTATTAGAAAACTGCATCAAACATAATTTCGCAACCTCATCAAAACCATTGAATATCAGAATCTTTACAGAAGGCAAATTTCTTTCAATCGAAAATAATCTCCAGGTGAGAGAACAACTTAAAGAAAGCGCAGGAATTGGTTTGGCAAACATTGTTCAGCGCTACGCATTACTTACAAAAGAAAATGTTTTCATAGAAAAATCAGAACAGACATTTAAAGTCAAAATCCCCATATTAATCGAAAAAAAATCTCAGACAATGACAACTTATACATCAGAAACAACAGAAAATATTGCTTACGAAAGAGCAGTAAAGAGAGTAAAAGAACTCAAAGGATTCTACGGCAACTTGATTTCCTACTGCATCGTCATTCCTTTTTTAGTCATCATCAATCTATTGACTTCACCTGAACAAATTTGGTTCTATTGGCCAATGCTGGGCTGGGGAATCGGACTTCTGGCTCACGGGATGACTGTCTTTGCAATCGGTAAAAACTGGGAAGAAAAGAAAATTCGCGAAATAATGAATAATCAAAAATAATTTTAAAAATCTACCAAAATGGAGAATATTAATAAAGAAAATCCACGTTACGCAATGGCGGTGGAAAGAGTAAAAAAAATTAAAAAATTCTATTCCGGAATTCTAGTTTTTGCAATCGTATTCGGAGTGATTTACGGAGTCAAATTCTTCAAGCACGGATTTCCTCAAAATCTTGGCGAGATGCAGGTTTCCTGGATTTTCATTATCTGGGCATTGATTCTGGCAATCAAAGGCGTAAAGTTATTTTTTTTCAATTCCGATTGGGAAAATGATATGATTAATAAAGAAATTAAAAAGCAAAGCAATGGAAATTATTGAAGATAAAAACGATATCCAATATCGTGAAGCCGTAAGAAAAGTAAAACGTCTGAAAAGCTTTTATACGCATTTGACAATCTATGTTCTTGTGAATCTATTTCTTATTTTTGCTAATTGGAGCGAAATCCGGGAAGAACATAGCATTTGGAGCTGGCAGATTTGGGCAGTTCCGGTTTTTTGGGGAATCGGATTAATAGCACAAGCTGTGGGTGTTTTTTGTCCGGGTTTCTTCTTCGGAAAAGATTGGGAAGACAAGAAAATCAAGGAATTAACGGAAAAGTATAAATAAGTGATACAGATATTTTTTTATATTCTAATGGGAGCTTGGCTTTTTACCGAGGTCTTTTATAAAAGCCAAATGTCATCCAATAATTCTGACCAAAAAGTAAAGACAAGTCTTCTCTCAGATTGCTTTGGATTGTTATCATTTCATCCATATCATTATCAATTTTTGTTTCATATGTTCATTTTGAAGATTTTAGTTTGATGATAGCAACGCAAAACTGGATAATCTATCTCGGGCTGATTGTATTGTTTACCGGGATTTTGACAAGGTTTTTAATCATAAAATCT
>QFQW01000061.1 GCA_003248755.1 Chryseobacterium sp. | reverse complement strand
ATCCTGTTTTTAAAAATATGGAGTACATTGAGAGTATTAGTGATCCCCGAATCTTTTTCAGGATCAACCGGCAAATGTTGATTAACAGAAATGCCGTCATTACAATTCAGCCTTATTTTAATAGGAAAGTGATCTTAGAACTTAAAGTTAATTCCGAGGAAAAAGCAATTGTAAGCCGCCTTAAGGTTTCTTTATTCAAAGAATGGCTTGAGCGGAAATAGATACATTTAATGCAAGAAACCTTATTCAAATCAAAATAATAAGTACTATTATATCAATGATAACTTTAATGCACAAATTTATTTTTGTAATTAAACAGTTCAAGCTTACAGATTGTTTGATAAAAAAACTCTTGTTTAATTTCCCTTCTATTATACAGATAACGTACAGTTAAAGCGGCTGATCAGGAATTATTCTCTTTTGAGATGAAGATTAACTTCCAGCAAATCGCTGATATAGGAAGTTTGAAAATTGGGAACATTAAATTGGTCGTTGAAAATATGGGAGATCAGGGCTTGCTTAAAATTACTGACGGGTAAAATATTGTTCTGAATAAATTCGAATAGGAACATAGTGTGAAGACTTTTTACATTTTACCTATTAAACCTGATATAGTTGCCACAATAGTATCAAGATCGAAAGGTTTAGAAATAATAAATCCATCATGCTGACAGCAATTCTGTAATTCAAGTGTTTTGGCATGGGCGCTCATCATAAGTACAGGTATTTTGGACGTTTCTGTATTGTTTTTCAAATCGTTGCAAACCTCGATACCTGAGCCTTCGGGAAGCCGGATGTCAAGCAGATAAAGATCCGCATTTTGACTGATGTTTATTTTATTGAATTCTCTGATATTTGAAGTTGATATCACACTGTAACCTTCCATATTGAAAAGCTTCTCCAGTAATTCGCGGATGCTGTCTTCATCTTCTAATATAAATATTGTTCCCATAGTATAATTCCTGACGCAACGCATTATTTATATAGCCTTATAAAAACGGCTTGCTGCTGCACATACTATACAAATACTATGCAACAACTATCTTTCGAACAAGTATTTATGAGAATTAGATATATAAAGGTCAATACAGATCAAAATCTATCTGCTGGTGGCTTTGATTCAGCATAAAATTAATACTGATAAAGTCAGCATTTTTTAAATTTTACATTGAAAATCGTTCCTTTTCCAAGTTCGCTGCTTACTGATAATTTGGCATTAAGCTTATCAGCTATGGAGAGCCCGATACCGGAACCTTCAAATCCGTCTGTATTGGGCAGGCGTTTAAAGATCTCGAAAATGTCACGATTGTCTGACAGGTCCATCCCGATGCCGTTATCGCGGATCATATAACAAATTTCATCTCCTTCATCAGTGCTACTGACCGCTATTGCCGGATGATCTTCCTTGCTGCTGTATTTTATGGCATTTCCGATGAGATTAAGAAAAAGTTGGTATATCAGAGTCCGCTCACCCCACCCTGGTAAACATTCCCCTACTGTAAATTGCAGCTGCGGTACCTGGTATTGCTGGATGGCATTTTCGATAATGCTTGTGATTTTAGATTCCGGATGGATCGTCTCGAACTCAAATTCTACTTGCGTGGCCTGAGAGATTTTGTAGGTCTTGTCCATCATCTCTATGATAAGTTTAGAACCCTCTATAATATTCTCGGCCATCTTCAGTCTCATTTCCTCTGACAGATTAGTTTTGGCTGACATAAGCTGTGCCGAAAGCTGGATGGAGGTGAGCGGGTTTTTAAGATCGTGCATCAGTGTGTAAGTGAATGTATCCAATGCATTATTAGAGCGGATAAGTTCTTTATTCAGTTCTTCAATCTCACCACCCCTTTGTGCAATGGACTGCTGGACGATATGTCCGATATCTTTGAGAAAATCAATCTCAAAGGTCTTCCAGTCTTCGGACTTTCCCTTTGTGGTCGCAATCCAGGCATCAAAAGATGTTCTTGGTGAAAAGCTGGCTCCTTTCTCATCATCTATCTCCTGTATCTTCTCAGGCTTTCCGCCCTAGATTTCATCCACAACACGTTCTTTTCTGAAAACGTAAATATACCAGTTGCTTTTTGGGATCACATCAAGCCTTACTACACCCGGAAAAAATTGATTTGTTTCCGGATTATCAACATTAATCTCTTCTATCAGTTGGTTCGTACAATAAATGCCATTGTAATTACTTTCATTGATAATTTTATCGATCTTTACGACCTGTTGAGGGGTTGGTACCTCACCATATTGTTTTAATCCCTAATCATGTCGAACTATCACCCCATCGGCAGACATAAGACTCATAATCTCGGATCCAAATTTTTCTAAAATGGTAAACTCATTTCTGCTAAGTAATAATTCAGTTTTGAGTTTATCTTCTAAAGTGCTGACGCGCTCTTTAAAAGCTATTATCTCCTTTTGTAAGCCTATTGACCGCATACTGAGTTAAGAACACGCAGAGGTGCCTTTGCGAAAGATCGACGTGGCGTGGCATGTAATGCTGGCAGGTAACAAGGCCCCATAATTCACCATCTATCATAATGGAAAAGCTGGCACTGGCCTTTGCGCCAGAGTTCCTGATGTATTGGAGATGAATCGGTGACATCGACCTGATTCCGCATTGGCTCAGATCCACAGATTCGTTTGAAAGACCGAGAAGATCCTCCAGGCCCAAAATAAAAGGAAAGACTCTGAATATAATGTTCAGACCAAGCCCCAAATTAAAAAAGGCATTTTAAAATACCTGTTTTCCAAAACAGATGAAGTGGTCAATACTTCGCTTCAGAATAGCTCTGATATTACCTCGCAACAAATTGAAGCCTTTCGGGACACGGATTATGACGGAATGCTGAATAATAGAGCCAAACACTACCAATTCAACAACCTTATTGACGGCAAATGGGTACACGACTTTTATTATGCGGAAGGTAATATCTATGGAAAGCTACAGCAGTTGGAAAGGGACTTCGCAGACAAGTATTCCGTTGGCGGCACCGAAGACCAGTATGAAAAACAAAAAGCAATACTGCAGCGTGTTCTGCCGAAACCAAAATCTATCGATGAAATATCGATCAGTCCCAATCACGAGTTTGTCCATCGATTCGCATTGGGACAGGTGGAAAAAGAGCGGTGCAACTATAATACAAAACTAAGTGAGGTCGTCACTGTTGACTATAGCCTGGCAGAGAAATTCAAAGATTTTGTCGGAACTCTATCAAGTGATGCTTTTCAAGGTTCTTCAGTCTGGGAGGTCCGACAGTTTGTGGATAATGAGACCGTAACGGGAAGTGATAAGGGACGAAATGCTTTAGTCCGGGACAGAAGAAAAGCTGCGGCAAATGATCTCTTTCAAAAATTTATCCGTGAAGAATTATCGGATGAGCTTAGGGAAAGGTTTGTTAAAGACTTTAACAGAAGTTACAACAATATTCACGTTCCCGATTATTCCAGGTTTCCTTTATTTTCTAAAATCTATAAGAATTTCAAAGGACAGGAATTAATATTAACCGAGGTTCAGAAAGCAGGAATCGGAAGGCTGACGATAAAAGGTGTCGGCTTACTGGCACACGAGGTTGGATTCGGAAGAACACTTTCGGGGATACTATCGATGCACGAAGCGATGGAACGGGGAAATTCCAAAAGACCGTTGATCGTGGTTCCTAACGACAGCATATTAAAGCAATGGGTAGAGACGATTTTTGAAACGATACCGGGTGCTAAGGTCAATGTATTAGGCAATCTCGGTAAAAATTATGACCTTTCAAAATTTGACAACAAAGACGGAGAAATTACTATTGTGACATACGAGGGCTTCAACAACATAGGTTTTTCTGAAAATATTACCCAGGACCTCGCCTCAAAGTTCTCTTATATTTTCACAAGCGAACTACGCAGTATGAACTCGATCAGCAAGAGGGACTTCCAAAAAGAAGTGGAGAAAATCAAAGAGGTGGAAGGTAAAATGAAGCGTGGTAAAATCTACGACTGGGAGGATTTTGGTTTCGACCATATGACATTTGATGAAGTACATAATGCCAATCATATTGTAGGTAAGGCCAGAATTGAGGCCAGAAGATTTTCCTCGGACTTCAGAAGCCAGAATCAACAGACTTCTAAATTAGGTATCAACACGTGGATGGCAGCACAATATATTCAGGAGAAATACGACGGAAGAAACGTTACCCTGCTTTCTGCAACGCCATTCACTAACAAACCGCTCGAATATTATTCCATCTTGTCCCTGATCGCCAATAAACGGTTTGAAGAATCGGGCTATTTCAATGTCAATACCTTCTTCGAAACCTTTATGGAAGCGGATACCGACATGGAGATCGATGCGAAAGGTGATGTGAAGTTCAAAGCCAATGTTCGTCGGTTCAAGAACAATTCTTTGTTTCAGCAGCTTTTATCTGAATTCATTGATATCAAAGGCGAAGAGGATAATCCTGAACTGCTTCGTCCCAACAAGATCAACAAAGAATACAAGATCGAGCAGAATGACCTGACTCGCGAGCAATATGATCTATTGACCGAGAATTTCAGCGAAACGGAAAAGGAAGCGATTCTTACCCATATTCTGAATGCACGTTTATTGCTATTTCGCCGTATTTGTCGCCATATTATGAAGGGGAATTTCCCTCCGTTGAAGAATTTATTGAAAATTCGCCGAAGCTAAATGATACAATGAACCTCATCCGGCAGAATAAAAAGGACATTCCGGACGCCGGACAGATCATTTATTCACAATTGGCAGTAGCTGAATTTCCCAGGATGAAAGAATACCTTGTGACAAGCATCGGTTACAAGCCTGATGAAATAGGTGCCATTACCGGCGCTACAAGTAAAGCACAGAGGATAGCCATTCAAAATGATTTTAATTCCGGAAAGATCAAGATCATTATCGGCAGTGAGGCGATTCAGGAGGGAATGAATCTACAGGAAAATACGACTGACCTGTATCTACTTTCCCTACCCTACAACTTTACGACTTTGAGACAGGTGGAAGGCCGTGCTTGACGACAGGGAAATAAGCACGAGAATGTGAGGGTTAATTTTATGCTCACCAATGACAGCATTGATGTTTTTATGCTGCAGAAATTGCAATCAAAACAGGCCAGATACCTGGAAGCAATGAAAAAAGGTGCGGATGTTCTCTATATCTCGGACATTAGTACACAGGAACTTAAAACTTCCATCATTACGAATCCGGAGACAAGGACTAATATCGAAATCGAGTTGCTGAAAAAGAAAATCGAAGGTGAGAAAAATAAGTATCTGGCAGATTCTGCTTTTATCTTGAGAAAATACGAGGGTTTTTTAAAGGTTCAGCAGGTAAGTCATTTTACTTTAATAAAATATTTTTCGGTTAATTATTTTAAGGATATTTTCTTGCTCAAGTTTTTTGATTGTTCTGATAGCCGTCTCAACTCGTAATCCCGTCATAGATGCCAACTGTTGTCTTGTTAAAGGAACTTCATAAGAAAATTGTTCCTGATTTGGACTGAAGCTTTTATGATAATTTATGACACCTTTTATCCTCACTTCTGGATATAAAGAAGAGTTGTTTTCAAGCATGATATATTTGTAGTAGAGCCTTTCTGATAAGAACTTGTTGATATTTCTTGACACACTTGGATGCTCGTCTAATAATCTTTCAAATTTGGATTTTCGCAGCTTAATAACAGTCGCTTCTTCAAAAACGACAGCATTCACTGGGTATTTTTGATCAATAAATAAAAGCAGTTCACATACACTCAGTCCTCTGTGCAGAATAGCAAGGATTAATTCTTTGCCTTCCTCATTATAATGGTTTAGTTTGATTCTGCCAGAGATGATCTGATAATAATATTTAGGTTTTTCACCTTCGTCGAAGATAATGTCACGGGTTTTGAAATTTTCAATCTCGGCATCATAGGATAGTAAGAGGTTTTCATCAATTAGCATAAGATCAATTTTAAATTCGACAATTAGAATCAGAACAGGTTAATTAATAAATCTGTTTCTGTTTGAAGTTCATGGATGAATTATATAATTAATCATAATTCAAGCCTAAAATCAGGCAGTAAGTCTGCTGATAAATAATGTTAAAGGTAAAGATTATATTTTTTATCGTTCGTATGATTACAGTCATAAGATAACAAATATCATAAAGCTACTTTTGGAATACAAGCTTACACAAAATTGCCAAAACAGGAATTGTTGTTCATACACTAGTCACAGACAGTAATTCTTATCACTAAATATTAATATAAAATTTAAAGTTATGAACACTAGACATTCAAACAACAGTAGTTCAATAAACAATTCGTCAAATTCTTCACAAGATGCACGATCCATTTTTGAGGAGATCTATCGAAGACCATCTGAAGACAAGTTTTTGCATTTTGGCAAAAAAGTTGTTTTGCCAAAAATAATAGAAGATCCTTTTATCCAATAACATTAAAAAAGAAACTATGGAATTTCCTAAAATACTATTGGACAAGATCAGTTATTATCTAACAGGAAGAAATGAGTCCATCTCTATTGCAGAAAGCGTAACATCAGGATTTCTCCAGCTGGCTTTTTCCCAAATGCGGAGTGCAGAAAAATTCTTCAAAGGCGGAATTACAGCCTACACCCTCGAAGAAAAAGTCAAACATCTGAAAATTGACTTTGATGAAGCCAAAACTACCAATTGTGTTTCAAGGCATATTTGTGAAGTTATGGCTCAGAATGTGAGGATACTATTCGATTCAGAATGGTCGATCGCAACAACAGGTTATGCAACGCCGGTCGCAGAGTCTGGTCATCAGATCTATGCTTATTACTGCATTGCATATCGTGGCGTCATTATCCGAAGTGACCGTATAGAACTTCATCCGTTGACCAAAGCGTTGGACGCGCAGCAATATTTTATGGAATACATCTTAGGCTGTCTCCGCTGCGAGGTCAAAAGAAGTACAGAATACATCAACATTTAAAATATTAAACTATGGAAAGTAATAACAAATACGCACTGGTAACAGGCGCGACAAGCGGTATTGGCTATGAGCTTGCAAAACTGCTTGCAAAAGATGGCTATAATCTTATCATTGTAGCCAGAAATCACGACGAACTCAAAACTAAAGAAAAAGAATTCAAATCCTTTGGCGTAGAAGTAATATCTATGGCAAAAAATCTTTTTCAGGCAGGCGATGTTTACGCGCTTTATGCAGATCTTACTTTGAATGGTATTAGCCCTGAAATTTTGATTAATGATGCTGGACAAGGTGTTTACGGTAAATTTCAGGACACCGATATCCATCGCGAGATTGATATTGTCAATCTCAATATTGTTGCCGTAATGATTTTAACAAAATTATTTATCAAAGACAGGCTTGAAAAGGGTTCTGGAAAAATTCTGAATCTCTCATCAGTTGCCAGCAAATCTCCCGGACCGTGGCACTCGGTTTATCACGGAACTAAAGCTTTTATCCAGTCTTGGTCGGAAGCAATCCGAGAAGAATTAAAAGATTCCGGTATTTCTGTTACGGCATTGTTGCCGGGACCAACCGATACCGATTTTTTCAATAAGGCCAATATGAATCAAAGTAAAATATTATCAGACAAGGATAATCTGGCAAATCCCGCAGATGTTGCGAAGGATGGTTATGATGCTTTGATGAATGGTGATGACAAGGTAATTTCAGGATTGAATAATAAGCTTACAGTAGCAATGGCCAATATGACATCAGATAGTATGGCAGCACACAGGATGTCGGAAATGCAGAAGCCAACCCACCAAAAATAAAAATTATGACTAAGGAAAAAAAATTACAGTTAGAAGGTAAATCGGTACTAATCTCGGGAGCAGACAGCGGTATTGGTAAATCGGTTGCTCTTCTCTTTGCGAAAGAGGGTGCTGACATTGCAATCATCTACCATAGCGATGATAAGGATGCTGAAAAGACCAAAAAGCAAATCGAGCAATTGGGAAAAAAAGCGATTACCTTTTCAGGAGATGTCAACAATTCCCAATTTTGTAAAGTTTCAGTAAATAAGGTCATTTCAGAATTTGGAAAGCTGGATATTTTGATTAATAATGCCGGTGTTCAGTTTCCGGCTGATAATATTCTGGACCTCGAAGAAGATAATGTCAGAACGACGTTCAATACCAATATTATCGGGATGATATTATTAACCAAGGAGGCATTTCCACATCTTAAAAAAGGCGATTGCATCATTAATACAACTTCGGCGACAGCTTATCAGGGTCATAAGCAACTTTTGGATTATTCTGCGACCAAAGGTGCGATTGTATCTTTCACAAGGTCTTTGGCTTTGCAATCCAAACCAAAAGGAATTCGTGTCAATGCAGTTGCGCCGGGTCCGGTTGCAACGCCTCTTACCAAGGAAACTTTTGACGAAGAAGAGGAGGACCCGAATAAACCTCCTTTGGAAAGGAATGCCACGCCGGAAGAGGTAGCCTCAAGTTTTTTGTTTCTTGCTACGGAGGCTTCATCTCAAATTACCGGTCAGGTTCTGCATCCGAATGGGGGATTGATTGTTAATGGATAAATCAAAAATATGAATGGCGTTATTATTCAGTTTTTCCATTGGCATCATCAAGGACTGGTAAAGCGAATTTTTAGCCGTTGTTTCAATTGTTCTTTTATCAATATGGTTAAGGGAAAAAGGTTCACCGGAATCCAAACCTGTTGATATGTCGCACAGCAAAACGCATTAGTATGTTTTACTGAGCAAAATTTCCTTGGTCTTTCTTTATAAGTAGTTTTAAAATTACTTATAATGCGTTATGTTTAATAATGAATGGTTTATTTTGTTTATAATTCATATATAATGTGATATTGTTGATTTATTTTTGGTATAATGATTGTAATAATTGTTTTATTCATATTAATTAATATTAAAAATAAAAATTATGGCAACTACAAAATCAGCAGCAGCTACAAAAACAAAAACTGCTGCAAAAACTACAACTGCAACCAAAAAAACACCTGCTAAAAAAGATGCGGCTAAAGATTTGAGCGACCTTTTCGAAGATAGTTTAAAAGACATCTATTGGGCAGAAAAAGCATTGGTGAAAGCATTACCAAAAATGATGAAAAATGCAACCAATGAAAAATTGAAAGCAGCAATCGAAAAACATTTAGCTGAAACGGAAACACACGTTACCCGTCTGGAAGAGATTTTCGAATCTATGGGTAAAAAAGCAAAGGCTAAAAAATGTGACGCAATGCAAGGTTTGCTGGATGAAGCGGACAGCATTGTACAGGAAACAGAACCTGGAACTGTGAGAGATGCAGGAATTATTGCAGCAGCACAGAAAGTGGAGCATTATGAGATTGCAACTTACGGAACATTGGCCGCATTTGCTAAAATTTTAAAAGAATCCGTACCATTAAAAAATCTGCTTAAAACTTTGGAAGAAGAGAAAACCTGCGATGAGTCTTTGACACAGCTTGCAGATATTAATCTTAATTCTAAAGCAATATAATCAACAAAAAAGCTTCGGGTAAAGATGTTAAACTAATTAATCAATTTTAAAAGTTATGGAAGTGCAAGAACTTAGACTTTACAATCTGTTACAGTATGAAAATGATATAGTACCAGTAGTTGGACTTAATCTTGAGAAGGAAAAAAATCTTTCCTTGGTTCAGATCCGGAAAGGTAATTCCAAGATTCCTATACACTCACAGCAATTAAAACCTATTCGCCTTACCAGCGAGTGGCTTTCCAAATTTGGTTTTGAGGAAAGCTACCGGTCTGATTCCAGAATCCGATACGATTTGCCCGATTTTGGAAAGTATGATTTTGACCTTTCGAAGGATAAAATTCTTGAGGGATTTTTATACTTCGGGAATTATATTCGTTGTCAATATATCCATCAGTTGCAAAATTTGCATTTTGTATTAACGGGCAAAGAATTAAATATAGAGAGCAATTGATTGCTCTCTTTCTTTTGGTATGACTCAAATCATAAAGAAGGAAAGTTATGTTTTATAGATTTGAACTTATTCGAAAGATTTAATGAAAAAAATATTACTGATTTTTATTTTTTTAGAGATATACGGTTGTTCAAAAAAAAGTATTCAATCAGATTCTGAGGACTTAGACACTTTTAAACGGTCGAAAACTGATGTCATTATTTATAAAAAACATCAAAGAATGGAATTTTTTAAACAGAAATAAATAATATAGACTACACATGGAAGCTAAAAAGATACCCGGCGTACCGGAACAAGTTATAGGTGCCTATCACGACACAGAAGATCAAATTAATTTTATGATGTCTGAAATTGTAGTTCGTAAATTCAACGTTTTGAAAGAACGCTTTTTTTCTATTAATGACTGGAAAGATTATTGTGGTGATTTGTCATCAGAATTTAAGCTTTATGATAAATCAGGATCATATGTGGAAAGGAAACCGCGGGTGGGGGATTTTATGAGAATAGATATCCCTGGTCCGGGAGATGTGAAGTCCAACGGTTATGATTGGGTGGAGATTGTAAAGATCGATGACCACACTTACAGTGATGAATTGGAAAGATATCTGATGATATGCACACCATCAAAAATCCCAGGAAGCAAAAGCGATAGAATAGCACACTTTTACTCTTCTGGATCTTCTTCAACATTCATTATTTCGCGAGGTCACAATTACATCAAAGTGGGAGTATATGGCCGCAATGAGGTTCCCAATACTACAAAGACAGGGATATTAGGTAAAATAAGGAATTTTTTGATCGCTCTAGGAGGGTTTGCAAGAATTCCGAAGATCCAATGGAAAAATCTGACTAGTGGCTTGCTTGATTTTTGAAATGATTTTTTTTAACTTCAATATAATAAGTTATGTTTAAAATTATAGTCTGTATATCATTTTTTGGTTCATTTTGTTTTGCTCAAAAACACGAACAGCTGATGAATTATTCTGCTTATTATGGTCAGGATATTGATGCTTTTAGGGATTTTATCAAAATGGAACCGTCTGCAATTCAGTCAATTGGCGGTGTCCGACAAATGGTCTATGAATTGGGTGATCATAATATCGGAATAGAAGAACATTCGAGCAATAATGATAAAATTGGTGAAATCTATGTCTTTCAGACCAATGACAATCGCAGCCATGCACAGAACGTGTGGAAAAAATATGTCAATTCTATGGATAAAGACCAGTCATTAATTTTTGTCAAAGCATTTTTTGATGATGGAATAGTTAAAGATAATAATCTGACTTACGATGGGTTGGTATCACTCCTTGATTCAAGAAATCTCAATACCAACCGAAGCTACGGTGTCAGATATAAAAAGCAGAATACTTATTTTTCTTTATTCATTATAAAAGGTAAGCTCGTTTTTACAGTAGATGATAAAAACTACTGACTATTGAAAGTTGAGAAAATATTCAATAATATTGGTCAATAAAAAAGGATTTCCTTTAATTTTAACAAAAGGCAAGATGAATAATATTAATAGAAGGACATAACTTTTATAGTTTCTTTTTAGTAGTATATTTTCCTTTCAGCTTCCGTTGAAAAAACCGATTCCTTTTTCTGTATTGTCTATCTTTCCTGCAAAATCTCAGAGATTGAGAATTATAGATTATTTGTATAGTATGAAAAGTGATTTTAACTAATATTAATTTTTTTACTCATTCTCTAATTCGTAATTTTATTCCTTAAATTAATCTAATTAAACAATGAAAAAACTTAATTATGGGATTGTTGGTCTTGGAGTAATGGGGCGAAACCTTCTCTATAATATAGCCGATAACGGCTTTTCTGTTGCAGGATTTGACCTGGACGAGGAAAAAGTAAAAGAACTTCACAACGGCGCAACTGAAGGCACAATAGTTCAGGGAACTGCTTCTTTACAAGATTTTGTAGCTACACTCGAAAGTCCAAGAAAAATTATTCTAATGGTTCCGGCTGGAAAACCTGTAGATGCTGTGTTGGAAAATATCACGCCGTTTTTAGATAAAGGAGATATTGTTATCGATGCAGGAAACTCATATTTTGCAGATACAAATAGACGTATTGTTGATTTGGCTTCAAAAAACTTACATTTTATGGGAATGGGCGTTTCCGGAGGTGAAAAAGGAGCCAGAAGAGGACCAAGTATAATGCCTGGTGGAGATTTGGAAGCTTTCAGACTTCTGCAGCCGATGTTGGAAGCTATTTCTGCAAAAGTTGACGGTGAAGCTTGTACAGCTTATATGGGAAAGGGTTCTGCCGGAAACTACGTAAAAATGGTTCACAATGGTATCGAATATGCGATAATGCAACTTATCAGTGAAGCTTACGACTTGTTAAGAAAAGGAGCAGATCTTACTAACGATCAACTTTATGAAGTTTTCAAAACTTGGAATGAAGGCGAAATGAATTCATTCTTAATTGAGATCACAAAAGATATCTTCCAACAAAAAGATGATTTGACAGATGCTTATCTTGTCGATAAAATCCTTGATAAAGCAGGAGCAAAAGGAACCGGAAAATGGACTTCCGAGCAGGCAATGGAAATCGGAGTTTCTATTCCAACAATTGATATTGCGGTGACTTCAAGAATTTTATCTGCTTATAAAGATGAGAGAGTAAAGGCATCTCAATTGTATTCTAAAGAAGAAATTTCAAAGCCAGAAAATACAGAATTATTCATCAAAGAAGTTGGTGACGCACTTTATTTATCTACTCTGATCAGTTATGCACAAGGTTTGGCATTATTGGTAAAAGCTTCTGAGGAATATCAGTTTGAAATTCCATTAAAAGATGTTGTGAAAATCTGGAGAGGCGGATGTATCATTCGTTCTGTTTTGTTAGAAAAATTCTATCAAGCTTATTCTAAAGATGAGAATCTGTCTAATATTTTATTGGATCAAGGCATCTCCGAAATCGTAAAAAATAAAATTTCTTCATTAAGAAAAACGGCTTCTTATGCTGTGTCAAATGGAATCCCAAGTTTAGGAATTCAGACTGCTTTAGGCTATTTTGATGCTTACACAACGGAATCTTTGCCGGTGAATCTTCTTCAGGCCCAACGCGATTATTTTGGAGCACATACCTATCAAAGAGTTGACAGAGAAGGTGTTTTTCATACTTCTTGGAATAGCGAAAATAAATAAAAACTGGAAAAATGAGCGAACACACGGTTTTGCAGCCAACGACTATTGTTATCTTTGGAGCAACAGGAGATTTGGCAAAAAGAAAACTTTTTCCAGCGTTTTATAATTTATATATCGATGGAAGGATGCCCAAAGGATTCAATATCTTAGCTTTGGGAAGAGCGGAAAATACAGACGAGAACTTTAGAAGTTATATCAAAGAAAATCTGGAAAACTTCTCAAGAAAAAAAGTAACTTCTGAAGATTGGGCTGGCTTTCAGGCTCACATTACTTATTTTCAACATCAATTGGATGAAGAAAATTCTTATAAAAACCTTTATCAGAAATTAGAAGATTTGGACAGGGTGTATGGGACAAGAGGTAACAGACTTTTCTATTTGTCTATTGCGCCTAATTTTGTGTCAGTTATTTCTGGCCATATGAAGAATTCTTCTATTGCTTCTGATGCAAAAAAAGACAGAATCATCATAGAAAAACCTTTTGGTCACGACAAGGCTTCTGCAATAGAACTTAATAATCTTCTTTCGCAAACTTTTGAAGAGGAGCAAATCTATCGTATTGACCATTATTTGGGAAAAGAAACAGTTCAGAATATTCTGGCATTCAGATTCGGAAACTCGATCTTCGAGCCTTTGTGGAATCATCGACATATAGAATCTGTTCAGATTACTGTTGCAGAAGAAGTTGGAGTGGAAACACGAGCTGCGTTCTATGAACAGACCGGAGCTCTAAGAGATATGATTCAGAATCATTTGTTACAAATTCTTTGCATGGTTTCTATGGAAGCACCAGCTTCATTGGAATCAAGCGAAATCAGAGATCGTAAAGTGGATGTTCTGAAATCGATTCGTAGAATTTCTCCGGATAAAGTTGACCATTATGCTGTGAGAGGACAATATGGAAAAGGGACTGTTGATGGAGTTCTAGCAAAAGGCTATCGTCAGGAAGAAGGAGTTTCTCCGGATTCTAATACCGAAACTTTCGCTGCCATAAAATTCTATCTCGATAATGAAAGATGGCAGAATACTCCTTTCTATGTCAGAACTGGTAAGAAAATGAAGGAAAAGCATTCTTACATCACAATTCAGTTTAAGCCGCTTCCACATAATACATTTTCAGAAAGTTCACAGCTTTTGTCTGCTAATCGATTAATCATTAATATCCAACCTCAGATGGATATCAGATTGCAGTTTATGGCAAAAAAGCCGGGACTTTCTTTAGAACTAAAACCTGTGGAAATGATATTTGACAATTTTGCCTGTCAAGAAGATACGCCTGAAGCTTATGAAACATTGTTGCTGGAAGCTCTTTTGGGAGATTTGACTTTATTTATGCGTTCGGATCAGGTGGAGGAAGCTTGGGATGTGATGAAAACCATTCAGGAGACTTGGCAAAAAACCAAAGATTCTTCTTTTCCAAATTATGAGGCCGGAAGCTGGGGGCCAGAAGACAGCAATGCTTTGGTTGAAAGACAAGGTCACAAATGGGTTTAATTTAAAACTATAGAAATGAATATTACAGTATTTGATGATCTAAATACCTTATATAAAAAAGCGGCTGAAACATTTGTCAAACTTTCGGAGAAATCTATTCAGAAGCACAACAAATTTGTTGTTGCACTAAGTGGTGGCTCTTCTCCAAAGGCGATTTTCAATTTACTGGCAACTCAGGAATATGCTGATCAAATAGAGTGGGGTAAAGTTTATTTTTTCTGGGTTGATGAAAGATGGGTTTCTTTAAATGATGAGAAAAGCAACTTTAAAATGACTTTCGAAACATTACTGAATAAAATTCCAGTCGATAAAAACCATGTTTTTCCGATGTATAAAGACGGAATTGAACCGGAAGATTATGCTAAAGAATATGAAGAGCACATCAGAACTGTTCTTGGAGATGAAGGTGTTTTTGATTTTATACTGTTAGGAATGGGAGATGACGGTCATACAGCTTCACTTTTTCCAGGTGAAAAAATTCTGCATGAAAAAGAAAAATGGGTAGATGCTTATTATCTGAAATCTCAGGAAATGTACCGAATTACTTTGACGGCACCTATTATTAATAAAGCTGAAAACATCTTGGTTGTAGCTTTTGGTGAATCTAAAAAACACGCTTTGAAGGAAATTTTGAATGGAGAATATAATCCTGAATTATATCCACTTCAATTAATTGAGAAGAAAGAAACATTTCAGTTTTTTACAGATGAGCAGGCCATGAGATCGTTTTAATTATTTATCAAAAAAATAAACCCTCTTTCAAAGATTTTTGAAAGAGGGTTTTTATTAAAATTTAATTTGTATTATTCTATAAATCTCGAAATTACTATTCAACCTGAGTCAAGGATAAGCTTTTTTAAAGCGCAAAGTCAAACAAAGAAAATTAATTGTTTGATTTATTACACATATTGCTGAGCAATTTAAAAAAGTTTTATTAATTATTTAAAAATTCTAAAGTTAATCGTTTAACCTAAATTTAATATTGTTTAGCCATATTTTACTATATATTAATAATTGTATTTTAATTTAAAATTTTAAAATATTGATTTATAGTATTTTATGTAATTTATCTGCTTGGATAAAAAATCCGACAAATTACACTTTTTTCTGATTTTACAAAAAATAATTTGCTATTGTTTTTTTAATTTATTATTAAATAATTTGCACTGTAAATCAGAACAATGAAAAAAGCGTCTATCAAAGATATTGCCAGGATTGCAGGAGTCTCCGTAGCAACGGTTTCATATGTTCTGAACAAAAAGGAAGGGCAGAGAATCAGTGATGATACCAAAAAAAAAATTTTTGAAATTGCTGAAACGATTAACTATACTCCAAACCGTAATGCTAGAAGCCTTAAAAGTAATAGAACCAAATTGTTAGGCCTTATTGTTGCAGATATTTCCAACGATTTTTATTCCAGTATTGCAAGAAATCTTGAAGATAAAGCTCTAAAGTTGGGTTATACCTTGATTATTGGAAGTTCTGATGAAAATGCTGAAAAATTTGAAAAGTTGATTGACCTTTTTTCCCAACAGCAAGTTGACGGAATGATTGTAGCTCCGGTTGTGGGTTCTGAACATTCTCTTTTGAAGTTGATAAATAAAAATTACCCGGTAGTCACAATCGATAGATATTTGAAAGGTATCAATGTACCCGGGGTTATTTTGAATAATCGGGAAATTGCTGAAACTACAACAGCTCAGCTTTTAGAAAAGGATTTTGATCAGATTGTATATGTTGGTTATGAGACAAAATTACAGCATCTTTTAGATCGTGAACAAGGTTTCCAAACATGTATTGCTGAATCGGGCAAGAATATTATTGTGAAAAAATTAACGGTTGGTTTAGAAAATATTACAGAAGAAATCCATTATCATTTAGGATTAGCATTGGGTAAGAATCCTAAAAATATTGTATTGTATTTTTCAAGTAATAAACTGGCTGTTGCAGGTCTTTCTTATCTGATCAGAAATAATATCAAAGTGCCGGAAGATGTTTCTGTATTGGCTTTTGATGAGACAGAGGCATACAAATTATTTCCTACGGAGATTACTTATGTGAAACAACCCTTGGAAGAAATGGCAGATGAAGCTATAAAATTATTGGATTTGCAAATCAATGAATATTCAACGACTGCAAAAAAAATAACGTTAACAGGAAATTTAATCATCAAAAAATCAATAAAATAATTTTTTTATCAATTAACTTAAACGTTTAATCATAAATTATGAATAATAATAAATCATATGCTGTTTGTTTCGGAGAAGTTCTCTGGGATATTTTTCCAGCCGGGTCAAGAGCTGGTGGTGCGCCTTTCAATGTTGCTTACAACCTCGACAAAATGGGAGTGGAAGTAGAAATGATAAGTAAAGTCGGGAATGATGAACTAGGGAATGAACTTTTGAATCAAATTAAAAGTTGGGATATTTCTACAGATTTTATTCAAATTGATTCTGAAAAACCAACTGGAACCGTCATTGCAAATTTTGATGAGCACGGCGAAGCACATTACGATATTGTTGAGAATGTGGCTTGGGATCATATAAGTATTCTACCAGAACATCAGGAATTGATTGAAAATGCAGATGCTTTTGTTTTCGGAAGTCTTATTGCCAGAAACAAAGAATCTAGAAAAACCCTTCTTGAGTTGGTGGAATTTTCAAAATTCAGAGTGTTTGATGTCAATTTTCGTCCTCCTTTCATTGATTTTGAATTAATCAAGACATTACTTCACAAAGCCCATTTGGTAAAAATGAACAAGGCAGAATTAAGAACTATAATCGAGTATCTTGGTGAAGAATATATAGATGAAGATACAAGTATCCAACACATTCAAAATTATTTTGACTTAAATGAGATTGTTCTTACAAAAGGCAGCAAAGGTGCAAGGTATTTTGTAGGAAACGAGAATTATACTTTTTCTGCAGTTTCAATAGATGTTCAGGATACTGTTGGAAGCGGAGATTCTTTTTTGGCAGGTTTTCTATCCAAGAGGATACAAGGTAAAACTCCGGAAGAGATAATGAAACAAGCGGTTTCCCTAGGTGCTTTTATTACTTCGAAGTCTGGTGCTTGTCCGGATTATTCTTACGAAGAATTCAAGTCTTTCCGAGAAGAACATTACAGTCAAACTATTTAAATCAATAATATGAATACTGCAAAATTTACAGAAAAGAAATACGTTGTTATATTGGCATTCGTCATTTCATTGTTTTTCTTCTGGGCAATTGCTTTGACGATGGGCGATGTTCTGAACAAGCATTTCCAGAATGTTCTGAATATCTCCAAATCAAAATCAGGACTGGTACAGCTTTCCATCTTCGGAGCTTATGCATTGATGGGAATTCCTGCCGGATTATTCATGAAAAAATTCGGATATAAAATGGGCGTTATTTTGGGATTGTCACTGTTTGCCTTAGGATCATTTCTTTTCATTCCTGCAGCCAATCAGGGGTCTTTTAATTTTTTCAGATTTGCACTTTTTGTTTTAGCGATGGGAATGGCGACTTTGGAAACTGTTGCGCATCCTTTTGTTGCGGCATTAGGAAATGAAAAAACGAGTGATCAAAGAGTGAATTTCGCTCAGTCCTTCAATGGATTGGGAGCGATTATTGGACCGCTTTTAGGAGGGTATTTTATTTTTGGTAAATCAGGATTGAATGATAATTCATTAGATTCTGTAAAAAACCTTTACACTTGCATTGGTATTGTTATTTTGACGATTACTATTATTTTTTCTTTTATTAAAGTTCCGAGTTTGAAAGATCCTCACGCAGAAGATATTCAAATTTCAGAAGATGATTCTTCATCTATTTCAGACCCTCACGCACCGCTTTATAAACAGAGACATTTTATTTTTGCTGTTATTGCTCAGTTTTTCAACATCGCTGCACAGGGCGGAACCTGGGCTTATTTTATCAATTATGGCGTAGAGAAAATGCATCTTCCGGAATTACAGGCTTCCTATTATTTTTCATTAAGTATGGCTATGATGATGATCGGACGTTTTGTAGGAACATTTCTGATGAAATTTATTGCACCAAATAAGCTTTTGGCAATTTTTACAGCTTGTAATATTGTTTTATGTTTAGTGATTTCGCAAAGTTTTGGGTGGGCATCTTTTATAAGTCTTATTTTACTTAATTTATTCCTAAGTGTAATGTATCCGACTATTTTCAGTCTTGGATTGAAGAGATTGGGAAGCAAAATTCCGCAGGCTTCTTCTTTCTTGGTGATGGCGATGTTTGGAGGGGCCGTATTTCCTCCTTTGATGGGTAAAATTGCTGAGAAAGACATTGCGCACGCTTATCTTCTTCCGATAATTTGTTATGTGATTATTCTATTATTTGCTTTGAAATTCTACAAGCCAAAGACTCTTAAATAGACTATGAAAACTAATGTTTTTAAATATAGCTTGGGAGTTTTGCTCCTCATTGCTCAGATTTCTTTTGCTCAAATTGTAATCACTAATAAGGATTTTTCTTTCGGAACAACGGGAAGAATTGGGGCTGGATATTCTCCGAATGCTGATGGAAAAACAGGAAGACAGCTGAATCTTAATAATCAAGGTTCTTTGGGTGGAAGAATGGATCAGGGCGATTATGTCGATTTTTTACCGGCCTTTCATTTCACGCCAGTTGTGAATGGAGATAGTACAAAAAGTACCAAAATTGATATGCAGGCAAGATTGAGTTTCTATTCCGGAGGAACTTTTTTGGGAAATGTAGATTCAAAGTCCAATCAAGGGATGATTATTGCTTTGCCCGAAGCTTTTGTGGAAGCCAGAAATATCATGGGAAGTGACTGGGACTTTTGGGCTGGTTCCAGATGGTTGAGATATGACGATGTACACATTGCTGACTATTTTTATTTTGATGACCATTCTGCGACAGGTTGGGGTGTTAGACACAAGAATACCCGATTTTCAATGTTTTTTCCTGCGGTCATCGATACAGCCTCAACTAATTCAACCCCATATTCTTATACTAATGTTATCAGCGGAACAAAAAATCTGATTTACAGACAGAGAGAGGTTTTTATTTTGGAGCAGATTATTCCTTTTAAAAATAACATTCATAAATTGAAACTTCTTGCAGAATTCCATAATGTGGAAAAATCCGGAGACAATTCTATGGAGCAGTATCCATCGGACAACGGATGGGTTTTAGGGGCAAAGCTGAATACTAATTTAAAAACAAAAATTAATGGTTCTTTCAACCAAATATCAATAAGATACGGAAGCGGAATTGCCAACGGAGGCGACAGCGGAAACACTCAAACTTGGAGGACTTACGGCGCTCCTGATGAAATCAGTAAAACCTATAAGGGAGCTTATTCTTTAACAGCGGTTGAACATATTTTACTTAATCTTTCCAACAGATGGTCAGTCAATGCTTATGCAGTTTATACTCAAAGCAAAGGCGGTTCTAACAGTAATAATAAAGCAATTGATTATTATAAAAGGGAAATTTTTAACAAAAAATCTGAATTCAACACAGGTCTTAGAGCGACTTATTATTTTAATAATTGGTTTCATATTCTTTCCGAATTACATTTTGCTACAAGGAAAGACGGCAATCAGAATCCAGCTTCGATGACAAAATTAGTTCTGGCTCCAACTATCGTTCCGACAGCAGAAAGAAGTGTCTGGGCAAGACCTCACATTCGTTTCATTGCGGAAGTTTCGAGATATAATAATCAGGCGATGAACACTCTTTATTCTCCATTTTTACAACAATCTGGTTCCAAAAGATTCGGAACTTATTTTGGAGTGAGGACAGAATGGTGGATTTTCTAATAAGATTTCTTATTGTCCGTAATTTGTTATAACTGAAAATACCTTGTGTTTCATTGTTAAGTTTATGTCTATGTATAACTTGAAAATAATCTAAATTTTCACTATGCTTTAATTTAAACAGTCTTACAAATAGCGGATATTCAAATAAAATTTAAAATTAAAAAAATGAACGTGAAATTTGGTGCTTCACTGCTATCTTGGATTACTCCGGTTTGGACGCCGGAAGCAGGAAAATATGCGATAGAAAAAACGGCAAAGGCAGGATTTGATTTGATAGAAATCTTACTGCCCGCTTCAATGGAGTTCAATTCGAAAGAAGTGAGACAACAGTTGAAAGATAACAATCTGGATGTTGTTTGCTCTCTCAATCTTCCCAAAGAAGCACATATTGCTTTTTATCCGGAGGTTGCGGAAAAGTTAATAAAACAAGCAATTGATAAAACTTCAGAATTGGAAACCGATTTTTTGGGAGGCGTTCTTCACGGTGGAATCGGAGTGTTTTCAGGTAATCCTTTAACCGATAATGAAGCTGAAATCATTGTCGAAGTATGGAGCGAAGTTGCAGGTTATGCCGAAGTAAAAGGTGTGAACATAGGAATTGAACCGATTAACCGTTACGAATCCTATGTCTGTAATACGGCAAGAAATGTGTTGGATTTAGTTGAAAAAACAGGAAAAGACAATCTGTTTATTCATCTCGACACATTCCATATGAATATTGAGGAAAATAATTTTTATGACCCGATTATTCTTGCAGGCAAAAAATTAAAGCACGTTCATATCACAGAATCCCACCGTGGAATGTTAGGCGAAGGAACAGTCAATTGGAATGAACTCTTCAAAGCATTGAAAGAAATAGATTTTGAAGGAAACTTGGTCTTAGAAAATTTCTCATCATCAATCCAAGGAATGCAACAGATGGTTTCTCTTTGGCAAGAATCGCCTTATGATGCAGAAGAATTAGCTATTGGAAGTTTGAAGTTTTTGAAAAATAGCTGCAAATAATTCCTTTAACTGAAAATAATTTATTAAAAATAAAAACAACACCTTTAGATTAAAGGTGTTGTTTTTTTATAATCAATGATTAAAAAGAGTCGAAAGTGAAGCTTAATTAATTTCTCAATTTTCTTCTATATTAAAGGGCTAGATGCTCCAACTTCCCTAAAACTATATTTTTATTTTCGTTTATCAGCTATATAAAATCGATTATGAAATTTAAAAATATATCAAAAATTCTTTTTGTTGGAATAATAAAATTAATAAATATTCTTGATGAATTAATTCATTTTATTTAATAAAAAATGGTCGAGAAAGCTCCCGACCATTCTTTGTTACCAAAGGCAACCTTTAACAAAAAATAACTTAAATTTATTATTTCCAACCGCCGCCAAGCGCACGATACAAATCAACAATACTGCTGAGTCGTTGTCTTTTTATCGAGGCGAGGTTCAATTCAGCTTGGAGAGAATTTCCTTGAGCCGTAATCACCTCAAGATAATTAACCAAACCGCTTTTATAGAGTTTTTCTGCACTTTGAATTCCTGATTTCAAGGTTGTCACTTGTTCTGTCGCTTTTTCTTCCTGAGCTTTCAGGCTTTCGTTGGAAACCAGAGCATCAGAAACTTCTCCAACGGCATTAAGAACAGATTGACGGAAAGCTAAAACATTTTTCTCTCTTTGTATTTTAGCAACATTCAAATCTGTTTTTAATTGTCTTTT
>QFQW01000153.1 GCA_003248755.1 Chryseobacterium sp. | reverse complement strand
GTTATTCTGCGATGGGAGGCGCGGTTGGTGCCGGCGGATTGGGACAAGTTGGCTATCAGTACGGCTACATCGGATATGATTTTGCGGTAATGAATTCAGTATTGATATTATTGATTGTGCTGGTTTTCATTATTCAGATTTCCGGAGACTATCTTTCGAAAAAATTCAATCATAGATAAATTTATAAAATGAAGACGAAAATATTTGCTTTAGCATTGGTTGCTATCACTTTATCAGCCTGTAACAAAAAAGAATCAAACCCGAATGTTCTGAAAGTCGGAATCGCAACCGGACCGGAACAAAACCTTGCCGAAGCTGCAAAAAAAGTAGCGAAAGAGAAATATGGTTTGGATGTGGAATTAGTAACCTTTAATGATTATGTTGTTCCAAATGAAGCTTTGAGTCAAGGCGATGTTGATGTCAATGCTTTCCAGCATTTACCTTATTTGGAAGAGCAATCTAAACAAAGAGGCTATAAATTGGCGGTTGTAGGAAAAACATTTGTCTACCCGATTGTGGCTTATTCTAAAAAGATAAAATCGATTTCCGAATTGCAACCCGGACAAACTATTGTGATTCCAAATGACCCAACCAATGGCGGACGTTCATTATTGTTATTGCAAAAACAAGGGTTATTAAAACTAAAAGAAGGCGTTGGACTTTTACCGAAAGTCACCGACATTATTGCCAATCCGAAAAATCTTAAAATCTTAGAATTAGAAGCACCACAAATTCCAAGAGTTTTGGAAGATAAAGAAGTGGCGCTGGCTATTATCAATAATAATTTTGCAGCTCAAGCCGGACTTGACCCGGAAAAAGAAGGTCTTTTCACAGAAGATAAGAATTCGCCTTATGCCAATCTTATCGTTTCCAGAGAAGACAATAAAAATGATGAAAAGGTGAAAAAATTTGTGCAAGCTTACCAATCTCCGGAAGTAGAATCCATTGCTCAACAAACCTTTAAAGGAGGTGCTGTGAAAGCGTGGTAAAACTTTCACGTTATATCTAGTTTTTTTAAGTTGACGATTCTATCCGAATCGTCAATTTTTTTATAATATTCAATATTAATTGATTATGTATAAAATATTTTTAAATAGTGTTTCTTGTTTCTTATTGATATTAATTCCTTAGTAACAAATAAAATCAATTATCTATTGCATAAATAAGAATTATGATATTAATCATTTTATTATTTTTATTAGTTCTAAATAAATATGTTTGCAAAAAATTTAATTATATGCTTAATAAATATTTTTGTTTAGGATTGTTTGCAATTGTTGTAAACTTAAAAGCTCAAAACTGTACACCACAAACTGCTGGTGTAAATGTTGGAGATACGGGCTGTGTAAGTTTAACATATCAAAATCAAACTGTTTTTTATAAAACCGTAAGAGCTGCAGATGGATACGAATGGCTGCAACAAAATCTTGGAAGTTTAAACGTTGCTACAAGCATCGCTGACGAAGGTGCTCGTGGCGATTATTTCCAGTATGGACGTTGGGATGATGGTCATCAATTGAAAACGTCTCAAACTACAGAAACATATCCAATACCTAACAATCCTGTAGGTTTAGGAGCTGGAACAAACTTATTTTACATTGGTGGAGGAACGCCTTGGTCTTCCAATTATACAGGTTGGTTCGCAAATCCAGACCAGAACGACAACTGGACAGCAAAAAGTCTTTCAGAAGTTACAGAGCATAACGGAATGGACCCTTGCAAAGCAATCGGAAATGATTGGGAAATGCCGTCTGAAGCAGATTGGGACTTGGTAATGACAAAAGAAAACATTTTCCCTAAACCAGCTGGTGCAACAACTGGCGGAATCGTAAGAGGTTTTGAAAGTAATCTTAAAATCGCTGGAGCTGGCTCTCGTAAAGATGCGGGCTGGGCTTTTGAAGGCGCTCGCGCGTATATCTGGACAAGGTCTGCTAGTGCAAACCCTAATTTTTACCGTTATGTTTACTTAGGAGCAGCAGCTTCCAGCACAACAGGTTTCGGTGGCGATGCTAAAAGTTTTGGTTACTCTGTAAGATGTGTGAACAAATCTAATAACACTTTGTCTGTAAACGATTATTCTAAAGTTGATTTCAACTTCGGACCAAATCCTGCTGAAAAAATAATTAGAATCAATACAGAAAATGCTTTGAAATCTGTAGAAGTTCTTTCTATTACAGGACAAAAAATTATTGAAACTAAGGAAACTAATATAGATGTTTCTCGTTTGACCTCAGGAAATTATTTCATCAAAATAACTTTTGAAAACGGAAAAGCGACAACTAAGAAATTTGTAAAAAAATAACATTTCTTCAAATCTCATAAAATAAATAAGAACGCTTTAATAAGGGTTCTTATTTATTTTGTTTATCGATTATAATTAATTTTTTAGTCTTGCAATTACATCCAAACCTCCTTTGGTTTTATCTCCAATTTTACAAAGGATTTCTGTATCCAGAGGTAAGAAAACATCCATTCTAGAACCGAATTTTATAAATCCAAATTCGTGGCCGGCTTTTGCCTTATCTTCAATATTACAATAGAAAACAATTCTTCTGGCAACATACCCGGCAATTTGACGGAAAACAACTTGGTGGTTGGTCAAGCTTTTTACTGCAACTGTTGTTCTTTCGTTTTCAGTAGAAGATTTTTCATGCCAAGCAACCAGATATTTTCCCGGATGATATTTTTTGTAAGTTACATCACCACTCACCGGATAACGACATATATGAACATTAAGTGGTGACATAAAAATCGAAACCTGAATACAATT
>QFQW01000060.1 GCA_003248755.1 Chryseobacterium sp. | reverse complement strand
ACTGGTGGTTTTTCTGATCTTCGGCAAAACCGGCGGTTAGTAAAATGGCAAATTCGGGAACGCCAAACTGCTTTAGTTTTTCGGTAAACTCTGTTGGGTCGGCATTGGTGTAAGAAACCGATTTGCCTGAACGATTTAGTAACCTAACCTTGTCATTTTAAACTCAAAACCTGTCGGACACCTACTTCCAAATTTTCCCTCACGTTTTATAAACTACTGTATATGAATGGTCTTAACCATTTTGCTTATTTTTGCTTTCTTCTAATATTTTTTTCTGAAAAAAATGAAATAGGTCATTTACTGGAATTTAAAGATTTTTCTGTGATAACATATAGAGAAGAAGTTGAAAAAAAAAGACAAACCACAACGGAAGGTATTGTATCTCAAGTGTTATTTTTTATTGAACAAATTGAAGAATTAGATATTTGGGATCACAAAGAATGGTCAGTCTTACCATTTGCTAAGGATGAAATTATTGAATTAAAAATCTATTTGATGGATAAAAATAATCTTGTATGGGAGATTGCCAGACAAAAAATTATTATCTGCTGGCATAGACTTACCAACTTAGCTTCGATGTATGAAGAAATATGTAGAGAATGGTTTCTACCAAAAATGATTAGTCTTTTAACTTCTTATCCCGAAGAACCCGAAATAAGAAAGTCAGAATAAAAACTATTTTAAGTATAACATTTTAAAAAGCAGAATAATACTTTTGAAAATTTTCTTTTTCAATTGTTTTTTTAGACAGTTTTCATAATTTGGTTATATGATGTATTACAAATCAATAATCTTTTCAAAAACTAAATTTGAAGGATATTTTAGATATAAAGATGAATTCCAAATTTATCCGTTAAAAAGCGAATATCTGGATAGGGTAAAAAAATATAAACATCATCCGATAATTATTGAATTTAAGATAGAAGATTCTGAATGGATGTCACCTAAAAAGGACTTTTCTTACCTTGGGGACATTTTCAAAAAAGGAAGTCATGATCTTTTAGCAACTGCAATGACTAAACTAGACCGCTTAATTGATTTGATTAATCTGTTCAGCACAAATTTATTCTTTCGATATAAAAACAATGACGGTTTTTGGACAGTTCCTGCCACTTCTGATAAAACAGATGATGAGATTAATATTATTGAACATTCTGATTTTCTTTATAAATTGTTTTTTCTTAAGGGCTTTAATTATCAATGTATTATTGATGATTTCAATACTGATATTACAAAAGAATTTAATGACATCCCGCTGGTTGATTATAATGAGTATTTCTCTAATGACCCCAATTATGACTATAATGTATTAGACACAATTAAATTTCCCAGCGTAATTAATTACGGTTTAGAGGGTTATTTTGATTTGAATGTAGAAGAAAAAAAAATTATAGATACAAGTATAAAATACTCGAATATTTGCATGAAGAACCTTGAATTGGAAACTACTATAGGTGTTCTCTCAGCGTTTACTTCGATTGAAACTCTAATGAATTTCTATTATAAAGACTTTAAGCCAGAGAACTGTAAGGAATGCGGACAACCGAGATATTCAATTGCAAAAAGATATACTGACTTTCTTTTAAATTTTGTAGGAGAAAGCGATGATTTGAAAAAGGAGTTTAAGAAATTATATACTTTCAGATCTAAAATTGTGCATACAGGTTTCTCATTTATAACTGAAAATTTATGGCATGACTTGGAAGAAGACAAAGCTGATGATGAAACTATTAAAAAATTACAAATAATGATGGTAAATAAAAGACTTATAATTAATTATCTATCTCTAACAAAACTTGGAAAAAAAGAAAAGCATCATGTAGTTGATACAATTTCTTAAAATCTTTCTAATTGTGAGCTCTTTTCTTTACTAGATTTGTTTGACCGGGATACTAGAGGTAAAGGTTCAGATATTGAAGTATGGGGAATTATGATAATCTCAATTCCTTTTATTTAAAATAGTAATTCAATATTTTTGTCTTTGATAGTCTGTGTTTTAATGAAATTTTAATGTAAAAAAGCAAAGGTTTTTTGCAAAAACTAAAAAAAGACCTATATTTGCGTCAGTAAAAACAAACACTCTTAATCGGTAATGGTTCAGATATGGAGTTTTTATTTAACTTCATTGATAATCAATACTATTTTGATATAAAATAAAAAAAACGATGTATTATAATATGTCGTTTTTTATTTTTGCCGACTAAAAAAGCAAAAATAGCGATTCCAGCATATGCTTTATCGTACCTGATGGTGCAGATGTGGAGTTGTTACTTTTCTTTAAACATTATGAATAAACGTCGGAATCAATGTATTCACTGTAATTACAGTTACTGCATCAAGGCAGGAATAACATCACAAAATAAACAACGCTACCAGTGTAAAAGATGCAGAAAAAAGTTCGTTATGAACTATTCTTACAATGCATATCATAAGGGAACTAATCATAACATTCAGCAACTGATAAAGGAAGGGGTTGGAATTAATAGCATTAGCAGATTACTTAGCATCAGTAAAACGACTGTTCTCAAAAAGATATTAATAAAGCTTCAGCTGTGGTTAAGCCACCTATTCCCAAGGATATTACAATCGAAATAGACGAATTAAAAACCTATAATAAAAGTAAAACCAATGAACGTTGGGTAGTTGCGGCTTATTGTAGAGAGACAAAGAAAGTAATTGACTATACGGTTGGCAGAAGAACGACTAAGACATTGCAATGTATTATAGATACTTTACTATATGCAAATCCCAAAAAGATATATAGTGACCGCTTGAATATCTATCCTAAATTAATTCCAAAGCATCTTCACAGTACAAAACGAAGAGAGACAAATCATATTGAGAGGAAATTCCTTGATTTACGAACTCATATAAAACGGTTAGGAAGGAAGAGTATTAATAAAGCCGAAAAAGATAAATATACAGACGCAATATTGCGGATTTATTTTTTGGGAATTTCTCTTAAAGAAAATAAGGTATCTAAGAGTTTGTATTATTTGAATTAGGTCATATTATTAGAAAGTAAACTTTTAATTATATAGCTCCCAATTTAGCTATTTGCAAAGTAGTAATACTTTATTGTCAACTTGATAGGATTGTCTAAATATTTGCACACAGATATAAAAATTGATAATGTTAGGTGGTTTTTAACATCCTGATTTACTTATTTCATTTTCATCTACGAAGTTAAAAATCTGAATTTTATTTCCTTATTATTAGTGAGTGAATTAGACTAGGTATCATACCTAACCAAACCACCAACAAAAAACTCGAGTTAGTTATATTCACTCGAGTTTTTATTGAATTATTTTAGATTATTCTGCAAATAAAGCTCCTCTTAAAGCTGTCGCCGCATCCAAAACTGATTGTTGAACAGCTGGAAGATGAGCCAACGGATTCAGCATTCCGTAATCGTGGATGAAACCTTTGTATTCTGTGATGGTTGTTGGAACGCCTGCGTCATCCAATTTTCTTCCGTAAGCCACACCTTCGTCGTGTAAAATATCATTTTCAGCAACCTGAACCATTGCTGGTGGCAAACCTTTCAATTCTTCCAAAGAAGCTTTCAGTGGTGAAGCATATTTGTTGTTGCGTTCTTTTAAATCAGGCAAATAATTATCCCACATCCATTTCATTAATGGGGTTGTTAAAAATCTTTCCTGAGCATACTTTTTATAAGAATCTCTGCTGAAATCGGAGTCTGTAACCGGCCATAAAAGCACTTGTTGTTTTAACTTAGGCCCATTTTTGTCTTTCGCCATCAATGCTACAACCGCAGCCATATTACCTCCGACACTATTTCCTGCAACAGCAAGTCTGCTGCCGTCAACGCCAATTTCTTTTCCGTTTTCTGAAACCCATTTTGTTGCTGCGTAAGCCTGATTGATGGCAATCGGAAATCTCGCTTCCGGAGATGGTGTATAATCTGGGAAAACTGCAACTGTACCACTGTTTACAACCAAATCACGAACCAATCTCTTGTGTGTAGGATAATCTCCTAAAACCCATCCGCCACCGTGAAAGAACATAAACACAGGTAGTCCCGCTTTTGCACCTTTTGGTTTTACAATGTGGACTTTTACGGTTTGTCCGTCTTGTGTAATAGTTCTCTCGAATTCTTCGATATCAGAATAATCGAAGTTTACAGATTTTTGTGCGCCTACCAAAACCATTCTTGCATCTTTTGGAGCTAAGGTTTCCAATGGTTTTCCGTCGCCGCTGTTTAACGCTTTTAAGAATTCTCTGGTTTCTCTGCCGATATTCGGGTCTTGAGATGCTGGATTGGACTGTGCCATAATGTTAGAATTGAAAATGGCTAATGAACCTAATGTTAATGCTTTTAAATAGATTGTTTTCATAATCCTTATTTTAGATTGTTATGGAACAAAGGTATGTCACCTAGCTAATCTAAATAAAGATTAAAAAGTCGATAAAAATTGTACTTTTTTCCTTTGGTTGGAAAAATTTGAATTAAGCTTTAATTTCTTTTCTGAAAACGGCCGGTGTCTTTCCGGATTTTTGAGCAAACATCCTGTTGAAATAAGCAGGGTCTTCATAACCCAATTGATAGGCAATTTCTTTGATGCTCAATTCGCTGTAAAGCAATAATCGTTTGGCTTCCAGAATGATTCTGTTTTTAATCATCTCATTCGGATTTTCGAGATTGAGTTTATGGAATTTATTGGAAAGCGTTTTGGGAGCCAAATTCAGAAGGTTTGCATAATCGGCGACGCTGTGTTTTTCTTTGTAATGAATATCTACAAGACGGCTGAAATTTCGGAAAAAATCCTGTTCAGCAGTGATGAGATTGAGCTCTTCAGTTTGGAGATTTTGTTTTTTCCACTGTCTTGTAGCGCGAATAATAATTTGTTTGAGATAGGTTCTAATCATTTCCTCAGACGAACGGTCTTGAAAATTAAGCTCATCATTGATTTGCTTGAATAATTGCGATACTGTTTTCAATTCATCTTCCAGTAAATCCACTTTCGGAATTTCAAAAATATTATTGAATAAAAGCCCGTCACAAGCCACTTCCTCATCGTGAATCTGAATACAGTAAAAATCTCTGTTGTAATGAATCAAAAAAGCATCATCACTACTTCCTGACTGAATATCAAGGTGTTGATTGGTATTAATGAAAAACAACGCCGAATTTTCAGTTTTATAAACATTGAAATCTACTGTCAACGAATAACCTGCAGGAACAAATAAAACTTTAATGTAAGGTCTGAATGTTTCTCCGTTCACAAAATCCAAAGTTTCGGAATTGAATGAAATTAAACCTAATTTTTTGTGGTGCGATTCGAAAGTATTTGCAGAATTATTCATTGCCTAAAATATTTAAGTAATTGATTTCTAGTGATTGATTTAAAAATAATTAAAGTGACTTTCTGAGATTTTCTTGAGCCCTTTTTAAAAATGCTTCTTTGTCTTTTTTTACATCCTGTAGAAATTTTTTATGGTTTTCAGACAATTCAAAATATTGTTCACCCCACAAATAAATCTCTATTAAAACAGGTAGCAAACTAATGCCTTTTTCGGTCAGTTTATATAAAAACTTTGCCTTACTTTCAGGATGTTGCGATTTGGAAATGATTTCTTCAGTTTCTAAAATTTGCAGTTTTGTCGCCAAAATATTGGTGGCTATTTTTTCTTCAGATTTCAAAAAATCACCGTATGTACATTGTTTTGCATACATCAAATCTCTCACAATCAGCAAGCTCCATTTGTCGCCCCAAATATCCAATGAGTTACTTACCGGACATCCAGAATTTCTATTTTTCTTTGCCATAAATATTTTACTTGCATTTTGCAAGTTAATTTATATCTTTATACTTTCAATTTGCAAGCAAAAATAATGAAATATTTCTCACGTGTCAATTTGAAGAAGATTTTATCCAGTTACAAATAAACTTTAAAAAAGAATTACTATGATTTTTACAACGCAAAAAATTACAGATAGCTATTGGAAAGTAGCCATCAATCATCCTCCAGTAAATGTATTTGACCCTGAATTTTCGGTTCAGTTAAGAACATTAATGGATGAATTGGAAGCCAACGAAAACTTAAAAGTAGTCGTTTTTGAAAGTTCCAACCCAGAATTTTATGTTGCTCACGCAGAATTGGTTAATATTTTTGATTTTCCTAAAGGTGAGGGAAAAACGGGACTTTCAAAATCTTGGCCCGATGTTGCAAAACGTCTTGAACAGGCTCCGTTTGTAAGCATTGCGTCTATCAGAGGAAGAGCGAGAGGTTTAGGAAGCGAGTTTATTCAGGCTTTCGATATGCGCTTTGCAAGCAAGGAAAAAGCATTTTTTGCTCAACCCGAAATCGGAATCGGTTCTTTTCCCGGCGGTGGCGGGTTGGAGCGTCTCCATCTTTTAACAGGAAAGGCCAGAGCATTGGAGATTATTTTGAGTGGAGACGATTATGATGCACAAACTGCCGCTGATTACGGTTGGATTAATCGAGCATTTCCCGATAATGAACTGGATGCATTCGTAGAAAATTTAGCCAAAAGAATCGATTCTTTTGATTTGAAAATCATCAAAAAAATAAAAGTAACGATGAACGAAAGGGTAGTTATTCCTAAAAACGAACACATTATGGAAACGCAGATAGCCTTCTTTGCATCATTAACAGAGCCTGAAGCAAGAACCAGAATTAAAAAATTGTTAGACCAAGGATTGCAAACCTATGGTGATGTTGAACTTAATCTTGGAAAATATTTATAATTAAATGAAAGCATTAATCATCAACGGTCATATCAAATGGCCACAAATTGCAGAAGGAAATCTGAATAAAACGATTTTCGAAAAAAGTAAAAGTGTTTTCGAAGAAAAAAGCTACGAAATTCTCGAAACAGTAATTGATAATGGCTACGAAATTCCACAGGAAATCGAAAAGTGGGTAAGTGCAGATTTTGTACTCTTTCATTTCCCAATTAACTGGTTTGGAATGCCTGCAAAAACGAAAGATTATATCGATAAAGTTTTGATGAGCGGCTACGGAAAAATCTACGCTGGAGATGGAAGAAATAATGGCGGAAATTATGGTACAGGCGGTCTTTTACAAAGCAAAGGAATGATTGTGAACACCTGGAATGCTCCCGAGGAAACTTTTGGAAACCCAGGTCAGTTGCTTGAAGAATTTAGTATGGAAGAATTTACAAAGCCTTTCACTGCAACACTTCAGTTCTTAGGAGTTCAGCCTTTGCCGACATTTGCCTTCTATGATGTTTTTAAAAATCCGAAAATAGAACAGGAATTGTCTTCATTCGAAACGCATTTAAAAAATAATATCTAAGCTCGATTTAATATAATTCTTACTTATGGTTTAATAAGTCGGAAGAATTTTCTTCCGATTTTATTTTAAAATGTAAATCACAAGTACTTCCGTAATTCTGTGCTATTCTTCCGCTGATTTGAGCTACAGGTTTGGCTCCGATGCGAGATAACTTTGTCTTATCAAAATTAAAAAACAAAACAATTAAAATTTTTAAAAATGGAAAAGACAATTTTTATCACAGGAGCATCAAGAGGATTCGGAAAACTTTGGACAGAAGCTTTCCTTAAAAGAGGAGATAAAGTAGCCGCAACATCAAGAAATATTGAGGCTTACAAAGATTTGACAGAACAATATCCTGACTCTTTCCTTCCTATCTCTTTAGATATTACCAACAGAGAAGCGGTTTTTGAAGCGGTAAATAAAGCGAAGAATCATTTTGGAAATCTGGATGTTGTTATTAATAATGCCGGCTACGGTGTTTTCGGAGCAGTGGAAGAAGTGGGTGAGAAAGTTACAAAAGATGTTTTTGAAGCCAATGTTTTCGGGACTCTTTGGGTTACTCAGGCGGCTTTGCCGATTTTCAGAGCGCAGGGAAGCGGTCACGTGATTCAGCTATCAAGTGTTTTAGGTGTTTGGAGCTTGCCGACTTTGGGAATTTACAATGCTACAAAATTCGCTGTGGAAGGCTTCAGCGAAGCTTTGGCAACAGAAGTAAAACCATTCGGAATTAATGTAACGATGATTGAGCCTAACGGATATACAACCGATTTCGGTGGAAGCTCAGCCGTTCACGGCGATGCCATTCCGGCTTACGATGCTTTGAAATCAAGTTTGGGAGAAGCTGAAGGATTATTACCGGAAGATTATGGAAAGCCGGAAGCAACGGTTCCTGCAATTTTGAAATTAATTGACAGTGAGAATCCACCCCTTCGTTTATTCTTAGGAAAAGTAGGATTGAGAAAAACGGAAAGAGTGTACGCAGAAAAACTTCAGGTGTGGAATGATTGGAAAGAGGTTTCCGAAGCTGCGCACGGATAATTTCAAGTGTGAAAAATTAAGTAAATCCGACTTAAGATTGGATTTACTTTTTTGTTTAAAAATGTAAGGGTTTTCCCCATAAAATCAATTATCACAATGAAATTTCAAAATACAAAATATTTATATATAAGCACATTGCTGGCATTTATACTCATTCCGCTGGGTGGGTTGACGACAGATATTTACATTCCATCACTTCCGTCGATGGCAGAAGAATTGCGTGTTCCGGTTGAAAAAGTGCAGGTTTCGCTCCTTTTATTTATGGTGAGTTCGGGATTCAGCCAGCTTTTTATCGGAAGTATTCTCGACAGTTTTGGAAGGTACAGAATCAATATTTTTGCATTGATTACCTTTTCTTTGGCAAGTTTTATTATTGCTTTAGTTCCTGAAATTTATGTGATTTATTTAATGAGAATCGTTCAGGGAATCACGGTTTCATTAATTATTGTTGGGAAAAGAGCTTTTTTTGTTGACCTCTACAAAGGTGAAAAACTGAAACACTACACCAGTCTTTTTTCGATTGTCTGGGCAACTGCACCCATTGTTGCGCCGTTTATCGGAGGTTACTTGCAGGTGCTTTTCGGATGGCAGTCCAATTTTTATCTCTTGGGAATTCTTACCTTCATCATTTTATTTTTCGAAATTCGGTTTACAGGAGAATCTCTACAGAATTTTCAGGTATTTAAAAGAAAAGAAATCGCAGCAGTTTACAGAAAAATGTTGGGTACGCCTGATTTTTATTTAGGATTAATAATTATTGGCTTAAGTTATTCACTTCTTGTGATTTATGGAATGGTAAGCCCGTTTATCATCGAAAAAATATATGGATTTTCACCTGTCGTTACAGGATACAGTTCGCTGGCTTCCGGAATTGCTCTGATGAGTGGCGGAATTATTTCTAAATTAATGATTAAAAAAGGACTTTTCGCAAAAATAAATGCTGCAATTATTTTACAGTTAATCATCGTTTTTGCAATGTTTGCTGTCACTTCAAAGTATGACGGATTGGTGTTTTTACTGGGATTCACTTTATCGCTACATCTTTTATCGGGTTTCATTTTCAACAATGTTTATGCGTACAGTTTGCAGAGATTCACGGCAAATGCAGGTATTGCAAGCGGTTTGACGGGCGGTGGCGTGTATGTGGTGAGCTCAGTTGCAGGTTACGGATTAATCAATGTATTTGAAATTAAAGATATTCAGACATTTGCAATGGTTAATTTTATTATTGTGGTAACATTGTTTATTGTCATTTTACTGTTTAGAAAAGCAATTGTCAGCAATACAGAAATTCCTTCTCATCTTATAAAATCCAAGATATAAAAGCTCCTTTTTATTTACTAAATTTGATTATAGTTAAAACTTCTAACCCCGATAAATATGGAAAAAATCAATCACTATAAAAGTATCACAGAGCTGCACGAGAAAAGTGGTTTCGAGCCTCCGAAAAATCCTCTTTTGAGTTTGATGACCTGTAAAGAACTGATGACGTACTCTGTCGGGGAAGACCGTTTTACCGGAGATTTTTATATGATTGGTTTAAAGAAAATAAAATCCGGTTACGTGTTGTATGGCAAAACCAAGTACGACCACAACAACGGTTCCGCAGTTTTTATGAAGCCTAGACAGATTATTGAGGTGCAAAATGTACAGTTTGCCGAAAAGGGTTTTGTAATGTTTTTTCACGAAGATTACCTGTCGGGACATCCGTTGAATGAACAGATCAAAAAGTACGGCTATTTTGAATATGAAATCAATGAAGCCCTTCATATTTCGCCTTCGGAAGAAGTGATTATGTGGGAACTGTATGAAAAGATCAGAAGAGAATATGATGAAAATTCTGACGAATTCAGCAGGGAAATTATTCTTTCGCATATCGATTCTATTTTAAAATATTCTGATCGTTTTTACAAAAGACAGTTCATAGATCGCAGTTCCAACGTTTCCGGAACAATGGTTAAAAAATTCCTTACGGTTTTAGATAATTATTTTAAGGAAAATAAACACGTGGAAGATGGTTTGCCTACCGTCAATTTTATGGCGAATGAATTAGCTGTTTCTCCTCGTTATCTCAGCGATATTCTGAAACAGGAAACCGGAAAAACAGCCTTGGAGCACGTTCATATTTACTTGATTAAAGAAGCAAAAAATCTCTTATTGAGCTCAGAAAGTAATGTCGCAGGAATTGCCTATGATCTAGGATTTGAAAGTCCGTCTTACTTTACCAGGTTATTTAAAAAAGTGGTGGGGGTAACGCCTGTTCAGTATAAAAAGGAAGCGGTTAAGTAATTTTGAATGTTTCAATTCTGCTCAGGAAACTGCTTCCTAAAATGCAACGGAGAAATTCCGGCTTTGGTTTTGAAAATTTTGGTGAAATGGGAGGGATGTTCAAAACCGAGTTCGTAAGAAATTTCACTTATCGATTTTGTGGTTCCCAAGAGGATGTTTTTTGCCTTGTCGACCAACTTCAGATGGATGTGCTCTATCGTCGTTTTGCCTGTGAATTTATTAAGCAAATCTGATAGATAGCTGGAAGAAAGATTCAGTTTTTCAGCGAAATATTTTACTTCGGGAATGCCTTTTTCAATCAGATGGTCATCATTAAAATAATCATTAAGGAGACTTTCAAAACGTTGGGTTACATCGTTTCCGGTTTTGTTTCGGGTAAAAAATTGCCGGTCGTAAAATCGGTCGGAGTAATTCAGAAGCATTTCAATCTGGTTTAAAATCAATCCCTGCGTATGACGGTCAATATTCTGGGAATATTCTTTTTTAATTCTTGCAATCACTTCATCAAGCAAAAATTTTTCATCCTCCGAAATGTGGAGAGCTTCATTAGTTTCATACTGAAAGAAACTGTATTTCTGGATTTTTTTGCCTAAATCTCAACCGTAAATAAAATCAGGATGAAATGCCAGAAACCAACCTTCCTCAATCTCGGTATCTGAACTCGGTCTAATTACCTGGTTGGATGCCGTAAACATCAAAGTTCCTTCTTGAAAATCGTAATGGGAACGACCGTATTTTATACTTCCTTTAAATTTTTTGTAAACAATCGTGTACAAATTAAGGCTGTAAAAATAGTTGGCAAAATTCTCGTCAGAACGGCTTATGTTTTTTAAATCAATCACTGTCACCAAAGGATGTTTTGGGCTTCCGTAATTGTAAAAACGATGAAGGTCTGCAACCGATTTTATGGAAATAAAAGCTTCTGGCATTTTTCTAATTTAAGTATTAAATTTAAACTTTTCTGCTAGATTATGCCTGCATTAATCTCAAGAAATCTGCTTCGGAATTCTTGTTCTTTAAATCAATATAAAACAGTGCGTCTTCGCCAATCACATATCTTAATTGAGGAAGTTCATCCGTTGCCGCACCATATATAGTTTCCGCGACCTGTTCCGCACTGGCTTTTGGAAGGTGTTCTGTACGTTTGGTAAATTTTGGAACGAACGCGGATAACGCAGTGTTGTAATCGTCAATTGTATTTTGTATCATTTCGATACCATTTCTAAAATTGGTTGCAATACTTCCGGGTTCTATAATTTTTACTGCAATTCCAAACGAAGAAACTTCAAAATTTAAAGCTTCCTAAAACCCTTCCACCGCAAATTTAGAACTGTTGTACAAGCTGGCAAAAGGACCAGCAGCAATGCCCCCAAATGAAGAAATATTAATGATTGTTCCTTTTTTCTGAGCTCTCATTATAGGTAGAATTGCTTTTGTCACATTCATTAAACCAAAAACATTAACGTCGAATTGTTGCTGAATCTGTTCAGGACTTGAAGCTTCAAAAACGCCCATCAGGCCATATCCTGCGCTATTAATTAGAACATCAACCGAGCCGAATTTTTCGGTTCCTTTTGCAATTGCTTCCTGGATTTGCGTTGGATTGGTCACATCAAGTTGTACCAATAGTACATTTTCAAGAGCATCGAGTTCTGTTTCATTTTCCGGTGAGCGCATTGCAGCTATTACATTCCATCCGTTTTGGTGAAATAAATTTGCGGTTGCTTTTCCCAAACCAGATGACGCACCGGTAATAAATACTGTATTTTTCATAATGAATTTGTTTAAAATTTCTAATACAAAGTTCCGACAAGCTAATAGAATCTACTTTTCGATTTTTCGGAATGTCTTATACATTTCTCTGATTTTGTGGACTACTGAGGGTTGTAATGTTTACTCCCTTATGGTCGTTTTGTCTTCCAAAGCCATTCTTGCAATTTCATCTTTTCTTTTAAAGCTTACCCCTTCATGCTTTTGGATATAGGTAAATAATTCTTTCGCTGCCTGTACCATTTGCGGAGTGCCGCCAATGCGGTCATGAAAGCTGATTGACATTTGTCTTCTGCGATTTGCGGCTTCTTCATACAGTTGATCAAATTCCATTTTAACCTGATGTACAAATTGGTCTGCGGAGAAATTTTTGCCGTCAATCAGTTGAATATCGTTGCAACGCAATGTGTAAGGAACCGTCACAAAAGCTTTTCCGTTGACCGTTTGAACAAAAGGCTCATCCCTACTTAAATCATCTATGTGGTACAAGAATCCCAATTCCTGCAAAATCTTCAAGGTGTTTTCGCCTCTTCGTAGCCAATTGGCATTATAACCAATTGCATCAAAACCTGTAATTTTTTTGATGGCATCCACACCGTCTTTGATAAATTTTTTCTCGTCGTTGTATGACATCGTATATTGTGTTGCCCAGTTCATTCCGTGTGCAGCGGCTTCGTGACCACGATCTACAATCTCTTTTGCTAATGCCGGATTTTTTAGCACCGCACTACCCACCATATGTGAGGTAATTTTTACTCCCAATTTATCCCAGTTATCCAACATCCGAGGAATACCTTCTTTATATCCGTACTCATACCAAGTTGTAGCCGGCAAATCTTTATAGCCTTTTTCCATATTTTGAGGGAAAGGACTCTCTGCATTTTCGGGTTGTCCGCCCGCTTCAAACTGCATAGAAACAGAAACCACCAAGCGGGAACCATCCAGCCACTTTGATTTGGTTTCTTTTGGCTTTGCCTGCATATTTTTTCCGCTTTGTGCCATTCCAGAAAATGGAACGGCGGTCGCTACCAATCCTGCTGTGGTAAGCAAACTGCCTTGTTTGATAAACTTTCTTCTGTCAATCATATCTTTATTTTTTAAATAATTGGTCTAATGAAATGCTGTTTGCAGCGATGAATTGGTACAGCGCAATAAGGATGATGGCGTGTATCATTTGCGACGGCAAAGCTTCCCAATTCTCTATAAGGCAAGTGCCGAACATTAATAGGAGCATTACAACCCAACCTGCAATAATTACTTTAGGAGAAAAGACGCCCAAGATTAGTAATATACCGATGGTGAATTCTGCCACCGGCAAGGCGTAGCTAAAAGGTGTAACCAAATTTTGTGGCAACATTGATTTTGAAAAATTGCCAGTCATCCATTGACTAAAAGCATTCAATTTTGGTAACCGTACCAAGCCGTGCCCGAAAAAACTGATGCCCGCCACCAGACGCAGCATCAAATAAGCAATATCATTCATAATAAAGTTTTTTACAAAGTTCAATTAAATACTAGGAAGGAAACAAGGTTTTTTACTGGATTTTTTTGTAAAATTGCAGGTATGGAAGTGCAGAATTTATACAGTGCCTATGAATTAGAATGGTTCGAAACGCAGGATTACACCGCCAAAGCCCGAAAAAACACTTTTTTTGAGATGGTTTTTGTGATGGAAGGAACGGGCGTCCAAATCATCAATGAGCATCAACTTCCTTATGCGCCCAACAAATTATTCCTGATTTTTCCAGAGGATCTGCATAGTTTCGAGGTTCAATCGTTGAGCCAGTTTTTCTTTATCAGATTTAATAACGATTATCTTAAAACCCAAAACAGCCAAAACATCCGTGAGCTGGAATATATTTTTAACAGCCACAATCATCTTCCGGGTTGCATTCTAAAAACCGTTACCGACAAGCCGTTTATCCGTGCGGCTGTCGAAGCTTTAATTCGGGAAAAGGAAAGTCAGGCGCCACATCAGGAGCAGGTCATTCAACAATTAATCAATACCATTATTACCTATGCTGCCCGTAATCTTACTTTGCAGGAAAAAGAAGTGTTCAACGGTAAAATTTCCGGTGTAATGCCCATCATCAATTATCTGCATCAACATATTTTCGAGCCAGAGAAGTTAAAAGTCTACCAATTAGCAGAACAGTTTCATCTTTCTCCAAAATATATGGGCGAATATTTTAAGAAACACACCGGAGAAAGCTTGCAGCAATACATTATGCTTTATAAGTTGAAGCTCATTGAAAGCCGTTTAATGCTAACTGATATGCGCATCAGCGAAATAGCATTTGAATTTGGCTTTACCGACCCTAGCCATTTGAACAGGATCTTTAAAAAGTATAAAGGGAAATCACCTACTTCGTACCGAAAGAGAAGTATCTAGTCCTCTCCGTATTTCTGTGCTATTCTTCCGCTGAAATGAGCTACATTTTAGGCTTTAAGCCGATTTAACTTTGCATCAACAGAATGAAACAATTTTAAATCATAAAAAAATGAAAACAATTTCAGTACCTGAAAAAGAGCAGCTAAGTTTTGGTGCACAGAGCATTTTAGAATCTGTAGAGAAAAAAATGGGTAAAATTCCCAATTTGTATGCAACCATTGGTTATTCATCATCCGCTTTAAAATCGATGTTGGAAACTGAAGCTTCTCTGGCTCACGATTCATCATTTACCGCAAAAGAAAGAGAAGCTATCAATCTAATCGTTTCACAAGTTAACGAATGTGATTACTGTTTGGCAGCGCACACGACTTTAGCGAAAATGAGAGGCTTTACAGAAGAAGATACGTTGGAAATCAGAAAAGGAAGTTTTTCGGAGGAAAAATTAGACGCTGTGATTAAGTTGGCGCAGTCTATCGCTAATAATAAAGGCAATGCAGGAAACGGAGCTTTAGAAAATTTCTTCAACGCCGGATATGACGAGAAAGCTTTGATCGAACTGACGGCTTTGGTGGCGTTAAGAAGCTTTACCAACTATGTATTTGCCAACACTCAGGTCTCTATTGATTTTCCTTTGGCACAGGCTATTTAAGAAGTGTTTTAATAATAAGTATTTAGTTTTAAGTGGAAGCCTTCCGGATGTATTTTCGGAAGGCTTTTTTTATTGAGAAATTTTTTCCAAAACGTATTTCTGTGCTATTTTTCAGCTAAAATGGGCTACCTATTCGGATGGGTTTGATGATAACTTTGCTTCATTCAATAACACTAAAAAATTAAAACAATGAGTAAAATAGTTTTTATCACAGGAGCATCAAAAGGATTCGGAAAATTATGGGCTGAAGCACTTTTGGAAAGAGGAGATAAAGTAGCGGCAACAGCAAGAAATATTGCTGCATTGCAGGATTTGAAAGATAAATACGGCGACAATATTCTTCCTTTAAAATTGGATGTCAACAACCGTTCAGAAGTTTTTGAAGTAACGGAACAAGTAGAAAAACATTTCGGAAGAATTGATGTTTTGATCAATAATGCAGGTTTCGGTTTATTCGGAACGACGGAAGAAACAACGGAAGAGCAGGCTAGAGAACAGATGGAAACCAACTTTTTCGGTTCGCTTTGGGTAGCACAAGCCGTTTTACCGATAATGAGAAAGCAAAAAAGCGGACATATTATTCAGATTTCCAGCTTTTTGGGATTAACGACTTTACCGCTTCTGGGATTGTATAATGCTTCAAAATTTGCGGTGGAAGGTTTAATCGAAACCATTGGTTCTGAAACAGCGCATTTGGGAATCAAAACGACTTTAATTGAACCTAACGGATTTGCAACCGATTGGGCAGGAGCTTCAGCAGTTCAGACTTCTTCGGATATTGCAGATTATAATCCGGTGCGTGAAGCATTTGCAGAAACGGGCGATAATCCTGACACTTGGGGAAAACCGGAAGCAACAGTAGAACCTGTTTTAAACCTTATCGACAACCAAAACCCTCCGCAAAGATTATTGTTTGGTAAAATTGCTTATCACGTTGTGAATGAGGTTTACACGAAAAGATTAAATGATATTCAAAACTGGAAAGAAGTGAGTATCGCGGCTCACGGTCATTAATTAAATTTAAATCCAAATCGGCGGGATAAATAATAACGTTTTTTCGTGCTAATGTTCCGCTGATTTGTGAAATTAATTTCAACCAAATATTCTCAACTTTGAATCATTAAATAACAGACAAAATCTTAATACTTATGAAAACGACAGCCTTAAACGCAGAAACAAAATTCGCAGAAATTAACAACAATAAAATTGCTTACAGACAATTCGGAACCGGCGCTCCGTTGTTCTTTGTGAACAGATTCAGAGGCATTATGGATACTTGGGACCCATTGTTTTTAGATTCTTTGGCAGAAAAAAATACAGTCATTCTTTTTGATTATCCGGGAATTGGAAGTTCAGAAGGTGAATTGCCTTTGAATATTGTAGAAGTGGCGAGTACGGTTCCGGCTTTGGCAGACCATTTGGGAATCGATAAGTTTAATGTGTTGGGCTGGTCTTATGGCGGATTGGTGGCGCAGGCTGTTACTTTTCAGAATCAGGAAAGAGTATTAAAAACTGTTTTAATCGGAACCAATCCTCCGGGAGAAAATGCAATCCCAATTGAGCAGGTGTTTTTTGACCACGCTTTAAAACCGATTAACGATCTGGAAGATGAATATTATCTGTTCTTTGAGCCGGCTTCCGAAAAAAGCAGACAGGCAGCTCAAGAATCTCACGACAGGATCGGGCAGAGATTAGAGCGTTCGTTAATTCCTTCTACGATGGAGGTTTTCCAGAGATATATTGCGGGTTCCGGAACAATGAAAGAAGATAAACTGAACTTCAGAGAAGGCTATAAAACCCTGAAGTCTCCCGTTTTGGTTATTTCCGGGGACCACGACATCAGCTTTGCGACAGAAAACTGGTTTCCGCTGTTGAGAAATGCACCTGCAATGCAGCATATTATTTTAAATGATGCGGGACACGGTCCTCAGCATCAATATCCGGAGCTTACGGCAGGATACATCAACCTTTTTTTAGGATAGTATAATTTCTGTTTTTAGTTTCGGTAAAATTAATTTAACTTAGATAAAATTAAACCGATGCAACATTACAAAACCCTCACCGAATTACATTTGGGAAATCATTGGGACGCTCCGGAACATCCACTTTTCAGTATGATTGGCTGTCAGTCGGAGTGTAAATTGGGAAACAGAGAGTTTACCACAGATTGTTATGTGATAGCTTTCAAAAAAATAAAATCAGGGATTTTTATGTACGGCCGCACACCGTATGACCACGACAACGGCTGTCTGTTTTTTGCGAAACCAAGACAGATTATCGAGATGAAAAATCTTGAGTTTGAAGAAAAAGGCTATATGCTGATGATTCACGAAGATTATCTGAATGGTCACGAACTTTTCAAGGAAATTGAAAAATACAGTTTCTTTGATTATGAAGTGACGGAAGCTTTGCATCTTTCTCCAAAAGAAGAACAGATTATTTTGGAACTTCACTCGAAAATTCAGAGCGAATATTTTAATAATCCTGATGAATACAGCCGTGATATTATTTTAAGTCATATTTCATCGATTTTAAAATATGCACAGCGATATTACAAACGACAGTTTATCGACCGGGCACAGGTAACCGGAAAGACGGCTTCAAAATTCAATGATGCGTTGAGAAAATACATCAACGAAGGTTTATTGGAGAAAAACGGACTTCCGAATGTTGCTTTTTTAGCCGACCAGCTTTTTGTGTCGCCAAGATATTTAAGTGATTTATTAAAGCAGGAAACAGGAAAAACCGCAATGGAGCTGATTCATATTTTTATAATTTCCGAAGCAAAAAACCTGTTGAGGTTGGGTGAAAAAGGAGTCGCTGAAATTGCTTACGAATTAGGCTTTGAAAATGCTTCTTATTTCACAAGATTGTTCAAAAAACAAACGGGAATGAAACCTTTGGAATTTAGGAAATCGCAGATGAATTAAGTAATTTATTGAATACTTTGTAGGATTCGTCAAGTCGAGTGTTTTTTCGCAACAAAGTGAAGGAAAAATGTATCGAGAATCAATCTTAATTTGAGAATTTAAGGTCGTTAAAATTAATCAAAAATAAAAGTCACAGACAAGTAAAACTACTTTTCTGTGACTTTTTTTCTATGCACTAATCCCCAATCCTTCAAAGACATTATCACTTTTTCCAAAGACAAACCGTGGTCAGTAATTTCGTATTCTACCGTTGGCGGAAAAGTTTCGTGAACTGTTCTTGTAATTAAATGATTGGTTTCCAATTCTTTTAACTCTTTTGATAAAACCCTATCGGTTATTTTGGGAATTTCTCTTGCAAGTTCTCTGAATCTTTTACTTCCAAAAGATAACGAAACGATAATCGGCAATTTCCATTTTCCTTTTAGAATTTCCAATGCATCCTGTATGGGAAGCATTATCTCCATACAGGTTTTTTGTTCAGTACCGTCAGTTACTCTAGCCATAATAATCCATTGCTTACTTAAAAGATAGTGCTATCTAAAAGGATAGTAATATCTTTTGGATAGTTACTTGCTTTAATTTTGTGTCAACAAATTTATAAAAAAATGAATACAATCAACAACATTAAAAATTCAGGATATTTCAAATTCCAATTAGGACAACTTCATTTGGCTGTAATTACAGATGGAGTTATCGAGATTGAAAACATTCAGCCGATGTTTGCACCTAATATTGAGAAAGAGAAGCTCAAAAATTTTTTAGATAAAAATAGGCTTCTTGAAGACAAATTAGAATTGGCAGGGAATATTCTTCTAGTAATGAATGAAGAAAGAAACATTCTTATCGATACAGGAAGCGGTGTACTGTTATCTCCTTCCACCGGAAAATTAATTGAAAACCTTAAGAATTTAGGAATCAGCCCTCAGGATATCACGGATATTTTCTTTACACACGCTCATCCTGATCATATTGGAGGTGTTGTTGATAAAGACGGAAAATTGGTTTTTGTGAATGCCGATTATTATATTTCAGAAACAGAATATAACTTTTGGATGTCTGATGAACCTGATTTTTCAAAAGGTACAAAAAATCAGTTTTCAGATTTTGAAATTCAGTTTGCGAGAGACCATTTCAAGCCCATCGGAACAAAACTTAATTTTTATTTAGATGAAGCTGATATTTTTGGCTTTCTTAAATTGGAACACGCTCCAGGACACACACCGGGTCATACTGTAATTACCATCTCATCGGAAGGAGAAGAATTGGTGCACATTGCAGATACTTTTCAGCATATTATGTTGATTGAACATCCGGAATGGGGAAATCAAATTGATTCTGATTTTGAACTGGCTGTAAAAACCCGTAAAGAAGTTCTCGAAAAATTATCATCGACAAAACAACTTTTTTTTGGAGACCATTTGCCTTTTCCCGGTTTGGGTTTTATTGAAAAAAATGGAAAAGGTTACCGCTTTGTTCCGAAAGCTTTTTATACGGTTTAGAATTAAATCCTCCCATCGCGGAGGGTTTTTCATTTTCTGTAAATCTGTGCTATTCTTTCCCCAAAATGGACTATTTATTCAGCCGTAATGCTTCTACCTTTGACTTATCAAAATCATTGAAAATCAAACTAAAATGAAAACTAAATTCAATCTTCTTACCTTATTTCTTTTCTTCGGAATTGCGAACGCACAATTAGAAAAAGCAGCAACATCAGATATTGTCTGGAACGGCGTTACCACAAGTTCGGACGGAAGAATCTTTGTTAATTTTCCAAGAATCGAAGGAGATAAAGGAATGAGAATCGGAGAAGTTCTGAAAAACGGGAAAATCATTCCTTATCCAAATGAAGACTGGAACAATTGGCAATCGGGAGCCGATGTGAATGAGAAATTCGTAAGAACCAATTCACTGAGAATAGGACCGGACGGTTTGCTTTATATTGTAGACACGGGAACACCTTCAATGGGTCAAAATCCATTATCAGGAAATGCATTAAAATTGGTTTCGATTGATATTAAAACCAATACCGTTCAACAGATCATTCCACTTTCTGGAATGGCAAAACCATCAACTTTTATTGATGATTTAAGAATTTTAGGAAACACAATTTATCTGACGGATGCAGGCGAACCGGCTTTAATTATTTTGGATAAAACAACAGGAAAAGGTAGAAGGGTTTTGGAAAATCAACCTTCAACCACCGATAATTTACCCATAAAAGCAGAAGGAAAAATTATGAAAGATGAAAAAGGAAATGAAGTGAGAATCCACGCAGACCAATTGGAGATTTCTCCCGATGGAAAATGGCTGTATTTCCAGCCAGCAAGCGGTCCGCTTTGGAGAGTGGAAACGCAATACCTGAATGATGAAAATATATCCGAAAAAGATTTGGCTTCAAAAGTAGAATTATTCTATGAAACCCAATCAACAGGAGGCACAGCCATCGATGCAGACGGAAATATCTATGTGAGCGACGTCAATACAAGTGAAATCATCAAAATATCACCGGACGGAAAAGAAAGCCTGGTTATTAAAGACAAAAAATTGCTTTGGGCAGACGCTTTATGGATTGATGACAATGGTTATCTGTGATTCCGACAGGTCAGTTGAACCGTTTGGCAGCATTTCAGAACGGAAAAAGCAAAGTGAAATTTCCGGTCGTGATTTACAAGCTGAAAATCAATGCGAAACCATTAAGAAATTAAATTCAGTTCAAGATTTAAATTAAAGTAATTCAAATAAATAACATTAAAAAATACCAACATTATGAAATCAATTGTATTAAAAGAAGCCGGAAGCGTAGAAAATTTAGAATACGTAGAATTGGCAAAACCAACCATAAACGAAGGCGAAGTATTAATAAAAATAAAAGCCATCAGTATTAATCCGGTAGATGTGAAAAGCCGTGCCGGAAAAGGAGTTTACGGAAGAATCAAAACAGAAAATCCACTCATTTTGGGTTGGGATATTTCCGGAATTGTTGAAGAAACTAAAAGTTCAGCTTTTAAAGTGGGCGATGAGGTTTTCGGAATGGTCAACTTCCCCGGACACGGAAAAGCTTATGCCGAATATGTAGCAGCTCCGGCCAATCAACTGGCTTTAAAACCTAAAAACATCTCTTTTGAAGACGCTGCAGCTTCCACTTTGGTTGCGCTTACGGCGTATCAGGCTTTGGTTCACCATGCGAATATTCAGGAAGGGCAAAATGTTTTGGTTCACGCTGCTTCGGGTGGGGTGGGACATATTGCGGTACAAATTGCTAAACATTTGGGGGCGAAAGTGACGGGAACTTCTTCCGCAAAAAACAAAGATTTTGTCCTGAGTTTAGGCGCAGATTCACATATTGATTATCACGGTTTCGACTGGAAATCAGCAGGCAGAACTTTTGATTTTGTGTTGGATACCATTGGCGGAGACAATATCGACCATTCTCTTGAAGTGACGAAAGAAGGCGGTTCCATCATCAGTATTCCGACAGGTTTGAATGAGCAGGTGACATCAAAAGCAGAATCCAAAGGCGTAAAAGGCTATTTCATTCTAGTACAGTCCAGCGGTGAAGATATGAAACAGATTGCTTCTTTATTGGAAAGCGGTGCTGTAAAACCTCACGTTTCAAAAATATTTCCTTTCGAACAAATGAGAGAAGCACATCTGGAACAGGAAACGGGCAGAACAGTTGGTAAAATCGTGGTGACTTTGTAAAATCTATCATTTAAAATTATCAAAATGAACTTAAAAAATATAGCAGTACTGGCAATGGCATTGGTTTCATTGGCAGCCTGCAAGGAGTCTTCCAAACAGCCGAAACAAGTGCCAAATAGCGAAGTTTCGACCGAAGAAAATGCACAGTTAGAAGAGGTTTTCTCAGACAGCACGTATCAGTTAACGGGTGTTGCCGTTGCAAAAGATAACCGGGTTTTTGTGAATTATCCTTATTGGCTGGACACCCATTCTTATTCCGTGGTTGAGGTGAAAGATGGGAAACCGG
>QFQW01000059.1 GCA_003248755.1 Chryseobacterium sp. | reverse complement strand
AGATTTTAGATTTTAGATTTTAGATTTTAGATGAAAATCCTTGTTCCAAATCTTATGTCAATTCTATTTATTTTCTAAGATATATTTAAAATATCTTAATTTTTTATTTTTCTATTAAATACGTATCCGATTCCAAAATTAACTTGGTAGAATACGAAGTCCTGACTTGCTTTATCAGGTTTATTATTAAGAGTTGTTTTGATATCCGGCATATTGATATAACCGAATTTTCCTTCTACTCTTGCCATCCAATGATTCCATAAAACAGCATTAATACTAGTTCTTGCATCCAATCCAAATCCTGCTAAATGGTATCTGTCACTTCTCTCGTTTCCAAAAAGTTTAACATTACTTTTAGGAATAAGAGCACCAATACCGCCTCCATAAGCCCAAAACATATTAAAATCTTTTTTGGATAATACGTTTTTGTATTTCTCAAGACCTACATTCACATAATTAAGTCCGTCCGTATGCTCGAATGTCAAAAACTGCTCATCCGATAAATTAACCTGACCATTCTGAACCATTCCTGCATAAGTCGGGTCTGAAATATGACCATTAATATTTACAGTCTGATTCTGGTCCATCACATACTTCATGTGATCCTGTGCAATTACAACAGCTAGATTATCTTTAATAAAATAAGCTAATCTAAAATTAAACTGCGGAATCGAAAGCCTGGTCGGATCGATATACGCCATACTCAATTCCGATGGTCTGTCGTGCGCTACTACATTATTTAATGTAAAGTCATATCCATTTCCTTTAAATCTGATATCAGACTTACTGAATCCCGCTCTGTTCCAACCCCAAAATACGAACATTGTTCCTTTGGAAAATTTGGATTGGTTATATCCGGAGTTATCAACTGTGTCTTGATTTTGTCCAAACAACATTGTTGTTCCTACAAAAAATACAAAAACTATTTCAAAGAACTTCTTCATTATTTCTAGTGAATTTGAAAATACAAATTCTATTAAATCTTTATTTAACTGTTACTAACAGCTGGAATAGGGTCTGCATAGTTAGCTATTCCATAATTTTGAGTCTGGCTCAACTCAGGATTGTTAACGTGCCATTCAAACTCATCTCTGAAGTGTCTGATAGCAGCAGCAACTGGCCAAGCAGCAGCATCTCCTAAAGGACAAATAGTATTCCCTTCGATTTTTCTCTGGATATCCCAAAGCAAATCGATATCTTCCATTTTACCTTCTCCTTTTTCTATTTTTTTCAGGATTTTGTACATCCAGCCTGTTCCTTCACGGCAAGGTGTACATTGTCCACAGCTCTCATGGTTGTAGAATCTAGCTAAAGTCATTGTATGATTAACGACACATTGGTCTTCGTCCAAAACAATAAATCCACCTGAACCCATCATCGTTCCGGTAGCAAAACCACCGTCAGCCAGAGATTCATAATTCATATATCTTGGTTCACCATTGATTGTTTTCAATAAAAGATTGGCTGGAACAATTGGAACAGAACTTCCTCCAGGAATACAAGCTTTCAGTTTTTTACCATTTGGGATTCCACCACAATATTCATCTGAGTAAATAAACTCTTCAACTGTAATCGTCATATCGATTTCGTAAACGCCTGGTTTGTTGATGTTACCACAAGCCGAAATCAATTTAGTTCCTGTTGACCTTCCAACGCCGATTTTAGCATATTCAGCACCGCCAATTTCGATGATTGGAACAACAGCTGCAATAGATTCAACATTGTTCACAACCGTAGGTCTTTCCCAAAGTCCTTTTACAGCAGGGAAAGGTGGTTTAAGTCTTGGATTTCCTCTTCTTCCTTCAAGAGATTCAAGCAATGCAGTTTCTTCACCGCAGATGTAAGCACCACCACCTCTTTGAACATAGATTTCCAAATCGAAACCAGTTCCTAATATATTTTTTCCAAGAAATCCAGCCGCTTTCGCTTCTTCGATTGCTTCTTCCAAAATATCAGGAATCCAAGAATATTCTCCTCTTATATATATATAGGATGTATTAGAACCTAAAGTGTAAGATGAAATCAACATTCCTTCAATCAAAAGATGAGGAAGAAATTCCATCAGGTATCTGTCTTTGAAAGTACCTGGTTCAGATTCGTCAGCATTTACAACCAAGTGTCTTGGAACGCCTTCTGGTTTTGCAAGGAAACTCCACTTCATTCCAGTAGGGAAACCGGCGCCACCACGACCACGAAGTCCGGAAGTCTTAACTTCTTCCAGGATTTCTTCAGGTTTCATTTTAAGAGCTTTTTCCGCAGATTCGTAACCTCCGTGTTTACGATAAGTTTCGAAATAACGAATTCCCTCTATATGTGCATTTTTAAGTAAAAGTTTTTTACCCATTTCTTTAATATTAATCTAAAGCGATGGCTCCTTGTCTGCAAAGGTCAAGAATCTCGTCAACTTTTTCTATTGTTAAATTTTCGTGAAAGAATTTCCCCAACTGCATCATTGGAGCATATCCGCACGCTCCAAGACATTCGGCAGGCTTCAAAGTGAATAGCCCGTCTTCGGAAGTTTCTCCATCTTTAATATTCAGTTTTTTACGAATATGGTCTAAGATATTATCACTTCCATTCAGCATACAAGGTCCGGTTCTGCAAACTTCCAAAACATATTTTCCAACCGGCTTCATATTGAACATCGTATAGAAAGTTGCAACTTCATATACTTCAATAGGAGTGATACTTAATAATTCTGCAACATAATCCATTACCGGAACAGCCAGCCAACCATCGAATTCTTTTTGTGCCAAATGCAAAACAGGAATAAGAGCAGACTTTTGTCTTCCTTCCGGATATCTTGCGATAATTTTATGAACCTGTGCTAAGCTTTCAGGTTTAAAAGCAATTGTTTCGCTCATTTTATTTAAGATTAAAGAACCAAGAATAAAGAGTCAAGACTCGCAATTCTGAATTCTAAATTCAATTTTTATTTTGAAATGAAAGTCTTTTATCTTTCATCTTTTTTCTTAATGTCTTTCTATGCGTCTAATTCTCCCGCAATAATATTCATACTACACATTGTTACAATCGCATCAGAAATTACAGAACCCTGAATCATTTCCGGATATGCCTGATAGTAGATGAAACAAGGTCTTCTGAAGTGCAGTCTGTAAGGACTTCTTCCGCCATCACTTACAAGATAGAATCCTAATTCTCCGTTTCCACCTTCAACAGCGTGGTAAACTTCGCCCTTAGGAACATCCGTTTCTCCCATTACAATTTTGAAATGGTAAATCAAAGCTTCCATTTTTTGATAAACGTCTGCTTTTTCTGGAAGATAAAATTCTGGAACGTCTGCGTGGAAAGGTCCTTCCGGCAGATTTTCGTAAGCTTGTTTGATAATTTTAATGGATTCCCAAACTTCTTGCTGACGAACCATAAAACGGTCGTAAGTATCTCCGGCAGTTCCAACAGGAATGATGAAATCAAAATCTTCATAAGAAGAATAAGATTGCGCCACTCTTACATCATAATCAACTCCTGCAGCACGCAGATTTGGACCAGTGAAACCATAGCTCAAAGCTCTCTCTGCTGAGATTGCTCCTGCGCCAATCGTTCTGTCCATAAAGATTCTGTTTCTCTCCAAAAGATTACAAAATTCTTGAAATCTTGGTGGGAAAGTTTTTAAGAAATCTTTTAATAACTCGTGAAACTTAGGCGTGAAATCTCTTTCGAATCCTCCGATTCTTCCCATATTGGTTGTCATTCTCGCGCCACAGATTTGCTCATACATATCGTAGATTCGCTCTCTTTCGATAAACATATAAGTAAGACCTGTAATTGCCCCGGAGTCCATACCTGTTACACCATTACAAATCAAATGGTCACCAATTCTTGCCAATTCCATCAATATAACACGCATATAATCTACACGTTTTGGAACTTTGACACCAATCAGTTTTTCTACTGTCATATGCCAACCCAAATTATTGATTGGCGCAGAACAATAGTTCATACGGTCTGTAAGCGTAGTAATCTGAGCAAAGTTTCTTCTTTCAGAAATCTTTTCAAATGCTCTATGGATATAACCAACGGTTTGCTCTGCGTGAAGGATTCTTTCCCCATCCATTGTAAGGACGTTCTGGAAAATCCCGTGAGTCGCAGGGTGAGTAGGACCAAGGTTCAACGTGTACAATTGTCCGTCGATTTGTTCCTTACTGTCGTATTGGTTAAGTATATTAGATAATGAGTTATCTTTCATAATTTTATAATTGATAATTGATAAGCGATGATTGATAAAATAAAAATCATTTATCAATTATCATTCATCAGTTATGTTTTATCTTCCGAACATACTATCGTTCTTGTCAGTTCTTGTTCCGTCTTCCAAACGATATTCCTTCAGCATTGGATGGTATCCAAGGTCTTCCATATTAAGGATAGGTCTCAAATCAGGATGTCCTTTGAATTTGATTCCGTAGAAATCATAAGTTTCTCTTTCCATCCAGTTGGCACCAGCATATAATTCTACAAGAGAATCAACCTCAATGTTTTCTCTGGACATAAAAATTTTAAGACGTAATCTGAAATTCGCCATCAGATTATGCAAATGATAAACAACGCCTATTTCTTTCTCAGGAGTTTCAGGATAATGGATTCCACAGATATCTGTCAAAAAATTGAATTCCAAAGTTGAATCTTTCAAATAATGAATTACTTTCTTGATATCATCTTTTTTAATTTCAATCGTTAGCATTCCATAAGGCTCTGAACTTGAAATTACAGATTCAGGGAATTCTCTTGTGATAGCTTCTAATACAAATTCGTTTGTCATTTCTCTTAGTTGCTAATATTGTAAGAATCTAACAAATGCTGATATTCCGGCATATCTCTTCTTCTGATGCTTTCGCTTTCTACCAAAGCCTGTACTTGCATTACACCTTCGATGATTTGCTCAGGTCTTGGCGGACAGCCCGGAACGTAAACGTCAACAGGAATGATTTTGTCAATCCCCTGTAAAACTGAATAAGTATCAAAAATACCACCGCTGGAAGCACAGGCTCCAACAGCAACAACCCATTTTGGCTCAGCCATCTGGGTGTAAACTTCTTTCAAAACTGGTCCTAATTTCTTAGAAATAGTTCCGCAAACCATCAACATATCTGCCTGTCTTGGAGAGAAAGAGTTTCTTTCCATTCCAAATCTTGAAGCATCATAAGTTGGATTCAATGTCGCCATAAATTCGATACCACAACAAGAAGTTGCAAACGGTAAAGGCCAAAGTGAGAACTTTCTTGCCATCCCGATTACACTGCTCAGTTTAGTTGCGAAAAATCCTTCTCCTTCATATCCCTCAGGAGCTGGCGCATCTGTTATTATTACTGGTTTTTTATCTGACATTTTTTAGATTTTAGATTTTGAATTTTAAATTTTAGATTAAAAAATCTTACTGAGTTTTAAACCTGCAATAAATCATCCAAAATTTATAATTTATAATTTAAAATTATTTTATTTATCCCAATCTAATGCGCCGCGTTTCCAAACATAGAAAAACGCTACAAAGAAAATAGCTACGAATGTAAGAACTGCTAAAAAGCCTTGCATTCCAAATTCTCTGAAGTTAACAGCATATGGATAAAAAAATACGATTTCTATATCGAATAGAACAAACAAAACCGCAGTCAAAAAGTATTTGATTGAAAAGGGAGTTCTTGCGTTTCCTTCAACAGCAACACCGCATTCCCAGCTTTGGTTTTTTACAGAATTTCCTTTCTTCTGTTTTGGTCCCAAATAATGAGCTCCAAGCAAAGAAACGGCTACGAATCCAAGGCCAACCGCAGCCTGAATTAGTATAGGAATATAATTTTCTGGTAAATTCATAAAGTCTAAATTTATCTATGCAAAAATACTAAATAAAGATTTAATATAGTAAATTATCGCCCTTATGAAAAGCAGACAAAAGTCTCTTTTTGGAAATTTAGAATAGTTATAAATAAGATGCTATTTGCCTTTCTTTCCTATTTTCTTGAGAACAAGATAAGCTATGTATGCAATGTATAAGAATAATACGCTGGCAAACAGTATGTTGATGATTGCGTCTGTTCTCTCATCTTTGATTGGTTTGTAGAAATTATAGGCTACAAATAAGATAATGAGAACTGCATAGATGTATAGTTGCTTTTTCAATCTGTTTTGCTTTTTTTAGATTAAATACTTGATTATGAAATTAATTCTGTTAAACAATTGTTTAAGGATTAAATTTCCAATGAGTAAGTTCTTCTGCTTTTATGATGAACCGGATGATAATCCTGCCAAAGAACCTGCACGTTTTTATTTTCTTCCAATTCAGGATTTGTTTCCAGGAATTTGATGCCTTTACTCTTCAGATTCATCTGGATAGCTTTGAAAATCATAGAAGTCACACCTCTTCTCTGATATTCCGGATGGATTCCGATAAGGTAAAAGTTGGCTCTGTCATTTTTCTTTCCGGCTTGTAAAAAATGCCACCAACCGAATGGAAAAAGCTTGCCTTTTGCTTTCTGCAAAGCTTTGGAATAAGAAGGCATTGTAATCGCAAACGCTACCAATTCGTTGTTTTCGTCCGCAACACAGGTGATATAATCTTTATCTATGAAACTAAAGTACTTTTCTTTATAAGCCTTGATTTGCTCATCGGAAATGGGAGTATATGTTGAAAGCGATTTGTAGGTTTCGTCCAATAGTTTAAACATCGGTTCTACGTAAGGAAGAATCTCTTTTTTATTATTGAATTTTAAAGTTCTCAGTTTGTACTTCTGAGCAATCAAAGAACTGAATTTTTCAATTTTTTCCGGCAAAACATCAGGAAATTGTAATTCGAATTCCACCCATTCTTTTTCTTTTACTAACCCTAATTTCTCAAGATGTTTTGGGTAATAATCGAAGTTATAAATCCCAATCATTGTAGCCAATTTGTCAAATCCGAAAATCAGCATTCCAGCTTTGTCCAGATTCGTGAAACCCATTGGGCCTTCAATTTTATTGATTTGATTTTCCTTGGCGTATTTGATAGCTTCATTGATTAAAGCTTTGGAAACTTCCTCATCATCAATAAAATCAATCCACCCGAATCTTACCTTTTTAATTTCCAATTCCTGAGCTTCCTTATGATTAATCATCACGGCAATTCTGCCAACGATTTTGTTGTTTTTGTACGCCAAAAATTGTTTTGCAACAGAATATAACAAAGCCGGATTTTCATCTTTGTTCCAAATGTTTTTTTCTTCATTGATCAATGGCGGGACAAAATTTGGGTTATTTTTGTATAATTCCATTGGGAATTTGATGAAGTTTGTCAGGTCGTTTTCTGTAACAACTTGCTTTATAATAACATTTTCCATATTCTTGCTAATCAATAGAGCAAATATAGTTTTTAAGCCGAAAAAAGCAATGCTTTGGCATAATTTTTCTATAAAAAGACGTAATTTATTTTAATGTAAATTTTTCAAAATAATGACTGGTTATTACTTAATTATTGGAGTTTCAATGCTTATAAGCTGGATAGTTTCTTCCAGATTGAAATCCAAATTCGAATATTATTCAAAAGTCCATCTCAGGAATGGAATGTCCGGAAAAGAAGTGGCGGAAAAAATGTTGAGAGACAACGGAATTATGGACGTTCAGGTTGTTTCGGTTCCGGGGCAATTAACTGACCATTATAATCCGGAAAATAAAACGGTGAATCTTTCCGAAGCTGTCTACATGCAGAGAAATGCAGCGGCAGCGGCGGTTGCGGCTCACGAATGCGGACATGCGGTCCAGCATGCAGTTGGTTATTCTATGTTGCAATTGAGGTCAAAAATGGTTCCGATTGTCAATATCAGTTCCAACCTTTTGCAATTTGTTTTGTTCGCAGGTATTGCTATAATGGCAGCAACAAGAAGTATTGATAACCCGAACGGAAATACTACGGTTTTAGCAATTGGTGTAATACTTTTCGCAGTAACTACTTTATTTGCATTTGTAACATTGCCGGTAGAATACGATGCAAGTAATCGTGCTTTGCAATGGTTGAAATCTACAGGAACAGTGACTGCCGAAGAATACGAAGGAGCAGAAGATTCGCTTAAATGGGCAGCCAGAACTTACGTTGTTGCAGCGCTAGGTTCATTGGCTCAACTTATTTATTTTGCATCAATGCTTATGGGAAATAGAAGGGATTAAAAGTTATGAAAAATTAAATTCCAAAAGCATCTCAGACAATTCGTTTGAGATGTTTTCTTTTTTAGCGGTTTTGATGCTGGCTTTTATGATGCAAATTTCCTGTGCGTCAAAATCTAGAATTTTTGCATCATATTTATTTAGAAGCGTAAAAATCTGATTTTGATGAGAAAACTTGAATTTGATTTCAATCTCGGATTCTAATTCTTTGGTGATGATTTCTGCTTCTTCCAGAGTGAATTTTGCAGATTCTTTATAAGTTTTCACCAATCCTCCAACGCCTAGTTTCGTGCCTCCATAATATCTGATGACAACAACCAAAACATTTGTTATCTGATGAGCGAGAAGTTGATTGTAAATCGGTAAACCCGCACTTCCGGAAGGTTCTCCGTCATCATTGGCTCTGTAATTTTCTCCATTGATTCCAAGTCTGTAAGCATAACAATGATGTGTCGCTTTTGGGTGGATTTCGTAAAGATGATTTAATCTTTCTTTGATTTCGGCTTCAGAATTGACGGGATAGGCGAATCCAATGAATTTACTTCCTTTTTCTTTCAGTAAAGTATCTTCAATTGGTTTTTTTATGGTTTGGTATTCAAACATTCGTCAAAAGTAAAAATTACTTATTTAAATTTCAAATACTTATTATTCATTATTGATATAAAATCTAAGAATAATAAGTATTTGTTAGCGTTGAGTAAATAAGATTGGATTTAAAATAGAGTTATCTTAAATAAATCTTAAGGAAATAAAATTCTAGGAATTAATTTTTGTGTAATTTTGCATTTAAAATTTTTTAATATCAATGCCTAATACATTAATCATTGGCTCTGGAAGTTATGTTCCGGAAAACATAATAGACGGTTCTCATTTCAAGGATGCCATATTCTATGATGATAATAATCAATTGATTGAAAAACCAACTGAAGAAATCATCGGAAAATTTGTTGAGATTACAGAGATAGAAAGAAGGAGATATGCCAATCCGGAAGATTTTAATTCAGATTTGGCTCACAGAGCTTCTCTGGAGGCTATAGAAGATGCGGGTATTGATAAAGAAGAGATTGATTACATTATTTTCGCTACCAATTTTGGTGAAGTTGATGTTAACGGAATTCCGAATTTTATGCCCTCTCTTTCTGCAAGATTAAAAGGAAAACTTGGAATTAAAAGAAGAGATTGTATCAATTACGATATGATTTTCGGATGTCCAGGCTGGGTTGAGTCTTTGATTTTAGCTGATACAATGATAAAAGCCGGAAAAGCAAAAACGGTTTTGGTAGTTGGTGGAGAAACTCTAAGCAGAGTTACAGACCCTTACGATAGGAATAAAATGATTTTTGCGGATGGTGCCGGAGCTGTTATTGTGACAGCGACTGAAGATTCTACAGTTGGAGTTTTAGCGGATAATACGCTTTGTGATAATGGAGAGGAATTATGCTATTTGGAAAACGGTCCTTCGCTGAATCTTGAGCACGACCAAACTCAGTTATTCATCAGAATGAGAGGTCGCAAAATCTACGAATATGCTCTTAAGAATGTTCCTGATGCCATAAAAGCAACGGTTGATAAAGCGGGTCTTGATATTTCTGATATTAGCAAAATTTTGATTCATCAGGCGAATGCGAAGATGGATTACGCAATGATTGGAAGATTGTTCAAGTTGTACGGACAAAAAGATTACGACCATGCGATTTCTCCGATGACCATTCAGGAATTTGGAAATTCTTCGGTTGCGACAGTTCCGACTTTATTTGATTTAATCAGAAAAGGAAAAATGGATGGCCAGCAATTCACGCCGGGTTCTCATATCTTGTTTACGTCTGTAGGTGCGGGAATGAATATCAATTGTGTGGTTTACAAGTTTCCGGAAGGGAAAATATAAATCATTTAAAGTAAAAATAAATTTTAAACGTCATAATACTAAAAGGAATAAATTTTTATTCCTTTTGTTTTTTATCACAATATGCAAAAGACAATTTTATTTCTTCTAGGAGTTTTTTTACTGCTGGAAACTTACGTTTATCAGGCTTTTAAAACGGTTTATACTAATCAGAACGGAAGGTTTATCTATTGGATTCCGACGATTCTGATTTATGCTTTTCTGATTTATTCGGTTATGACTTTCAATAGGGCTTCTCACAAATACCTGAATTTCCAGATTGTATTTTCTGTGATTTTGATTTTTGTTTTGCCGAAGCTTCTGGTCGCTATTTTCCTTTTGATTGAAGATTTAATCAGACTTCTGAATTTCGGTTACAATTATGTGGCGACAGAAAATCATAATTATCCCTCGAGAAGAAAGTTTATAAGCTTAGTGGGGCTTGGTTCCGGAGCTGTTTTAGCAGGAATTGTTCTGGATGGAATTATCTTCGGAAAATACCGTCATAGAGCTAGAGTTGTGAGATTAAAGCTGAAAAATCTTCCTGAGAGTTTCAAGGGTTATAAAATTGTCCAGATTTCTGATGTTCATAGCGGAAGTTTCCAGAATCCTAAGCATTTGCAACACGCTATTGATTTGATTAATGAGCAAAATGCGGATTTGATTTTATTTACCGGAGATATGGTGAACAATTATGCGGATGAATTTATCCCATTCATTGATTTGTTTTCTCAAATCAAAGGGAAAGATGGGAAATTAGCCGTTCTAGGAAACCACGATTACGGTGAATATGGCGAATGGAAAAATGAAGAAGAAAGAAGGAATAACATTCCACTGTTGATAGAATACGAAAGGAAAGCCGGCTTCGAAATGCTTCGAAATGAACACAGAGTCATTGAAAGAAATGGTGAAAAGTTATACATTCTGGGCGTAGAAAACTGGGGGATTCCTCCGTTTCCACAGTTGGGCGACTTGGATAAAGCTTCCGAAAACGTCCCCGTAGATGCTATTAAAATCCTAATGTCACACGACCCGTCACACTTTGATGCTGTAGTGAAAAATCATCCTAAAAACATTCAGTTAACACTTTCCGGGCATACACACGGGATGCAGTTTGGTATCGACCTGAAAAACTTCAAATGGTCGCCAGTGAAATACAAATATCCAAAATGGGCCGACCTGTATGAAAGCGAAGGGAAATATCTGTACGTCAACCGTGGCTTCGGTGTAATCGGTTATCCGGGTAGAGTAGGAGTGCTGCCCGAGATTACAGTGTTTGAATTGAGCTAAAACTCATTATTGAAATAATAAAAAAAGCTTAGATTTTCTAAGCTTTTTTTATTTTGTAAAATTAAAACAAATAATCCTTCATTCTGGAAACAGCTATTTCGTTCTCATCAATGAATTGAAATAGCTTTTCAAGACGGTCTTCAAATTTTCTGCCGATGTTGATTTTTTTATAAAAAGGAATCTCAATTGGCAGGTCTTTGGATTCATATAATTGCCAAATATTGGCGTAGATCATCACATACTCATTGTTCTTCAAACTTTCCAAAAGCATACTTTCATAATACTTCATCGGTGTCACTTGAAGGACATAATCATTGAATGGAAGTTGAGAATAAGGCGACTGACTTTCCGGTACAACTGTCAAATCATTTTCTATATGAATGTCGGTTTTTGCGGTCAACTTTCTCCATAGAAAATTGATTCTGGATTCCTCGATATTGGAGATGTAATTGAAGTCTAATTTCTTGATTTCCGAATAAGAAATCTGATGGTATTTTTGCCTTAGACCTCTTATTGGTTTTTGTAAAAAATCTTCCAGATTTTGCTTCACTTTTTCTATTGTTTTCAGGTTGGAATTACTATTGTAGAATGCAATTTCGTGACCTGCAAATGAGATGTTTTTTATGGTTTTTTTTAATTCTTCAGCAAGAGAAATATCAATGAAAAATGTCGCTTGAAATTCGTGAAGTTCCAGTAAGAGCAGGATAGAACTAACTTTTTCTTCGATAGAAATTATCAATTCAGATTCTGAAATATTTTTAGTTTTCAAACTCTGATTTTCTGATATTGATATGTTGAAAGTTAGTAAAATCACTTAAATTATAATTGAGATAAATTTTTTAATAAATTAAAAATCAAATGTTAAAATTAATTTTATTAAAACTAATAGTTTAGATTTTAATCTTTGTTGAGTTTTTTCTTTAGATTATTTATCATATCTATCGACATAGATGGGATATCAAACTTGTAATCCAATCCCCAATCTTGCTTTGCTGCAGAATCATCTATACTTGCCGGCCAAGAATCTGCGATTGCCTGACGAAAATCCGGCTCATATTTTATCTCAAAATTAGGTATCGTTTTTTTGATTTCAGAAGCCAATTCTTTTGGTGTAAAACTCATTCCTCCAAGGTTGTAGGAATAACGGATTTTCACCTCTTCTTTTGGTGCTGTCATCAGCTTAATCGTAGCATCAATGGCATCGTCCATATAGAGCATTGGCATTGCTGTATTTTCACTGATGAAACTTGTGTATTTTCCCTTTTCTACTGCCTCATAAAATATCTCGACAGCGTAATCTGTAGTTCCTCCACCGGCTGGAGCTTTCCATGAGATCAGACCGGGATAACGGATGCTTCTGATATCAACACCATATTTTTCGAAGTAATATTCGCACCATTTTTCACCTGCCATTTTTGAGATTCCGTAAACAGTTGTCGGATTAAGAACGACTTCTTGCCCTACATTTTCTTTAGGAATTCCTTTTCCAAAAACGGCGATTGAACTAGGCCAGAATATTTTTTTTATGATACCTTCTTTTGCTAATTCACAAAGATGAATCAACGGGTCAAGATTGAGCTTCCACGCAAAAAGCGGTTGCTTTTCTGATGTTCCAGAAAGAAGAGATGCCAAATGATAAACAGTAGTGATATTATGCTCCTTGATAACTTCTGTAACGGCTTGAAAATTAGTGACATCAAGTCTTTCATAATAGCCGGCTTCTGTGATGTCTTCTTTCCATTTGTCCAATCCGGATGCTATTACGTTTTCTTTACCGTAGATTTCTGATAATTTGGCAGTCAGTTCTGTTCCGATTTGCCCCAATGCGCCAGTGATTAATATTTTTTCTTTGTTCATTTTTCATTTTTACAATTATTAGCAAATCTAAATAATTTAAAATTTATTAGGAATAAAATATTTCAAGATAACTTCAATATTTAGTAGAAAAATAATTGGCAAATTCACTAATTTTACAGTTTAGCCAAACAAATAGGATGAGGTTATACAGGCTTTTATACATTTTTTTTATTTTATGTTTTTTCATTTCGTATTCGCAGAAAAGACAAACTTTACTTCAGAAAAAAATTCAGGAGAATAGTCAATTGCTTTTAAAAGACCCGGATATGGCTTTTACAGAAATGCAGGTTCTCCTCAAAGAAGCCATTAAAGAAAAAGATTCTATTTCGGAATTAACAATTCTTGGTAACCAATGTTGGTATTACGACAACAAATATGCTTATGGGAAATCTATAGAAACCGCTAAACATCTTGAAGCCAAGGCAAAACAATACAAACAACCTCAGATGGAAGCTATGGCTCACCTTTCCTTGATGAACACTTACTCTCAGAATTCTTTATATGATGCTGCCATTAAAGAATTTGAAAAAGGGATGTATATCCTTTCAAAAACTAATCCAGATGATAACAGAACATTATTTTCTAAAATAAATCTATATTTCACAATCAACGATGTCTATGTGGAAACCAAGCGACCGTATAAAGCATTAGACAATCTTTTCCAAGCCCAAAAGCTAATTGGAAAAATCAAAGATTCTGCAACAAAAAATGAAATGCAGATTCTGAATTTTTCAAACGTGGGACAAGTATACACAATACTAAACAGTGATTCTGCAAAATATTATGCAAAAAAATCAATGGATATTATACCAAAAGGTTATGAGAATGGACCATATATGTTTTCTAATTATCTTACATTGGGTGAGGTTTACAGAAAAGAAAAAAAATATGAGACAGCTTATGAAAATTACAAAAATGCTGAAGCTTCCAAATCAGTAAGATTATCATTGATTAATCAAATAATTTTATATAAAGGTCTTGCAGAGACTTCAAAAGTCCTAGGTAGATCAGAGGACTATAATAAATACAATCTATTGCTGAAAAATGCCGAACTTAGTGTTGCAGAGAATAAAAACAAATCCCTTCATAATATCATCAGCAGGAAGCTATTGGAAGATGAGAATAAAGTCAAAAATATATTGGTCATTTCTTCTTTGATGATTCTGATTTGTCTTATGGGGCTACTATATTTTAAAATCAAAAATCAACGCCTAATCATAAAAGAAGAAGAAAGCAGAGAAAATCTTCAAGAAAAATATGATGTCATTAATAAAGATCTTATTTTGATGTTGGAAAAAAAGGATTCTACTTTTATGATATCTTTCAATAAGGTATTTCCATCTTTTACAAAAAAATTACTCGCCATCAACTCGACTTTGGTACAGTCAGAAATCGAATTTTGTGCTTTTCTGAAATTAAATCTTTCCAGTAAAGAAATTGCTCGTATCAAAAATATCGAACCCAAGACTGTACAGAATAAGAAAAACCGCATCCGTAAAAGACTTAGTATTCCACAAAATACGGACATCTACCATTGGTTTAACAATGTAGATATATAATTGATCTAATCTTTCCAATTTCATATTTATTTCTAATAAGCTTTTTCATAAACGAAGAAGGGGTATTGGTATACCCTATTTTCCTATTGTTTAGGTATGCATTGGGTATGTGTTTTTTATGATTAAGCCTTTCATAATGATAGTTTTGCATCAGTAATCAAAAAAAATTACATTATGAAAAACATTTACTTTTCCATGCAATCTGGTATTATTTGCCATTATCTAAATGATGAAAATATGCCCAAATCTAATAATCAGGTTTTCATTCAAAAAAAAAAATACCGAATTATGAAAAAGATTATTACAATTTATTTACTCATTCTTATTCCGTTATTTGTATATTCTCAATATGGAGGTGATGGATGGAGTACTATTCAGGTTCTCAATGGGGAACAATCCGAAGAAGCATTTGGCTTTATAAATAAAATTAATGCAACAGGAGATGCATTAATAGTAGGGGCCCCATACAATAATTCGACAACAGGTTACACAAAAGTTTTCCAAAGTATAAACGGAGTGTGGCAACAAAAAGGACAAAAAATAATTGGACTTGAACAGGGAGCTGGATCTGGAAAAACAGTTGATATTAATACTTCTGGAAATATTATAGCTGTTGGAGATCCTTGGAAATCGGGAGGAAAAGTCCGGGCATTCAAATATAATGATACTTCTTCCAACTGGGAACAGTTGGGGCAAACTATTAAAGGAACAGCGGGATTAGGGAACGTACTTAGTCTTTCTTCCGATGGCTCAACTATAGCAACAAATAATCGTGGTGATAGTATTAGAGTATATAAATATGTCAATAACAGTTGGAACCAAGTAGGAGAAACTATTAATGACAATAGTCCATTTGAAAATTATTTTGGGTTGTCTGATATTAAACTCACATGTGACGGCAATACCATTGTAATTGGAGCAAAGCAGCCATATTCTGGTAATACATTGACAGGTTATGCAAAAGTTTATAAGTTAGAAAACAATAACTGGGTTTTAAAAGGTAATGCTATTCAAGGATCATTTCTAGGAGGAGAATTCGGACAGTCTGTAAGTATCAGCGAGGACGGTAATATAGTTGCCATAAGTGCTCCAAATGTCAACACCACTGGATCTGGAGGAAATTATACAGACAAAGGTCATGTTTATACTTATAAATATAATGAGGCGCAAAGTACATGGGAGCAATTCGGGCAAACATTTGAAGGTAGCACTGTCGGAGAATATTATGGTTACAGTATCAGTTTGACGCCAGATGCAAAATATTTGGCAATAGGGGCCTATGGAGCTAATGATTGGCAAGGAATTGCAAAGGTTTATGAATACAATTCTTCCCAAAACATTTGGAATCAGGTAGGTGGAGATATTTCCGGATTACAAGATAGTTATGTTTATTTTGGAGTTTCTGTATCCATAAGTGCGGATGGAAAAATTCTAGCGGGAGGTGCTGTTCCCGAAGGCAATACAGGAAATGTTTATGTATTTGAAAATGCAGCATTGTTAGCTACAAACGATATAAAATCAAAAAGTGGAGTAATTTATCCTAATCCTACCAAAGATTTTATCCATATTCAAAATAATAAAAATATTCAGTCTCTTCAAATCTATAATGCAGAGGGAAGATTGCTTATGGAAGCAAATAAACAGCCACTTGATCTGTCCGGTTTAAATTCTGGGAATTATATCCTAAAAATTACTTATGATAATCAGCAAACAGATACTAAAAAAATAATTAAACAATAAAACCAATCTCATGAAAAGAACTATATTTTTCTGCTTAATAATCAGTTTCATTTTTACACACGCACAATCTTGGAATCAGATTATTAAGTTGACTGCATCTGATAGAGCTTTTGCTGCAAGTTTTGGCGTGAGTGTTTCTGTTAGCGGCGATTATGCTGTAATAGGGGCTAAATCAGAAAATTATGATGCAAGCGGAAGCAATTATTTATCCGAAGCGGGCGCAGCTTATGTCTTCAAATTAGAAAATGGTAACTGGGTTCAGAAACAAAAAATAGTTGCATCAGATAGAGCTGAGTCAGTTTATTTTGGACAAAGCGTCTCTATAGAGAATGATTATATAGTTGTAGGAGCTTATAATGAAGGATCCGCTTACCCTCTACAAAATGCAGGAGCAGTATATGTTTTCCAACTTGACAATGGGAGCTGGGTTCAGAAACAAAAGCTTGTAGCTTCAGAAAGAGCCGGAGGAGCTTATTTCGGAAATTCGGTATCAATCAAAAATAGCAAGATATTTATAGGAGCTATCAACGAAAAGAAAGACGCTTCCGGTGCTAATTCCCTCAATGGTGCAGGTGCAGTTTATATTTTTGGATTAAATTCAGGTACTTGGCAGCAACAGCAGAAAATAGTCAATTCTGACAGATTATCATTATCCGGCGGAATTCAGTTTGGATATAATCTGGATACTGATGGAAATTATTTGGTCGTATCAACTCCAAATAAAAGTGTTGTGATTGAAGGTGAAGAACTTGGAAATGCGGGAGCAGCATATATTTTTGAAAATCAGAACGAAAGCTGGATAGAGAAACAAATAATTTATGCCGCTGATCCTGATTCTAATATGTTTTTTGGAAATAGTATTGCGATATCAGGTGATTATATTGTGGCGGGCGCTCATAATGAACAATCTTATAATCCGGGTGCAGCCTATATATTCAAAAAAAATAATAATGTTTGGTCGCAATATCAAAGATTATCATAATCCGATGCTACAGCCGGAGATCAGTTTGGTTATGGTGTTGGCATTTCTGGAGAAAAAATTGTTATCGGTGCAATTCATGAAGATGAAGACGTTAATGGAAACAATACTGTTTTAAATGCTGGTTCTGCCTACATCTTCGAGATAGGCAACGATGGATATTGGACTCAAAGCAAAAAAATTGTTGCAAGTACAAGAGCCAATAATGACAATTTTGGATATACTTTTGCAATATTTGGTGATTATATATTAGCAGGCACTCCAAGAGAAGACGAGGATTCCAACGAGACTAATACTTTGATCAATTCAGGGGCCGTATATGTTTTTAAATATACTTCTGAAAATTTACAGACAACAGATATCCAATCAAAAAATTCGTTGATCTATCCTAACCCCACCTATGGAGAACTATTTGTAAAGTCTGATAAAAAATTACAATCTTTAGAATTATACGATATTGAAGGCAGAAAGCTTCTCATATCAGATAAAGACCCTATTGACATTTCTTCTCTTTCAGTAGGAAGTTACATCCTTAAAATAAAGTATGATGACGGTTCTATCAACACTCAAAAAGTGATAAGAAAATAAAGTTTTATTTTCTTCATAATCCTTAATTTTCATCCTGCGACAGTGTCGCAGGTTTTTCTTATTTTTATTTTAAAAGTAGCTTATGAGATCAATTATTGAAGTTGATGAACTTCTTGAAATATCAAATAATTCAAATCTCAAGATTTTTGATGTAAGAACAGGATCAGATGCAAAAGCAGATTATCAGAAAAAGCATCTCAAGAATGCAGTATATGTTGATTTGAATTCCGATTTAGCAGAAATTGATGACCCAAAGAACGGAGGACGTCATCCGCTTCCGAAGTTTGAAAATTTTATCAAAACTCTAGGCAGATTAGGAATTGATAAAGATTTTCATGTTGTCATCTACGATGATAAAAATGGAGCTAATGCAGCTGCAAGATTTTGGTGGATGCTAAAAGCAGTCGGTCACAACAATGTTCAGGTTCTGAATGGCGGTCTGCAATTTGCGGAAAATCAAAATTACCCTTTAAGTTCCGGTGAAAATTCTTATCCGGCAACTAAGTATATCTCTGATTACGCAGATTGGCAATTACCCCAAGTTTGGATTGATGATGTAAAAAAAGCCACTCAAGATGCTGATGCTGTGATTGTAGATGTTCGTGAATCTCAACGTTACGAAGGAATTACGGAACCGATTGATTTGGTTGCCGGTCATATCCCGAATGCTGAGAATTATCCTTTTTCTGATAATCTAGATGAAAATGGTTTGTTCAAATCTCCAGAAACACTTAAAAATCTCTATTCTGAATTGTTTAATCAATATGATAATAGCAAAATCACGTTCCATTGTGGAAGTGGTGTAACGGCTTGTCATTCTCTTTTAGCTTTGGATTATGCCGGTTTTGATATCCCGAATCTATATGTTGGAAGCTGGAGCGAGTGGAGCCGGAATGAGTTGTAGGTTTTAGGGTTTGAGAGTGGGGAGCGTTTTGGAGTTTTAGGTCTTGAAAATAGTAGAGACTGTGAACAATAAATGTCAAACACTCAAACACAAAAAAACTCTCCACTTAGAAACTAGCCCGGATTTGCATACTTCCGATATGAATAGTTCTGTCCCCGGAATTTCGACCTTCGTAATTCACATTGAGCTGAATGAAGGAATTGATTGCTTGCTGGATATACAAAGTCCAGACTTGGTTTTTTCCGGCTTTCAGGCCTTCTAGCATTTGATTTCCTACAATGCTGTAGCTGTTGCCGGTAAAATCATTATTGATAAAAGAAAAGTTAGCTCTGATTGACGTTTTTGATTTTTCCCATTGTAGCGTTCCGGAGATTTCGTAGGTTTTCAAAAGTTCCTCGCCGTCGGTTCTTTTCTTTTGGCGAAGTGCTCCGAATAATTCGGTTTGCAAAGTTTCGGTGAGTTTATAAGTTGCTTTTGGTTTGGTTTCCCAATTTTGAAGAAGATAATTTCGCGTGTTGTAAACTTGTGAACTGTTGGTTACATTCTGCAACGTATTTTCCCAATCTGCACGGAAAGTTTTTGAGAAAGAGTAACCAATGTTCACAAAATGGGATTTCTGTCCGTGTGCTTCATTACTGTAATTTGCATTTACAAGATTATCATTGTCTGTGTATCGATAACTACCATTCCAACCTGATTTATCATTAGAATTAAATAAAGCTGAAGCCAAAATATTCTGAGTTCTGAGCAATTGGTCAGCTTGTTTTTCGAAAGGATTCCAGACCAAAACTTTGCTGCCTTTCATATAAGAATTTTGCGAGAGTAAAGAAAGATTGAAGTTCCATCTTTTGAGAAATTCATTTTTTGAACTGATAATTACTGATGGATTTACGAATAAGGCAACTTGCAATTTGTTTTTGTTTGAAGCCAGATAATTCACACTATTGGTATAAACTCTGATATATTGTGCCAAATCTGCATATTCCGCTACTTCGAATTCGTCTAATTGTTGTACGCCGTCATTATTGTAATCTGTCCATTTGTAAATACCTTGTCCATCGGTCACTTTGATGTACTGAAATTCACGTTGTGCTTCCTGGCCATTTCCCAATTCATAGAAAAGTTGAAGGCGCATTCCGTTTTTGAATAATTGCTGATTGTACAATATGTTTCCAACAACAAAATCCTGATTCTGATTATTGGCTAAAGTCTGATTATCATAAAAGAACTTTCTGTAATGAATCAGTGTTGATAATTGAGTTTTCTCTGTTTTAATAATTTGACTTTCCGCCTGAATCCCGAGGATGTTGTTCATTTTTTGAAGACGATTATCAAGAACCGAATCGTTTCCTCGGAAATATACCTTCGCTAATAATTTTGTTCTGGCAGAGTCCGCAATCTTTTTCTGAATGAAAATCTCTTTCCAGCTAAAACTTGTCAAATCAAGAGTTTGGGTCGCATTATATTTTTTCTCGTTATGTTCCATAGAGCCACCTAACATCCAGCTTCCTTTTTTGCCGGCTAACTCGGTAGAAACCGCTCCACGAATAAAAGTAGTATTAAGGTCGGTTGATTTGGTATCTAAATATGAAATTGCACCAAGATTCGTGAATTTTCCGATTCTCCAAGTAGCATCCAAATCATTTTTTATTCCTTTGTAAGTGTCGGTCTCTTCTAGGTAATTGATTTTATAATTGACAGAAGACTTTTTATTAAAGTCATTCAAAAATGAAAAAATAAATCTGTTCTGAGTAATCTGACTGAATTCATTAGTCAAGTTGAAATCTCTCCAGAAATCAACATTATTAATTCTATCAAGAATATGGAAATTCTTCTGAATAACTTGATATTCTACCATTGGAGTTCCCGTCCAGGTATTTTTCTTAAAAGTTTTATTAGCGTATATTCTTGCTGCATAACCAATATTCTGTTTGTTGTCTTTTGATGAAAAGAGATTGAGGTCGTAATTACTCATCGAAACATCAGTCCCAATAACACCATCATTAAGTGCATATTCAACATTTGCGGAATACACCTGAGATTTTTCCGGAGCAGGTAATTTTCTGACTGCCATATAATCCCCTAAACCAGCTCCTACATATTGGAAAACACGACCATTATTTGTCGATTGTTGTAGTTGATAATCACCTTCTCCACTCCCAAAATAAGTGAAAGATACCTGATAAAGGACTTGGGTTTGGTCGGTGGAAAATTCGTAATAGAAGGAATTCGTAGTAAATACTTTTTTATAAAGAATTTTATTAACGTCATAAGCTGTTTCTACGCCGGACGGAGAATACATCGAATCTGAATTGTTGCCGGCATTAACCAATGTTTCTTTGTCTTCATCACTCAAATTAAGAGATAATGGCGCATTCTTATTATCATTCTCCATAAACCAGCTGAATCCGGCTTTCAGCTTTTCACGCTGATGTTTGATACTTCCGGTGATGAGAAATCTTGTGTAATTTCTGTTGGTATAATTATAAGATACGTTGATGAAATTTTGAGAATAAATGGGTCGGAAACTCGTGAACGTAATTTCTCCTGTATTATAATTAATAGTGTAATCCTGATTTTCACCACGTTTCATCAATATTCCGTCGATATAAACCTGCTCGGAGCCGGAAATAATTGTGATGAACAATTCACCGTTTTTTCCTGTTAATCGATAAGGACCCTGATTTCCTTCAATACCTTGAAAACGCATTCTGAAGAACTCGCTTCGTGCAACACCGCCTGAAACATCTACTGAAGTTTTGTTGCCGTTCTTTTCCCAATTGGTAAGGAATTGTAATCCCATACTCCGTCTTTGATAACGTCCGAAATAAGTCGTTTCATCATTCAGATCGAGATGTCCGGCTCTTATAATACTGTGGTTTTTGATATTAAGCTGGAGATAGATTTTATCAAATTCTTGCAAAGTCTGTGTGTAACCGTCCGCCTGAACCGGAAGATTATGATCTGAAATGGAAGCTAAAATGGAAACATCAGGACTCAATTTACCGGAAATCTGCATATCCATAGAACTCTGAACTGAGGAACCTTGATTATTTCCAAAAGTAATTCCTCTAATAATAGAACCTTTGGAATTAAGTTCTCCTAAGATTCTCTTTCTGTCATTTTTTACCAGAACCTCTTCGTCATAGATTACCCGGTTCTGCTTTTTGATGAAGTCAAGCGTGTCTTTGGTGAAAAAATCCTGATTGATTTTGGAAATAAGAATGCTGTCTTTTTTTAGGGAATCTTGTGGAATATTTGGGTTCTTCCAGCTGAAAATCTGTGCATTAATCTTGATTATTGCAAAAAAAATATAGATTATTAGGAAAATTTTATTTATCTTCGGCACCCTTTTTCTTGTGAAGTGTAAATGTACTAATAATAGGCTTTACAACGAATTAACAATTATTTAAAACGGAAACAGGGTGTGTAAAATTATACCTAG
>QFQW01000058.1 GCA_003248755.1 Chryseobacterium sp. | reverse complement strand
ATCAGAAAATAATCTTTCTCAAAAAATATCAGATTTAAAGACATTTATAAAAGATTCAGATTATAATCAGGATAAAGCTTTTTTAATTGATTTCTCAATTCCGTCTTCACAATTCCGATTTTTTGTTATCGATTTAAAAACCGGAAAAGTTCTTCAAAAAGCTTTGGTTGCACATGGTTCTGGCTCGGAAGCTGGAAAACAAAAAGAGCAATTGAAATTTAGTAATCAAAATAATTCCCGTTGTTCATCTCTTGGAAAGTATGCAATTTCAGAAAAATATAAAGGTCAATTTGGGTTGTCTTACAGATTGGACGGATTGGATGAAACCAATAGCAATGCAAGAAATCGAGCGATTGTTCTTCACAGGCTAGATTGCGTTCCGGATACAGAACAAAAAGATGAAATCTGCCTAAGTTGGGGATGTCCGATGGTTTCTGATAATTTCTTTAAGATTTTGGAACAGCATATTGATAAATCGAATAAAAAAATAATTCTTTACGCTTATAACTGATGAGTATCAAATCCCTTGCGGAAGACGACCGCCCAAGAGAAAAATTTTTGTTGAAAGGAAAAGGTGCAGTTTCGGATTCGGAACTGTTGGCCATCATCATGGGAAGTGGAAATAGGGAAGAATCTGCTGTGGAATTGGCAAGAAGAATTCTGAATTCGGTGGAAAATAATTGGCACAGATTGAGTCAGCTTTCTATAAAAGACTTAATGAAATTCAAAGGAGTAGGCGAGGCAAAAGCTATTTCTATTGCAACAGCATTGGAAATCGGGAACAGAAAATCTCAGCAGGAAGTTCTTGAAAGACAACAAATCTCAAGCAGTAAAGATATTTTTGAGATTTTACAGCCACATTTGTCAGATTTGTCAACAGAAGAATTCTGGGCAGTTTTCTTGAATCATCAGAACAAAATCTTGTACAAAACCTGTCTTTTCCGAGGCGGAATTGCAAGTTCTGTTGCAGATGTAAGAGTAATTTTCAAAATAGCTTTGGAACATTTTTCTACAAGAATCATTGTTGCTCACAATCATCCGGCCGGAAGTTTGAAACCGAGTCGGGAAGATATTAATATCACTCAAAAAATAAAAGAAGCCGGAAAACTATTAGAGATTGAATTGCTAGACCATATCATCATTTCACAAAACAAATTTTACAGTTTCAAAGAAGAAGGAATTTTATGATCAGAAGAATTAAATATCAAGATATCGATTTTGAGAAATACAATAATTGTTTAGAAAATTCTGTACAGAAAAAATTCTATGCAGAACGTATTTTCTTAGATATTAGTGCAGATAAAAATTGGGAATTGCTCATCTATGGAGATTATGAAGCTATAATGCCGGTTCCATTGATAAATAAATTTGGATTAAAAATAGTCCATAATCCAAAACTTTGCCAACAATTAGGTATTTTTTCTAAAACCGACGTATCAGAGATCAATGATCAATTCTATAGATATCTGATCAAGAATTATACTATTAGATATTATGCTTTCAACGATATCAATTCTTTTTCAAAGCCATTGAAAACAAGGAATAACTTTCTCATATTCCCCGATAAATACGAAACAGTAAGGCAAAAATATTCACCAAAAAGAAAAAGAAAACTGAGACTTGATCAAGAAGTTTTAGAAAATTCGGAAGTTATTAAAAATTTTGATTTACAAACAATTAAAAAATTTATCCGAAGTACAGCTTTAGGTGCTAATGCGAAAGATATGGAAGATTTCATCGATATTCTTTCAAAATTTTTCATGAATGATAAATTGGATTTTTATGGTTTTTTCTATCATCAAAGATTGATTAATATGATTGCGATTTATAGAGAAGATTATTCTTTGGCTCTGTTAGGAACTTATAATGACAGAGAATTTGTGAAGCTGAGCGGATCATCTTATTTAATAGATAAAGTGATTTCTGAGAATATAGAAACCCAGATCTTTGATTTTGAAGGCAGCGAGATTCCCGCTATAGAAGAATTTTTCCGAGGTTTTCGACCAGAACTGAGACCTTATCCTTGTATTCAGGTCAGTAAAAAAGATTTATTGAAACAGATTATTAAGAAAGTGTTGTTTCTCAATTAAAAATTCTTTTTTAATTCAAAAAGTCTTAGTTTTGCAAACCGATTTCAGATATGTTTGATTCAGATTATTTACCTTACGCTGTTGCAGTTATCATCGCATTACCTTTCCTGGTTTTTGCGAAACAATTTGTGAACAGTTTTGTCAGACTCAAAAAACAGGAAATTAATTTCTTGGCAACCAAATCGAATAGTGAGATAAAATTACAAGCTCTGGAAAGGATGACACTTTTTCTAGAGCGTTTAAGACCTTCTAATCTCGTTATGAAATTCGATAGAAATCTTCAACCACACGAGTTTGTTTTCCTCACAGAAAAAAATATCACAGAAGAATTCGAATATAATGCTTCCCAGCAATTATACCTTTCAAAATCCTCTTGGCAAGATATCCTGACAAGTAAAAGCAATATTCTCCAATTACTTCATAAAACTTATGAAGACCTGAATGAAAACTCGAGGTTAGAAGATTTCAAAACGGTATTCCTGATGAACTACGTCAACTCAGAAGATTATATTTCGGATACGATTGAGAATCTTAGAAAAGAACTTAACAAAATAATATAAAAATAAACATGATCCCTAATTTTAAAGCACACCCTTGGCATGGAATTTCAGCTGGAGAAAAATCTCCGGAGGTTGTCAATGTCTTTGTAGAAATCGTTCCTACAGATACTATAAAATATGAAATAGATAAGGAAACAGGATATCTTAAAGTAGATCGTCCTCAGAAGTTTTCCAACATTATCCCTGCTTTGTACGGTTTTGTTCCAAGAACTTATTGTGAAGAAGAAGTTAAAAATCTAGCTGTTGCAACTGGCGCTACAGATGTTACAGAAGGTGATCATGATCCATTGGACATCTGTGTTCTTAGCTCTCACAACATCACTTCCGGTAATATTCTTATGGAGGCTATTCCAATCGGAGGTTTTCAAATGATCGATAAAGGAGAAGCAGATGATAAGATCATAGCTGTTTTGGTAGAAGATCAGGTTTATGGTCATATCAGAGATATTTCCGAATTGCCAAAAGCAGAGATCAACCGTTTGTTACATTATTTCTTGAGTTATAAAAATTTGCCGACTGAACCAGCGAAAGTTAAAATCGATTTGGTTTATGGAGCAGATCATGCCAAGAAAGTGATTGTAGCTTCTCAAAAAGATTACAACGACAACTATTCAAAATAGAATTCTATTCTCTGAACATATAAAAACCTTCTGAATAAGAAGGTTTTTTTAGTTTAAAAGATTTGGGCGCCTTTATCCGCTCTCCATTCTCGCTTCTCGCCAAAGGCGGAGAGCTCCACTCAGGTCGGGGCGCGCTTCGCAATCATCGAGGATTTTTCAATGATTACAAATGAGTAAAAAGAAAATTAAAAATTAAAGAAGTTTCCCCGTAAGAAACAACCCGGCAACAGAGAAATAGATAATCAATCCTGTAACATCCACCAATGTTGCTACAAAAGGAGCAGAAGAAGTAGCTGGATCCAGTTTTAGTTTTTTAAGAACAAAAGGAACCATAGACCCGGAAATCGTTCCCCAAAGGACAATCAGCATTAATGAAAAAGCAATACTTAATCCTACGAAAACCCAATGTTCCCCATAATTAAAAAGCCCAATTTGCTGCCAAAGAGCAATCCTCAAAAATCCAATAATACCTAAGATACTTCCAAGAAAAATTCCGGTGAAGATCTCTTTTCTGATAACATACCACCAATCTTTAAGTGTAATTTCCTGCAAAGCCATTGCACGGATAATCAAAGTTGCAGCTTGGGAACCAGTATTTCCACCGCTTGAAATGATCAAAGGAACAAATAAAGCCAAAACTACAGCTTTCTGAATTTCGTCTTCAAAATGTCCCATAGCAGAAGCGGTCAGCATCTCAGAAAAGAAAAGAACAACCAACCAAAATCCTCTTTTCTTAACCATTTCAAAAACCGAAGTCTGTGTGTAAGGAAGATCCAAAGCATCCAAACCTCCAAACTTCTGGATATCTTCTGTATTTTGTGATTCGATTTGATCCAAGATATCATCGATGGTTACAATTCCTACTAATACACCATTTTCTGTAATAATTGGTAGTGCACTTCGGTCATATTTTTCAAAATAAGGAACCGCATCTTCTTTAGAAGTTGTAGTTTTTATGGCTACAAAATGGTCATCACAAAGTTCAGAAATTAGTTGCTCTTCATCCGCTAAAAGGAGAGAACCTATCGTAATATCGTCTATCAAACGATTTCTTTCGTCAACAACATAAAGGAAATTAAGTGTTTCTACTTTTTTCCCAACTTTTTTGATTTGCTGTAAGCATCTCTTAACAGTCCATTCTTTTCGGATTTGGACATAATAAGGCGTCATAAGACGAGCAATAGAATCCGCTTCGTAACCTAAAAGCTTAAGAGCAACACGTCTTTCTTGCGGATTCAGGAGGTTGATGGAATATTTGATTAATTCATCCGGAAAATCCTCGAAAAGTTGGGTTCTGTCATCGGGTGACATTTCATTAAGAATGTCGGAAACTTCGTGGCTTGCAATACTTCTAATGGTATCTTCTTGAAAATCAGGGTCAAGATGTGAGAACACTTCCGCCTTTTCAGATTTCGGAAGTTTCAAAAACTGTAAGATGCGTTCTTCCGCTGGCAATTTGCTCAGAGATTCCGCAATATCCGCCGGATTTAATATGATTTCTTGATTCTCGATCTTCTAGAATTTTTTGCTTTGCAAAAGTATTAAAATCAAAATAATTACCGAGAAAAAGTAAATTAAAATTATGTAAACTAAGACGTTTTGTTTTGTATAACTTGACGATTCCTCAGTTCTTTTTCAATTTTTCTAATCGCTCCTTTTGTTCCGATGATTACAGAGTTTTCTGCACTTCCCAACAATCTGCCGTTGCCTTTGTAAGTATCGTAAGCCGTTTCCATCACAAATTCTCCTTTGGAATTGTAAAGTTTCATACTTACAACAACTTGATTAGAAAAGACATATTTCCCAAAACCAACCTTGAAGTATTTTACTTTGGGAATTACGGCAACATCTGCATTGTTATTTTTACATATCTCCTTCACCATTTTTTCATCCACTTCATCGAAAGAAATTGGAGTATCAACTTGTAGATATTTAAAATTTCCAAGTTTCATTTTATCAGAGGTTGCTGTATAAAATGCGGTGTAGGTTGGTTCTTTGATCTCTGTGATATCAGGAAAAACTTCTGGAGCAAAATAGAGAACGGTTTTGACTTTAGAAATCTTAATATCCTTATTATAATAGATTAAACTGTCTCCATAATTTGCACAAGAAATAAGGAGACTCGAAATAAAAATACTTAAGTAAAAAAGAAATGTTTTTTTCATCTGAATCCGCTACAAAAATACAACCTAATTTTGAATTAATTAATAAAAAATTAAGATTTATTAACATTGTTCTCAATACAAAAAACCGTCTATATTTAGACGGTTTCAAAAATCAATTAAAATGGTCATTAATTAATCTCTCTGTATGACTTTAAAAGTTTCTATTTGCATAGCAGAATATATCTTTAAAATATAAACTCCTGCAGAAAGATGCTCAATATTTATTCTATTCTCTTTTCCTACATCAAGAGATTTAATATTCATTATTTTCTTACCTGATGTATCAAAAATTTCAACATTTTTTATATCCTCTTTAGATTTTATGAATAATATATTTTTAGTGGGATTAGGATAAATTAATGTTTTATGTATTTTTGAATTACTGACTCCAAGTGTTCCACAATCCGAAACAACAGTTATAAAACCTATTTTTGTTTTGGTATCTGATCCATTGTAATTTATAGCAGTCAGTTTCACTTGATATACTCCAGGCGTATTATATGTAATTGTAACCGTTTTTGTGGTTGCTGCACTTGGTGTTCCTCCTTCAAAGGTCCAGTTCCAACCTGTTGGCATATTGGTAGATACATCAGTAAATTGTACTGATTGTCCTACACAAATTGTTGTTTTGTCTGCTGTGAAATCTGCCACAGGAGGATTGATTGGACAAACATCTGTTGTTTTGTCTTTTGCAAATCCATCACCATTTCCTCCGAAATACGCATAGAAATGATAAGGTGTGGAACAATTATTAATTTCAAGAGTTTCCAATGCAAATCCATCAGCATCACCTCCAAAATAAGCATATTGATGAAATGGAGTAGAGCAGGTTGCATTCTCAAGCGTTTCTGATGCAAATCCATCTCCATTTCCCCCAAAATATGCATAATGATGAAAAGGAATAGAACAAGTTGCATTTTCTATGGTTTCTGTTGCAAACCCATCTGCATTACCACCATGATAAGGATAAACTTCCTCTCCTTGGGCTTTGAAAAATGAGCTTATAAGAAAGATGAGACAGAGAACCGATAATTTGGTTAGATATGTTTTCATCTTCTAATTTGATTTAATTGTTATAGATTTATTCAAATTAGAAATGATTATCTGACACCACGGCCGCCGCCATAAGAATATCTATTGGCAGCCGGAGATCCTTGAGATCTATCGGATATTCTCAATGCTGTAGATAAATGCATGAAACTTCCTCCACGGATGATTATACCTGCCGCACTAGTATTATCTGGCCAAAGCAATTGATCAGCATCTCCTTCTGTCGCAGTAATATTGGAAAGTTCACCGTCACCTAAAACTCCTGTAAAAGTATTCCCTGCTGATTTAGTTGTCACAGTCATTTCCATCACATTGCCACCCATCTCCATTGCTCCATAATAAGCTGCCGTAGCAGCAGCTCTACCTGAGCTATTTGTAGCTGTAAAACCAATTTTTAATGGATTTTGATAACTGTTCCCATTTACAAAATAATTAGCTTTACCATCAGCAACTACAGTATTAGATCCCTCATTAGCAAGGTTGGAATTAGCTACTCCATTCCATAAGATATTCTGGATGGCTGTACTTCCCCAAGTATATTCTCCCGCAACAGGAGCAAGAGGTCCTCTACAAATTTTCTCAAATTCCATTTCTGTCATTGGTCTTAGCGCACTCCAGTCCAAATAAGCTGCAAGGTCAGCCCAAGTCAAATAGTTAGCTGCAATATTCTGTCCATCATTTACGTCATTATAGTCACCTTGAGTCAAATCGCAAGCATATACTGCGGGAACCGAAGCATTATTTCCCGGAACTTGTATTTTTATTCCATTTCTTGTTGCATTTGCCAAAGCACTGGTTCCAGCAATACTATTGGGAGCAATAGCAGTTCTTCTGGCTTGCTGATTGTAATTCAAAGTGTTGAGGAATTCAACATATTGTTCTTGCGTTATCTCATATTTCATGGAATAAAATGCATTATAGCCTTTCGGAAAAGCAGAAGGAGCACTATCCCCACTTCCTAATGAAGATGTTGCAATAGACCCGTTTCCTGTAACTGTATATTGAGTATAAGAAGAAGTAGATGTACCATCTCCAACAGTGAATGATCCTGTAGGGATATTTACCATCTCCACTCCAAATACTTTGAAGTTATAATTCTCATAATTTGCAGCAGCTACATTCATTTTTAATGTTACACTAGTTGATGAAACATTACCACCACCATTTGAGCTTCTGTAAACAAAAACGCCTTTACCATCCGTTACGGCATCTATCTTTAATGGAGAAGCTGTTGAATGGTCAGAAGCAGTAACGCTTAGATTGGCATGTTTCCATAATTTATCGGCACAGTCCTGATATTTTATAAATACCCAAACAGCATCATGGTTTGCTGGAGCGATATTTGTTCGCCAACTATTTTCCCATTGGATGTTGAAAGTAACTGTACCAGCACTTGTGTCAACAGATGTGCCTGTGATTTTCAAATTATTTGCTTGAATATTTGAAGCAAATAAACCTATCGCAGCAATTGCGATTTTTTTGAAGTAGTTTTTTGTTTTCATGATGAAATAATTGATTTTAAAATTCTTTGATACAAATCTATATTCATATTAAAAGTTTAGAAATAAGGCATTTGCCGTATTTTTAATTTTCATTGATAAAACAAACTAATTCATTACTTTTGTTTCTATGACTTCTACAGACAAAAGATTATATCTTATTGATGCCTACGCTATGATTTTCCGTGGGTATTTTGCATTTATCAAGAATCCTAGAATTTCGACAAAAGGATTGAATACATCTGCTATTTTCGGATTCACCAATTCTTTGATAGAATTGATTAAAAGAGACCGTCCGACACATTTGGCAGTGGTTTTTGATGTGGGAAGAACCAACGTGCGTCACAACGATTATGCAGAATATAAAGCCAATCGTCTGGAAACTCCGGAACCAATTCTTTTGGCAAAACCTTATATCAATAATATTCTTGAAGCAATGCATATCCCAATCTTGGGAGTGGAAGGTTATGAAGCCGATGATGTAATTGGTACGATTGCCTGCAAAGCCGAAAAGCAAGGTTACGATGTTTTTATGGTAACACCGGACAAAGATTTTGCACAGTTGGTTACTGATAAAATTAAAATGTATAAACCAAGCTCGAAAGGTGGTGACATTGAGATTTTAGGGATTGAAGAAGTCAAAGCTAAATATGAAATCGAAGACCCAAAACAAATCATCGATTATCTGGGAATGATGGGAGATGCTGTGGATAACATTCCAGGTTTAGAAGGTGTTGGAGAGAAAACGGCCAAGAAGTTTATTCAGGAATTTGGGTCGATGGAAAATCTTTTGGCGAATACGCATCAACTGAAAGGAAAACTTAAAGAAAAAGTTGAAGCAAGCGCAGAAAGAGGCTTATTATCCAAAAAGTTAGCAACTATTCTTTGCGATGCGCCAATTGATTTTATCGAAGAACAATATGACCTGGAAGTTCCGGATTTCGAAAAAGTTAAAGAGATTTTTGACGAGTTAGAATTCCGAAGACTTTATGAAAATCTTTACCGCGCATTTTCGAATAAAGAATATATAGAGGAACTGCAAGACAACGACGATGATAAGACTGAAAAACCAAAAGAATCTGCAGTTCATAAAAATGGAACAATGGATTTGTTTGCCAGCTTCGAACAATTGGAGCAGGCAACTACAACCAAATCTACAATTACAGAAAATGACCACGTTTATCAATTTATCGATAATCCGAAAGCACAAAAAATACTTTTAGCCAATCTTCTAAAACAAAAAGCGGTTTGTTTTGATACAGAGACAACTTCGCTTAACGAGTTGGAAGCCGAATTGATTGGAATGAGTTTTTCCTACAAAAAAGGCTTGGCTTATTATATTCCGATTTCCGAAAATCAGGAAGAAGCACAAGAAACAGTAGAGATTTTCCGTCCGTTTTTTGAAGACCAGAATGTTCTGAAAATTGCTCATAATCTGAAATATGATTACAAAGTTCTTCAGAATTACAACATTGATGTCGAAGGAAAAATCTTTGATACAATGATTGCGCATTATCTCTTGAATCCAGATGGACGACATGGAATGGATTATCTTTCCGAAATGTATCTGGATTACAAACCGGTTTCTATTGAGACTTTGATTGGGAAAAAAGGGAAAAATCAATTGACTCTTCGTGAAGTTGATATCCCGACCCAGACCAATTATGCTGCGGAAGATGCAGATGTTACATTTCAATTATACGAATTATTTGCACCTCAATTAGCCAAGGAAAACTTAGAGCAATTGTTCTACAATGTCGAAATGCCATTGATGAAAGTTCTAGCGAAAATCGAATTAACGGGTGTAAAGCTTGATAGCAATTGGCTGGCAAAAGAAAGCGTTGATTTAGAAAATGATTTACGATTATTAGAATCAAAAATATTCGAATTGTCCGGAGAAGAATTCAATATGAATTCTCCAAAGCAATTGGGCGAGATTCTTTTCGAGAAAATGAAGCTTGACCCAAAAGCTAAAAAAACCAAAACCGGACAATACGCAACATCGGAAGATGTCCTTCAAAAACTGTCTTCAAAGCACGAAATTATTACTTCAATTCTGGAATACAGAACGTTGCAAAAACTAAAATCTACTTATGTTGATGCTTTGCCTGGTCAGATTGATAAAAAAGACAATCGAGTTCATACGACTTTTGCACAAACCGTTGCCGCAACAGGACGTTTGGCGAGTGTGAATCCGAATCTTCAGAATATTCCAATCAGAACATTGAGAGGACAGCAAATCCGTGGAGCATTTGTTGCTGATGAAGGCAAGAAAATCATCTCTGCCGACTATTCTCAAATCGAATTAAGATTGATTGCAGAAATATCTGGTGAACAAAATATGATTGAAGCCTTCCAAAACGGAGAAGATATTCACGCTTCAACTGCGGCAAAATTGTTTAATATTGATTTGAATGAAGTTTCAAAAACGCAGAGAAGTCAGGCGAAAACGGTAAACTTTGGAATTATTTATGGACAAGGCGCTTTTGCTTTAGCAGAACAAACGGGACTTTCCAGAACCGAAGCCAAAAAGATGATTGATTCTTATTACGAGACTTATCCACGTTTGAAAGAATATATGGCAGAACAGGTTAAAAAAGCGCAGGATTTAGGTTACGTGGAAACTATTCTCGGAAGAAGACGCCATTTGAAAGATATTAATTCCAGCAATTTTGTTGTTAAAGCTCACGCAGAAAGAAACGCCGTGAATGCGCCAATCCAAGGAAGTGCAGCCGATATTATCAAACTCGCAATGATAAAAATTGACAACGAATTGGAAACTCAAAAACTGGAAACCAAGATGCTTTTGCAGGTTCACGATGAATTGCTTTTCGAAGCTCCGATTGATGAAATGGAAACCGCAACAGCACTTATTAAAAAAGAAATGGAATCTGCTTTTGAAACTAAAGTGCCTTTACTCGTGGAAGTTGGAATAGGCGATAATTGGTTGGAAGCCCATTAGAAATTTAAAAACTTTTATGTAATTCTTTATTTAAATTGAAGACTATATTGTGGAAATCAGACAAAATAAATTAAAATTAGATACTTTTATTATTAGAAACAACAAAAGGGAGATAGATAATGTTTTCAATTATGCAGATTTGTTAATTGATGGTCCTGATTTAACTATTGTCATTTATAAAATTAAATTTGGAATCTTTAAAAAAAATGTAATCAATTATATAATGAATCTTAACAATGGTATTTTTATTACTGAAAAATTTAAGGAACCTATAGAAAGGAAACTTATACTCCATATTTTTGATAATCAAATCAATGCAACTCTTGGAAATCATAATATGTTAAAAATTTATGACGTTAACAAAGAAATAATTCGTATTTTAAAAAATCATATAAATTCCTAATTATGAAAGCAGTAGTATTTTACGAGCACGCAACGGACAAATCAATGGATGAGTTTATGACAGTTTTTCCACGTCATGAAGCATTCGAAGCAGAGTTCATAAAGTCTGGAAAAGTATTAGGAACGGGAGCATTTGGCAATCCCGGAGAAGGCGCAATGGCAATTTTTGTGGATAAAGAATCTGCAGAAGCATTTGTAAATGGCGACCCTTTTGTTCAGGAAGGTTTGATTGCAAAAGTAACCATCAGAGAATGGAATGATGAATTGGCATAATTTGTTCTGTTTAAAATTATTTTAAACATTTAAAATCAATATTATGATATCACAGATAATTCCAAAAATTCCTTTTATTGACAAAGGAAAAACGATTGATTATTACAAAAATCTGGGATTCGAGTTTGTTGCGGATTATGATAATTATCTAATTGCGACCTATAACAATTCTGAGTTGCATTTTTTTGAGTTTAAGGAATTGGTACCTTCAAAATCAGATTTTATGCTTTATCTCAAGATTTCAAATAATATTGATAAGTTCTTTGAACAAATAAAAGCAAAAAACATTGAAATCCATCCCAACGGAAACCTCGAAACAAAACCTTGGGGAATGAAAGAATTTTCTTTGCTAGACCCCAATGGAACACTATTGAGTTTCGGAGAAAAAATATAAATTTATTGTAACAATATTTTTTTATTTCCGACTTAATCTTAAATTTAGTCTATGAAAAATATAAAACTATACGGTTTTTTGATGGGCGTTGCACTTCTTGGCAGCTGTTCATCAACAAAGAACTTTACTTACGACGGAAAAGGTTTCAAAGATGCGTATAACAGCATTACTTTGGAAGAACTGAAAACCAACCTTTATGTAATTGCAGGGGACGATATGGAAGGTAGAGATACCGGAAGTGCCGGCCAGAAAAAAGCAGGTGTTTACATGATCGAGCAATACAAAAAAAATGGCATTGGTTTCCCTCCGGCTTTAGGTTCCTATTATCAGAAAGTTCCATCTGATGCAATGAAGAAATATGGAGAAACTCTTCCGGATTCTGAAAATATTTTGGCTTTTATAAAAGGTTCTGAAAAACCGGATGAAATCATTGTGGTTTCTGCGCATTACGATCATGTCGGAATGAAAAAAGGCGAAGTTTATAATGGTGCTGATGATGATGGAAGCGGAACCGTTGCTGTAATGGAAATTGCACAAGCTTTTCAAGAGGCTAAGAAAAAAGGTTATGGACCAAAACGTTCTATCCTTTTCCTGCACGTAACTGGTGAAGAGCACGGGCTTTTCGGGTCAGAGTATTATTCAGATCATCCTGTTTTTCCTTTGGCCAATACTGTTGCTGACCTTAATATCGATATGATAGGACGCGATGACCCGGAGAATAGAGGCAAACAATATGTTTATGTGATCGGTTCAGAAATGTTGAGTTCTGAGCTTAAGAAGATCAATGTTGCTGCAAATGACAAGACTGTAAAGCTTGAACTCAATTATAAATATGACGACCCAAAAGATCCTCAAAGATTATATTACAGGTCAGACCATTACAACTTTGCCAAACATAATATCCCGGTTGCTTTTTTCTTTGACGGCATCCATGAGGATTATCACAAACCAACCGATACACCTGATAAAATCGATTATCCATTGCTTCAGAAAAGAACGCAACTGGTTTTTACAACAGCTTGGGAGCTGGCGAACAAATCGGACAGAATTATGGTTGATGGTAAGAATGACAGATAACATTTAATTAAATTAACCCGAACTCAGGTTAAATTATAAAAAAGCAACTCAATCGAGTTGCTTTTTTAGTTATCAAAATCAGATTTTTTAATTTCAGAACCTTCTAAAAATCGATAAAGAAAAGGCGCTTTATTTGCTGAACCGCTGTAATGTTTTTCCAATCTTTCCAAGATATTCATGCTTAACATTTTTCTCTGGAAGTTGTTTCTTCTCAATGGTTCTCCAAGAATAGATTCGTAAAGATTCTGTAATTCTTTCATCGTGAATTTATCAGGCAAAAGATTACTTCCCATTACTTGATAATCAATATTTTTTCTGAGATAGAGTAGTCCTTTTTCTATCATTTCTCTGTGGTCAAAAGCCAGATTTGGAAGTTCGTTGACATCAAACCACTGGCAAACCTCATTGAAAGAATCCGGAAATGTATAGGTCAAAGTATAATCTATCAAAGCATAATAGCCGACAGATATAAAACGCTGGTAGATCCAGTGGTTTTTATCCACCTCTATGTTTTTATTTTCGAGAAGTTTCTGGTGTGTATTGTTTTCTGTTCTCTTTATATCTCCAAAGGTATAGAATTGCTCCATGAAAACGTTCGAAAGATGGGTTCTCTCGTAAAGGGTTCTAGCCGCAGCATCATTCAAATTCTCATCATTGAAAATAAATCCGCCAGGAACTGACCACAAATCCAAATCGTGGTATTTTAGTAAAAGAACTTTGAGGGTGTCTTTATGAAACCCAAAAATTACACAATCCACAGAAACGTGATCTACAAAGTCTTTTGTATCGATTAGTTCTTTTAGATTCTGTTTAATTTTCTTGTTCTCGATCATAGGTTAGTGATGTTTTATTTAAGAAAAAAGTGAGTCCAAATATAATTAATAATGGCAAAGATATAAACAAAGGATAATAAGAACTTACATTTTTATGAAAAACAACAGCCATATATAGAGATCCTACAGAACTTCCCAATGATGAGCAAATGACTATCAATGAAACAAATATATGTGTCTTGTTCTTGGAAACCTGATTCAAAACTTCAGAGTTGTAAAGAGGAAAAAGAGGTGACAGAAACAATCCGATTATCGGAATTATAACTATTAGTAAGTATTTAAAATCCTTGTAAAAGTAAGAGATCAATACTTGAGAAACTCCCAATATCAAAAACACCATAAAAAGGCAAATGAAAGTCATTTTCAGCCAATGAAATCTTAATACCAGCTTACTTGTGATGAATCTTCCTAGAAATGAGAACAAAGCCAAAAAAGCGGACGATTGAAGAGCGAAATATGAATTGATTTTAAGATTATTTTTAAAAAAACTAGGTAACCAAGAATTAAAACTTTGTTCTACAAAAACCATAAAAAAAACGATAATGAAGAAATAAATCAATTTAGGTTTCAAAAAAAACGTCCAGCTACCAGATTCTTTTTTGTCATTTGAGACTTCTTCTTCTTCAATTTTTGAATTTCGGAGCATCCATATATTAATGATGCTTAAAATAGAAATTACCCAAAAACCGTATTTCCAATATTGAGCGTATGAACTCGTCAACAAACTTCCAAAACCAATATTCACAAAGAAAATCCCAATCATAAAAGATGCATCCACACTTGAGACGGCACTGGCTAGTTGTTTGTCTTTGAAATTATTTTTAATAATACTGAAAACCGAAATTTTAGCCAAGGCAAAGCCAACACCAACAATACTCAACCAAATCTTGAAAAACCAAAATTTATCTACCAAGGGAAGAGCAATGGAACTAATCATTATAAAAACCAAAGCAAAAATTAATGCATTTTTATTACCAGTTTTGGCAATCCAATTAACTGATAGCAAAGAAACTATAGCCATCGGAATATCTTTAAAAGACTCCAGAATACCTAATCCTTTATAAGAGATCTGATTTGATAATTGTAATATGATAACTCCCATACTATTTAGCAGCATAGAGAATATCAAAAAACTAAGCATCAGAGGATATTTGATATTGTTTTTATTAACATTCATTTATACGTTTATTAACTTTAACTTAACACTAAGGTGCGTTTTTGGGGATTCCAAATATAATAAAAATAATAATTTTTCATAATAATTACCCTGTTAAATATCCTATAAATAAAGGGATTTGAAAAAAAATAAAAAAAAATTTTGTTATGTCAAAAAAATAGATACTTTTATTGTCTCAGTTTGAGATTAACAAAAAATTAATTAAAATATGAACTTAAAGTATTCAAAATGTCTTGGGTTAGCCGCTGTTTTATATTTTACAGCCAACTACTCAGCACAGCAAGTAAGCGATACTACAGCTTCTAAAGAAAAAGCGATAGAAGAAGTGGTGGTTATTGGTTATGGGACTCAAAAGAAGAGCAATGTTACCGGTGCAATTGCCAGTATCAAAGCATCGGACATCGAAAACATTCCTGCTGGAAAGCCAGAGCAGGTTTTACAAGGTAGAGCTGCTGGGGTATCTGTAGTGACTAATTCTGGACAACCAGGTTCTTCTGCTACAGTCCGTGTAAGAGGTATTACCAGTTTTGGCGCAGGTAGTAATAGTCCTTTGTGGGTTGTTGATGGGATTGTAGTTGATAATATTGGTTGGTTGAATCAATCTGATATTGAAAGTATCGAAGTCCTTAAGGATGGAGCTTCATCTGCAATATATGGTGTTTCTGCTGCAAAAGGTGTAATCCTTGTTACAACTAAAAAAGGAAAAAAAGGAAAACTTAATCTTTCTTATAACGGTTTCTACGGATTTGGAAATGCATCAAGAAAACTTGACCTTTTAAATGCAACACAGTACGCAACGATCATTAATGAAGCTTTTGCAAATGATGGCAAAGCAATCAGGTATTCTGATCCATCAAAATTTGGAAAAGGAACAGATTGGCAAGATGCGATTTTCGGAACTGGTGAGAAATCTAATCACGAAGTAAGTATCACAGGCGGAAATGAAAAATCTACATATTATGCTTCTTTTGGATATCTTGATCAGACAGGAATTGTAATGAGTGATATATCTTATTACAAAAGACTGAATGCTAGATTAAATTCAACCCATAAAGTCACTGATTATCTGACAATAGGGCAGACGTTTGCTTATACACATACAAAATCTCAAGGTATTAGTGCCAATGAAGAATTTGGAGGACCTTTAGCTTCTGCTGTCAATTTAGATCCAACTACTCCTGTAGTAGTGACAGACTGGTCTATGGTAGATCCAAGTGGTTACACTAATCCCTATATAATTCGTGATCCAAATGGAAATCCATATGGTATTTCTCAATATGTAAATCAAGAAATGACCAATCCACGTGCTTTCCGGTATATACAACAAGGGAATTATGGTTGGTCTGACGATCTTGTGGCAAATATTTTTGCAGAATTGAAACTTCACAAAAGTCTTACATTCAAAACAAGTTTAAATGGCAAAAAGTCTTATTGGGGAAGCCGTGCCTTTACTCCAAAATATTACTTAAGCCCCAATTATAATAATACTACATTCAATAACTTAAATAAAGTTGATCAGAATAAATTTGAATGGAGTATGGAAAATACCCTGACTTATCAAAATAGATTCGGTGATCATAATTTAAATGTATTAGTTGGTCAAGGTGTTTATGAATATAATATTTCTGGTGGAACAAGTTTAACCTATACTAATTTACCAATTGATAACTGGCAAGATGCTTCATTCAATTTTGATATTCCTCAAGATAATATTACTGCTACAGGATGGGATGGGATAAGAACTCATAAAGCATCTTACTTTGGTCGAGTTATCTATGATTATGCGGATAAATATCTATTTACAGGAACTATTCGTAGAGATGGTTCATCAAAATTCGCAACTAACAAGCATTGGGGAACTTTCCCTTCTATGTCATTAGGATGGAATGTCAATAAAGAAAATTTCTGGCCAGAAAATAAAGTTATCAATACTTTAAAGCTTAGAGGAGGTTATGGAGTTTTAGGTAATGATGAAATGGATAACTTTAGGTTTGCAAACTTTATGGTTTCCGGAAGTAACTATACTAATTCGGGAAACAATATCATTATCGGATATGCGCCGAGCACATTAGAAAATCCTAATTTGAAATGGGAAGAAACAAGCCAATTAAATATCGCTGCTGATTTCAAATTATTAAACAATTTCACGTTTACAGCAGATTGGTATAAAAAGAAAACAACAGACATCTTAAGACAAATCAACGTACCTGGTTATATAGGTGTTCCTAACTTACCTTGGGCAAATGTCGGCGATATGGAAAACTCAGGTCTTGAACTTGAATTAGGCTACAAAAAAAATTGGGGAGATTTTGGAGTTTCAGTTAATGGAAACTTTGCAACTATTAAAAATAAGGTTTTGAGATTGGAAGATGATATAGAATACTTCAATCTTGCTTCTTTCCAAACGATGGGGGCCGTTTCCAGAGTAGAAGTTGGACAACCTTATGGATCTTTCTATGGGCAGACTTATAGTGGGGTTTTCCAAAACCAAGCTCAAATTAACGCTTATGTTAATGGTAATGGACAACTATTATTACCAAATGCTAAGCCAGGAGATTTCATTTGGCAAGATAATAATGGCGATGGTAAAATCGATGATAATGACAAGGTTAATTTAGGTAGCTCTATTCCGAAATATACTTTCGGTCTAACGCTTAACTTGAATTATAAGAATTTTGATTTCATGGCATTTGCACAAGGACAAGCTGGAAACAAAATTTTCCAAGGACTTAGAAGACTTGACATGCTTGATGCTAACTATCAGACAAAAATCCTAGATCGTTGGACTGGTGAAGGTTCTACGAACGATAATCCTAGAGTAACAAGAGATGATCCTAACCACAACTATTCTTGGATGTCAAATTATTATTTACAAAAAGGAGACTATGTTCGTTTAAAAATCATTCAATTAGGATATACAATTCCTCAAGATGTTACAACTCGTTTTGGAATGAACAAGGTTAGATTATATATAACTGGTGAAAATGTTTTCACATTTACAAAATACACTGGTTACGATCCTGAAATTGCTGGAAGAAATAACTCGGAACAAGATATCATCGGTATTGACAGAGCTTATTATCCACAAGCAAGAACATTCTTAATAGGTGCTAATATTCAATTTTAATTGTAAAAAAAATGAAAAATAACAAAATTTTATATAAAGGACTTGCCATTACATTTTTGACTGGTTTAAGTTTTACTAATATCGCTTGTAATGATGCATATCTGGACGATGTACAGAATTCAGGATCTTTCAACACAGATTTATATTTTCAAAATCAACAACAATCTTTTAGTGCATTGGTTTCTGTTTATGATGTTCTGAGAAAATACTCTGGAGGTTTTGAGAATACAGTAACTTTCTTCAATGCTGGATCAGATGATATTTATTCCGGAGGTGGAAATTCAAATGATGGAGCAGGTATCCAAGGTATTAATAATTATACAATTAATCCTAACACAATGCCGTCTAGCTATTGGAAAGATTATTATCAAGGTATTGCAAGGGCGAACTTGTTGATTGAAAGAGTTCCGGCTGCAAATATGAGCGATGAGCTGAAAAAAAGATATGCTGCAGAAGCGAAAGTTCTCAGATCTTTATATTATTTTGAATTGGTGAGAATTTTCGGAAACGTACCTTTGATATTGAATTATATCAAATTCGATGATGATTATTGGAATATTCCACAAGCAAAACCAAATGAAGTATATGCACAAATAGAAAGTGATATACTTGCTGCAATTCCAGATTTGATGTTTAAAGCAGATACCAATGATAAAGGGAGGATTACCCAAGGTACTGCCAGAGCAATATTAGGCAAAATTTATCTTTATGATAAAAAAATGCCACAAGCAGCAGAACAATTTGCAGAAGTTAATGGTGTACCTGGCGGAACAAGCCAATTTGGATATAAACTTGTTGCGAATTATGCAGATTTATTTAAAGTTGGTCTAGAAACAGATCCAGATCCGAATAGATATAAATTTTTATCAGAATCTATCTTAGAAGTAATGCATACCAACAAAGCGAACTCTGATTGGGGATTCTGGGGACAAGGAAAAGATGAAGGTAATTCTATTAATATAATGGTCGGACCAAGATCTTACTCAATAAAAAAAGATTTCCCAAATAATGATGCTCCTGATTTATATTCAGGATGGGCATTTAATACAATCACGGATGATTTTTTTAATTTTATGCAAGGGGATCCAAGGTTAGATGTAACAATTTTCAATGCAAAAAAATTAGTTACTGAAGGTAAAATATCTTATAGTCCCGCTTACTTAGATACAGGTTATTTTCTGAATAAGTATCTGCCTACCAATAATCTAAGAAGTTCTCTGCCTGGAGCTACAGAATTAAATTTCCGACAAAACTATATTGCAATTAGGCTAGCTGATACTTATTTGATGGAAGCAGAAGCTTTGGGAGGAACTGGAACAAGAGCTCAAGCTTTATTAGACGCTGTCAGAACAAGAGTTGGACTATCTTCTGTACCAGTTTCTATGCAGGCAATTAAAGATGAGAGAAGAAGAGAATTAGCAGGCGAGGGACACCGTTGGTTTGACCTTGTAAGATGGGGAGATGCTCCGTCAAAATTAGCATCAAAAGGTTTTGTTGCCGGGAAAAACGAAATTATGCCTATTCCATTTAACGAATTACCTAATACAGCATTGAAACAAAATCCTAACTATTAATTTTTGGACTATGAATAAATATTTAAAGCATACAATTTGTTTAAGTTTTGCCGCATTAGCATTTTCTTGTGTTCCAGATAATATAGATGGAGATGGAAACGGCTTGACCCCAACTAATTCAGACGCATCTTTCACAGTTACTAAGACTTCTGAAAATCATTATAGATTAACATCTTCAAATAATAACTACCTAACATCAAAATGGGATTTGGGAGATGGCGGCGGCTTTGGTACAGGACCAAACATTTATGATGTCTTTATTCCAGATCAGGGAACTTATACAGTGCAACACCAAATTATTGGACAAGGTGGAATAGTTGGCGGAACAGCAAGCCAAACTATTACCGTTGATAAATCAGATCCTGCTGCTGGAAATATGATCCAAGGAGGAAAATTTGCAGATGCATCGGATGTTGCAAAATGGTCATTGACTTTCCCTAATCCCAATGGAATTGATGGTGGTTCTGCTCTATGGACTTGGGGAACTGGCCAGGCTACTTTTACAGCAACAAAATGGAACAGAAACGTACTCTATCAAGAAGTTCAGGTAGTAGAAGGGCGTAAATACAAAGCAGATGCTATTGTCAGTTCCAAAGGGGTTTCTGAATCTTGGTTTGAAATCTATGTTGGTTACACAAAGCCTACTGCAAATAATGATTATACTGGAGATGGTAATGATTCAACTTGGTTGAGAGCTATTAACACTTGGGCTGGTAGCGGGACTTCTGCTTTTGAAGGTAAAATTTCGAATGTCGGGTCTAAAAATGCTAATAATCCAGAGGGAATCTTTACAGCAACCAAAACAGGAGTGGCGTATTTTGCCATCAGATCAGGTGGTAATGATATGAAAGATGGGATTTCTGTTTCCAAAGTAGAGTTCAGAGGGATAAACTAATTTTTTCTTATCATATTCTTAGGGTGAAAGAGGTCCTTAAAAGCCTCTTTCATTTTTTTCTTTAATTTCAATCAATATCAGCTTCTCTTACCAAAAGAGAGCTGTATTGGAAAAATTGTCCTTTTCAATACAATTCTCTCCAGAAAATCTTGATATCTACTATATTAAATCTAATTAAAATGTATAATACAAAAATATTTCCCAATAAATTATTCTTCTTAGGAGTTACATTTTTCTCACTATTGTTTTGCCAAAGTAGCAGTGTAGATGATCAATCAAATCCACCTTCAAATGACGGTGACGATAATGGAAATTATGCTTCTGCGACAGTCTGGCTTACAAAAGCTGACGAAACTGTAAAATTTCAAAAACAAAGCGATATTTATTTTAAAAATACTTCTAATAATTATCAGACCATTGAGATTGATGCAGGACAAAAATACCAGACTATTGATGGATTTGGTTATACATTAACTGGTGGAAGCGTTCAGGTAATCAATCAATTATCTGCAACCAAGAAAGAAGAATTGTTGCAACAGCTTTTTTCAGATAATAATGATAATTCCATTGCTGTCAGTTATTTAAGATTAAGTATCGGTGCATCAGACCTCAATGGAGACGTTTTCTCTTATAATGATTTGCCAACAGGTCAAACAGATACATCTCTGGCTCAATTTTCTTTAGCCAAAGACCAAGCAGTTATTGATATGTTAAAAAAGATTCTGACCATCAATCCAAATATCAAAATTATCGCAACACCTTGGTCTCCACCAGTTTGGATGAAGGATAATGGAAGTAGCATAGGAGGAAGTTTATTACCTCAATATTATAGTGTTTATGCTCAATATTTCGTAAAATATATTCAGGCAATGAAATCACAAGGAATTAATATTGATGCCATTACTCCTCAGAATGAACCTTTGCATCCTGGGAATAATCCAAGTATGTACATGACATCTGCTCAACAAGGTGACTTCATTAAAAATCATTTAGGTCCTGCTTTTCAGAATGCCGGTATTAATACCAAAATTGTTCTTTATGACCACAATTGCGACAAACCGGATTATCCAATGGATATCTTAGCCGATGCTGAAGCGGCAAAATATGTTGATGGCTCTGCTTTTCATTTATATGCCGGAAATATTGGTGTTCTCAGCAACGTTCATTTGGCTTATCCAACAAAGAATCTCTATTTCACGGAGCAATGGACCGGCGCCAATTCTTCATTTTCAGATGATCTGATCTGGCATACAAAAAACGTCATTATCGGTTCTATGAGAAACTGGAGCAAAGTAGCCCTTGAATGGAATGTTGCCAACGATGCTTCCTATAATCCTCATACGCCTGGCGGTTGTACAGAATGTAAAGGAGCAATTACAATCAATTCCAGTGAAATGTTTACAAAAAATGTAGCTTATTACATTATTGCACAAGCTTCGAAATTTGTTCCTCAGAATTCCCAAAGAATTGCTTCGACACAACCAGGAAGCTTAAGTTCTGTAGCATTTGTAACACCAAGCGGAAAAATTACACTTATTGTTCTGAATGAAGGTAACAATACCGAAAACTTCAATATCAGGTATAATAATAAAAGTGCAGCAACTTCTTTATCCCCGAAGTCTGTAGCGACTTTTATTTTTTAATCTGATAAATTAATTATAATGAAAAATTTCGTTTCAATTTCTGGTATCATTTTATTATCAATTGCTATTTCTTGTTCTACGGCAAAGGAAAAACGGGTTTTGATTTTTCAGGATGAGTTCAATGAAAATTCTATTGATCCTTCTAAATGGACTTTTGAAACAGGAGGAAATGGTTTCGGAAATAATGAACTTCAGTTCTATACCCAAGACCGAAAAGAAAATGCAAGAATCGAAAATGGAAAACTCGTTATCGAAGCCAGAAAAGAGAGATGGGAAAGTAATAATTACACTTCGGCAAAATTGATTACGAAAGAAACTTTTCCTTTCAAATATGGAAGTGTAGAAGTACGAGCAAAGTTACCAAAAGGGAAGGGGACCTGGCCTGCAATATGGATGTTGAGCGAGAATATCAAAAAATGGCCTGATGATGGAGAAATCGATATTATGGAACATGTCGGCTATAATGAAGGTTTTATTCACGCTTCGGTTCATACCAAAAAATATAATCACATCAGCGGAACTCAGAAAACAGATACAATCATTGTAAAGGACGCAACAAGTGAATTCCATATTTACAGAGCAGATTGGACACCTGAGAAAATCGAAATGTATGTGGATAACAAGAAATATTTTACTTACATTAATACAGAAAAAACCTATGATGCTTGGCCGTTTGATCAGCCATTTTATTTGATTCTGAATCAGGCTGTTGGAGGAAATTGGGGTGGAAAAGAAGGCGTTGATTCTGGAATCTATCCTCAAAAGTTCTTAATTGATTACGTAAGAATCTATAAATTAAATAATTAACTAATAAAAACATTCTATTTAATTAGAATACCAAAGAATGAAAAGATTGATCATATCTTGTTTTATAACAGGAATTATCATTAATTGTAATGCACAGAATTACTGGAAAAATGGCGTAAAAGAGGGTAGAGTTATCATTACTTCTGAGAAAAACAATGAAAAATTTGCTAAAAAAGAGAACGCAAAATTCACAGATTTT
>QFQW01000152.1 GCA_003248755.1 Chryseobacterium sp. | reverse complement strand
AAAAGATTTTTTTAATTCTTGGAAACCAATAAAATCTTAGAACATAAATTAAAAATAAAAAAATCACTTCATTGTTTGAAGTGATTTTTTGTTTTATGCCTTTTGAAAGTATTCCAATTAAGCTTCTTCAGCAGGAGTTTCTTCTACTTTAGCTTTAGGAGCAGCAGGTTTAGGAGCTTCTACTGGCGCATCAGAAACGATTGCAAAATCGAAGTTGTACTCTACATTTCTGTGAAGTCTGATTAATGCAGTTGCAGTACCAGTTCTTTTGATTGTATTTCCAGGAATTTTGATATATTTTTTATCAACACTTACACCGGCTTTTTCTAAAGCAGCAGCAAGATCAGCATTGTTGATAGAACCAAATAATCTGTCACCAGAACCTACTTTTGCAGGAATAGTAATAGAAGTTTTCTTCAATTGCTCAACTACAGCATTAGCAGCAGAGATTAATTTAGCTTCTTCTTCTTTTCTGGCTTCCAAAGTAGCTTCTAGAGCTGCCTTGTTTTTTGGAGTTGCTAATAAAGCAAAACCTTGAGGTAATAAAAAGTTACGAGCGTAACCTGGTTTTACATTGACCGTATCAAACTCAAGTCCCAAGTTTTCTACGTCTTGTTTTAGGATAATTTCCATTGTTGTTGTCTTGTTTAGATTCTAGAAGTTAGAGTTTAGAAATGAGAAATTAGAAAATCTAAAATCTGATATCTGATATCTAATATCTAAAACAGTTAGAATTAAATTATTTATTCAGCAACAAAAGAAGCAGGCGAACCTACTTCTTTTATTATTTTTTCTTATTTCAATAAGTCAGCCACGTAAGGCATCAAAGCAAGATGTCTTGCTCTTTTGATAGCAGCAGATACTTTTCTTTGATATTTAAGAGAAGTTCCAGTGTATCTTCTTGGTAAGATTTTACCTTGTTCGTTTACAAATTGTAAAAGGAAGTCAGCATCTTTATAATCTACGTGCTTAATCCCAAATTTTTTGAATCTACAATATTTCTTTTCAGATTTTGTATTGATATCAAGTGGAGTAAGAAATTTTACTTCAGATTCACCTCCAGCAGAGGCTTGTTTTGCCATATCATCTATTGCCATTGTTTTAAATTTTAAAGGTTAATAATTAAGCTTTAGCAGATTTTAGTTTGCTTCTTCTTGTTATTGCATAATCTACAGCGTGTTTGTCAAGTTTAGTCGTTAGGTAACGGATAACTCTTTCGTCACGTTTGTAAGCAGTTTCAAGGTCTGCAACTACAGTTCCTTCTCCTTTGAATTCGATAAGAGTGTAAAACCCATTCTTTTTCAATTGGATAGGATAAGCCAATTTTTTAAGTCCCCAATTTTCTTTGGCAACGATTTCGCAATTGTTTGAAGTCAATAGATCTTCAAATTTTTTCACTGCTTCCTCCACCTGAGCATCAGATAGAACGGGAGTTAAAATGAAAACAGTTTCGTAATTGTTCATAATGTTAATTAATTTTAATTAAAAATTCGAGTTGCAAAAGTACGACTTTTTTCTGAACTACAAATTATTATCATAAAAAAATCCCGTCAATTGACGGGATTTAAAATTATTGGGATTAATTATTATTTCTTAATCACTTTAGTTGATGAAGTACTTCCATCTGCCATCGTAGTTGTTACAACATATACACCAGCGTTGAACTTACTGAAGTCAATTTGAGATTTAACCTCATTCAATTCTTTAGTTAATAATTGTTTTCCAGTGACATCAAATACTTTTACAGATTGGATTTTACCTTGAGCCTCGATATTAAAGATATCTTTAACTGGGTTTGGATAAGACTTAATAGTAGACTTAGAAGTTTCAGAAACCGCTAAAATACCAACATTTAAAGTGTAATCTTCTGCTTGTCCAAAGCTAGCACCTGCACAAGGATCTGTAAGAGGACTAGTTGTTCCAAATTGCTTTTTAACTCTCATTCTCGTATTGCCAATTGTTGCGCCAACCGGAACTGTGATATTAAAAGTAAGTTGTTTTGTATCTGTACCTGTTGAATTAACAATGGTTCCTACAGAATAAGTTTCTCCAGAATCCGCAAAATCTCCATCTTGGTTCCAGTCAATAAATACAGCAAAATAATTTGTGTAATTACCGCCAGTATTCCCTTTCAGTGTAATTGTATGAGTTCCACCTTGAGTTACATTACCTATCTGACCCAAGAAAAATTCATGAGAAGTTCCTCCTGTTGTACTGGCACTTGTAGTATTATTAATTCCTGCAAAATTTACCAGTGTAATTGGTTCCACAGTAAAGGTAAAGGCCAATGGTCCGCAATATGGAGCTGCTGGATTTGCACCTGTTGTGAATGAATATACTGTACATCCTGTAGAATCACCCGCTCCATTTTTTGCAACAACTTTCCAGTAATATGTTGTAGAAGGTAACAATGTAGAGCTTGTTGTAGTTGTTGTATAATTACCTAATAATGTGGTTGGGTTTGTGTTTGTATCTAGGAAAACATCATAACTTGTAGCGCCTGCGCTCGCAGCCCAGGTCAAAGTAACCGGACTTGTGGAAACAACATCTGTTGCTCCGTTTGTTGGAGCTGTTATAGAAGGGCAATTTGGAGGTGCTGTAGGAGCACTTTCAACTTTGATGTTATCGACAAGTAAAACAAACATGTCATTACTGTTATTAACGAAGGCTATTCTAACTGTTTGTCCAACGTAAGCTGCTAAAGAAACTTCTCTACTTGTCCAAGTACTGTTTTCAGCAGCCGTAGAATATAACTGAACTGTAAAATCCGCTACTGTATTTCCACCATTTGTGGATAACATAACTTTGTATCCATCAGGATAATCTGCGTCTTGGGCTTTCGCATCCCATTTTAGAACTGAAACTGCTGCTGGTAATGCAATTTGTGGGCTTATCAACCAATCATTAGATGCTCCTGCTGGATTATACCACGAAGTACTCATTGCTGCATAATCTCCATCAGGACCGCCATAG
>QFQW01000057.1 GCA_003248755.1 Chryseobacterium sp. | reverse complement strand
ATAATCGGCGGAACAGCGCTGATTAAAACCGCCTTTTTAGCTCTTCCGTTAGCATATTTGTTAACATAACGGATAACTTCTCCGCCACCAGTTGAGTGACCAATGTGAATCACATCTTTCAAATCCAAGAACTCAACCAATTCTGCAGCATCAGAAGCATATTGTTCGATAGTATGGTTATAAATATTCTGGCTTGAACGTCCGTGGCCTCTTCTGTCGTGGGCAATCACCCGGTAGCCTCTTTGCAGGAAGAAAATGACCTGCGCATCCCAGTCGTCTGATGATAAAGGCCATCCGTGATGAAACATCAATACCGGTCCTTCGCCTTGGTCTTTGTAAAAAATCTCTGTTCCGTCTTTTAATTTTAGTGTGCTCATAATTTACTTTTTTTAATTGTTTGTGATTAATATTTGTTTATTACTTTTTGTCTTAATTCTTTAGCAAATCTAAGTTGGTTAAATTCAATCCATCTTAACCTAGGTTAAAATCGTTCATTTTTATATAAAATTTATTTTAGTGTCTTTATCCGGCTGTAATTTATCCTAAGCTTTAGTAAGATTTAAGTTGTTATTTTTTGATAATTTCTTTTGTTGAATGGGATTATGAGAAGTAAAAATCTCAAATCAATCTTATTTTCAGACATTAAATAAAATTTTATAAAATAATTTATGATAGAAAGTAATTTACCGATTATATTTGCATTCCAATATAAATATAGGCAAATACTATGAAAGAACTTATTGAAAGCATCAATGCTGAATTTGCAGCATTTGCTAAAGAAGCTGAACAACAAGCTGAAAAAGGTAACAAAGCTGCCGGGACAAGAGCAAGAAAATCTGCTTTAGAGCTTAGCAAACTTTTTAAAGAATTCCGAAAAGTATCGGTAGAAGAATCTAAAAAGTAATTCTTTAATATCCCTGTCTTTACAGGGATTTTTTAGTAACTGATATAGTTAAAAGCAATATGGTTTTGGCTTACATCATAACGCTCGCCGACATATATAAGCTCTAAGAAATTGTTCTTAGGGCTTTTTAATTAAGTTATTGTCAGCTATAAGCTTCTTCCAATTCTTTCACTTTAAATTTTCGGAAAAAATAAATATTCCATAAAATCAATGAATATCCATAGAAAAAATCTTCAATAGGAATGCTTAAAAGTCTTAAACCGATAAATTTCCCGGAATTATAATTTACAATAGGATTCTCTAATCCTGAACCTGTCAATATTCCATTAACTAAAACAAAACCAGGCAATAATACAATATAAACAAATGATGCCTTTCCAATCCAATCCTCATCCAATAGAAAATATAATACAAATAATGTTATTGATAGTAATATAAATGTAGTGAATGTATAAATTCTTTCATAAAAATATAATCCTAATCCCAAATAAACAACAATAGATACTATTACAAATATACTTTCGCAAATGGGATTCCAATCTAACTTAAAAAATTTATCTAAGCAGAAATAGGTAAACACACACGAAAAAGGAATACAGATGAAGAACAATAATTCTTCTATTGGTAAACCAAAAACTTTTATTCCCACAATATAATCATCATTAAACCACCAAATCCCCATTTTTGTAAACCAAATATCCCATATTATAAAAACAGTAGCAACTAATAATGATGACATTGAAAAAGCTCCGAAATGTATATAAAACTTAATTCTTGGGTGAAAGGAAAACATGAAACATATTATTACAGTAAAAAAATTGATCAAAAGATATGTTAACTGCATTTTTATCTATTTTTTATTGAAATACATTTTAAAATATTTTATTGGGACCCAAAGAAACCCAAAGCATTCCCCCCGTTCTTTTCCAATATGTTTATGATGTTGCTTGTGCGCTCTTCTAATTGCTAAGAGATAAGGATTTTGAGTGTTTTTAAGAATTTTTATTCGTTGATGAATGAAAATATCATGTACAAAAAAGTAAGCAAATCCGTAAATAGTAACTCCCAGACCAATATAGAAATAAAAACTAAAATTTTCCAAACTTCCTATATACATCAAGATAATAGCCGGAATTGCAAAAATTACAAAAAAATAATCATTTTTTTCCAACGGAGGATCATTGCTGTGATCGTGATGATCACGATGAAGAACCCACAAAAAACCATGCATTACATATTTGTGAATCAACCAAGTAAGCCCTTCCATCAGGAAAAATGTCACCAAAACTATAAGGAAGTTCATACGCTTGTCTCTTTATGATTAAACATTAATTCCAAAGTCTTTTTCCTGTAATCAAAAATATATTCCAACTTCTTCTTAACAAAAAGATTATGAGCTATTTCTCCCAAAAAACCTAATGGCAATTCATAATCAATATTGTCGATCATAAGTACACCTTTTTCGTTTGGGATAAATAAATGATAGTGATGCCATAATTTGTAAGGTCCTTTATTCTGAAAATCAACAAAACTTTTTTGTGGATCTACCTCGGTTATTATTGTTTGCCAATTCATTTTAATACGAAATAGGGGAGAAATATGGTAGTCTATTACCATACCTTCATAGATTTCATCATTAGGAAAATTCGTTAAAACAACAAAGCTCATGTCTTTTGGAGTTATTTTTTCTAGATTATTAGCCGAAGAAAAAAACTCCCATGCTGTTTGTATATCACAGTTCAGCTGTTGTTCTCTATATAATTTATGAATCATTTTTTGATTTTAAAATGTTAATTATCATTTCTTTTAACTCTGGATTTCTGACTTGATTCAAATTCTGCTGTAACAGTTTTTCGTCTTCATCGATATTATCTTTGTATCCCAAAAATTTTGGACTTTCTTTTTGAATAGAATACCGGATAAATCTTGATTCCAGCTCATTTGGTTTTTGTTTGATAGCCTTGTCAATATTAATTTTTCCTTTTTTAAATGTCCTTAATTTTTCAATAGGATTTACTGAATGTTTTGCCCAAATCGTTTGGAATGCGCCAAAATAAGCCAACTCAATTGCATCATTATTATTTTTTTCAAGATGATCAATCATCTCTTTACAAATCTTTTTGTCAGAAATAGATTTTTTATAATTTTTACGAACAAAGTCTAATTCAGAATTCTGTCCAAAAAACAATGGATAAATTAAGATTAATAAAAACTTCATTTCTATATGATTGACATTTTGTATTCTACATAACATCCCATCATCAAAGAGATTTTCTTGCTATTAGAGATTCTGATTCTTTGATTGATAATCTTACAGGCTGATATTTTTTTGATTTTATTAAATAGCGAAACGTAATATCTATAAGCCAAATAAACTCCAAATCTGGAAGAACGAGGCAACTTCTTAATCCCTTCCAGCGCTTTTTGGAATTCCAATTCGATTTCTTTTTCTATGTTGGATTTGACCTCGTTATCAAAAGCGCTAATATCTACATTCGGAAAATAAGTCCTTCCCAAAACATAGTAATCATCCTTCATATCTCGCAGAAAATTAACCTTTTGAAAAGCAGAACCCAAAGTCATTGCAAATGGTTTAAGCCTTTCAAATTCTCCTTTATTACCTTCTACAAAAACCTGAAGACACATCAATCCAACAACTTCCGCAGAACCAAGAATGTACTCTTTATAAAGTTCAGAATTATAATCAATCTTATGAAGATCCATTTCCATACTTTTCAAAAACTGAATAATCAATTGAGAATCGATATGGTATTGATGAACGGTTTCCTGAAAAGACTGGAGAATAGGATTGAGGGATATTTTTTCTTCTAAAGCCAAAAATGTCTCATCACGAAATCTTGAGAGTAATTTTTGCTTATCGAATCCATGAAAACTATCCACAATCTCGTCTGCTAAACGAACATAGCTATAGATTGCATAGATTGGGTTTCTGATTTTGGGTGACAAAGCAAGAATGCCCAACGAAAAACTTGTACTATATTTTTTTGTAGTTTCCTTGCTTACTTTATAAGAAAGCTCATCGAATAATTTTTTCATATTTTAGATTTTGTGGGCTTCGGTTGCTGCAATTTTTCCGGAAATAATAGACGGTGGAACTCCGGGTCCCGGAACAGTCAATTGTCCGGTATAGAAAAGATTTTTAACTTTTTTGTTTCTTAGAGAAGGTTTCAGAACTGCTGTTTGCGATAATGTATTGGCTAATCCATAAGCATTTCCTTCGTAAGCATTATAATCACTGATAAAATCATCAATGCAGTAGCTCTTTTTATAATCGAGTTTTGAAATTAAGTTAGTTGTTTTTGTATGTTTTTCCAATCTCTCAATCATTTCGTAAAAATATTTTTCCCGCATTTCTACAGAATCCTGAATTCCTGTCGCAATTGGCATTAATAAGAAAACATTTTCACAGTTTTCAGGAGCCAGATTTTTATCGGTTTTAGAAGGACAGCAAACATAAAATAATGGTTTTGAAGGCCATTTTTTATCTTCATAGATTTCTTTGGTATGAAGTTCTAATTCGTTTTCAAAGAATAATGTATGATGTTTTAGATTCGGGATTTTTTCTTTGAAACCGAGATAAAAAATCAAACAAGAAGGCGCAAAAGTTTTCTTTTTCCAATATTTTTTATCATAATTTCTATATTCCTCGGGAATTAAATGACTTTCTGTATGTTCATAATCAGAAGATGCAATTACAGAATCAAACTCTATTTTTTTGCCGTTTACAATTATTGCTGATGCTTTTTTGTCATTAATAATAATCTCCTCGACTTTAGAATTTAGATGAACTTTGGTTCCTTGTTCAGTGGCAATTTTAGCCATTGATTCTATAACTTTTATAAATCCGCCTATTGGATACCAAGTTCCCAATTTGTAACCGCCGTAATTCATCAGACTGTATAAAGCCGGAATATCTTTTGGCGCTGCCCCCAAGAAAATTACAGGGAATTCCATTAATGTAATCAGTTTTGGATTAGAAAAATATTTTCTTACGAATTGATGAAAATTACTCAGTAAGTCCAGTTTCAAAGCACTTTTTGCAATAGTAGGAGAGACGAATTCCAACCAGGAATGGCAAGGTTTGTTTACAAAATCCTTCATCCCGACCTCATATTTATATTTCGCATCTTTCATAAAATCATCCAATTTTCTTCCTGCGCCTTTTTCGGTTTGTTCAAAAAGATTCTTCATTTCTTCATAATCCTGAGGAATTTCCATTGTTCCGTGAGAAAAAACCATTTCAAATTGTGGATTAAGAGGAATTAATTCATAAAAATCAGATGTTGACTTTCCAAAATCATTGAAGAACTTTTCGATAATATCCGGCATCCAATACCAACTTGGGCCCATATCAAAAGTATAACCACTATCTGTTTGGAAACTTCTTGCACGACCGCCTAAACTGCTGTTCTTCTCAAAAATATGAACTTCGTGTCCCATTTTGGAAGCATAAGCTGCTGCAGACAAGCCTGAAAAACCTGAACCTATAATCGCTATTCTTTTCTTCATAATTTATCTTTACCAAATGGATATTCTTCGTAAACTACGTTTATAAGATGATGACTATCAATGTTTTTGCTGAAAATTGGTTGGTGGAATTTATCCAATTTATCCAAAATCCGAATCAATTCCATTTTTTCCTGATAAGTAATATTTCCGGTTACGATATTGGTTGCATTACGTATTTTATCCATTTGTTTTTCCAGAGTTTCCAATCCTTTTTCTGTTATTTTGAGAACCTTTGTTCTTTTATCAGTTTCAGAATTTGTTTGTTGAACCCAACCTTGATTTATCAATCTATTAATGATAAGAATACCTGCAGATTTATCTTGAATATTCTTTTTTATCAATTCCATTTTTGTCATCGTTCCCAGAGCTTTTAGATTTATCAGATAGATAAATTCCTCCTGCGTATGGAAATCGGAACCTGCAATAGCCGACTTAGAGTAAGTTTTTGCATATCGGTTAAGGTGAACCAGAAAGGTGCTGATAACACTTTCCGGAGTTCTTCCGTTTTCTTTACCCTCCCAAACCGGTTCATCTTTAATTGATGGAATTCTGTTGACCTCGTTATCATGAATCCATTTTTTGAATCCATTGATATCATCAGAATATATCTTTTCTGTGTTTTCAGAATCAAATTCTTCCAGCAATTTTATTGCATCTGTAATTGTGCCAAAATTCATTTTTTAATCAAATAATAGTAAACAAATATACTTAATAAATTAATATTAATATATAAATATACTAATCAATCTCAAAATTCAAACAATTATTTTAAATATTCTTAAATCATATCCGTAAATTCTTAAAAAAATCAGAAAAAAATTAAATTTTGAAAATTTTTAGATTTTATGGAATCGTACTTGCGATATACATTACAACTTAAAATAAAAGGTTATGAAAACGGAATTGAAAATTAAAAGTCTATTGTTTGGATTATCATTATTAACAGTTGGTTATGTAAATGCCCAAACAACTACGGAAACACAAACTGCTACAACAACTCAAAGCTCAACAGCTAATCCTCAAATAGATGCATTAAAACAAAAAATTGCCGCTAATTCGCAAGACACGCAGTCTTTGGTAACACTGGCAACAGCATATCAGGATGCTGGAGATTTTCCATCTGCCATTGCAACTTGGAATCAAATCACAACGGTTATTCCAGATTGGGCACCGGCCTATTACAGCATTGGATATGCCAATCAGGCAGCAAAAAATAATGAAGGAGCAAAAACTGCTTACGAGAAATATATCACAAAAGTAAAACCGGAGGAGGTAGAAGCTAATAAGCAGAATCTGGCTTATGCATACTTTTTCATCGCATTTGTTGATAAAGACACCAATCCTGAAAAGGCGAAACAATACATTGCAAAATCTCTGCAATATGACAGTACCAATCAGGATGCGCTTAACCTAAGCAAAAGCCTGATGAACTAAAATCGAATTTTTCAACCATAAAAAAGACGCTTAATTTAAGCGTCTTTTATTTTTTCAAGTTTAAAATCTTCGTGCCTTAAAAAACATTAGATTAATTTTAACAACTTTCTGCCTGTACGATTAAGACTGTAAGTCATCGCTTTGATTATTATCTTTAGATGGATTTTGATTTTTCTCCTGACTTTTCTTTTTATAAAAATAATAACCAATTCCAACAATCAAGAATACCGGCCAAAAGGGTAGAAGGAACAACAGGATACTTCCAATCACATTCCAGCCGGATGAAATTGCATCTGCGGATTTTTCACCAAAAGTCTTTTCTTTTTCGTTTTCCTGAGGTTTCAGATGGTTGTCATAAAGCGTGATTTCCAGGTTGCCCAATTTATTAGGATTGTAATTTTCGCCTTTCACTTCCAGATTTTTATTTCGGATGATTCCCAAATTTTGAAGGTCTTCTACAAGATAATCAAACTTTTCAAACGGAACTTTCGCAGTAAGATAAAACGTTTGGAATTCATTATTACTCACCAGGTTTTCCGTTTTGACAGTTCCGTCATATTTTCGGATGATTTCTCTGAGAGATTGTTTGGATTCGGAGATATTATCAACATTGATTTCCACAGAACCATTTTTTACCATTGGAGAAGGTTCTGGAACTACATTTTCCTTTTTTGCAGGTTTGTCTTTGTAAATCACTTTGGTAAGAACTTTCGTCGTTTTCGGGATTTCTTTTTTGATTTGATTTTTTATCGAATCTATATTAGAACTGATTTTTTTCTCTTCAATATCTTTTTTGAATTTCTCGACATTTTCAGAAATAGAATCGATTTTCTCCTTGCTATTCTCAAACACTTTCTCTATTTCTTCCTTATTTTTAATCAAATCCTTGGCTTTCAGATTCACTGAATCCAAAACGGAATTGGTATCAAGATTTTTAACAGTTTCAGAAGCTTTATTCATCAAAGAATCTGCGTTGGCGATTGTATTATTAGCTTGTTCTAATTCTGCTTTTTTACACATCGTGAGTGTGCTCAAAATAACTGCGGTCAATATTAATTTTTTCATTGGGATAATTTTATGATGTAAAGCTATCCCGAAACGAAAAGAATGATTTGTAAATGAATCCGAAACTTTTTGTAATATTTTAATCTGATGAAAATCAAATACTTAAATTGATTTTACAAGTGATTTACAAAAACTTGAAAATAAAAAGTATCCGAAAGTGTATACCTGATATTATTTATTAAGAAACGTTTAAATTTAAAATTTTAAAATGTCATCAATTTTAAGCTCTTTTTTGATTGAGTAAAACATTATTACAATTAAATCAAAAGTATTTGCGATAAATAATGATAGAATTAAAATTGTATAGATAAAAGCAGAATATTCCTTTATATTTAAAACTAATATAAAAATGCTCAATAATAGGATTATTAAATATACTAGCATATTTAAAAAGCTATATATTAAAGGTTTAGGAAAGTAGTTAGTATTTAGAGATGTTAAGTATATTAGCTTATCGAAGACTTCTGATTCAAAATAACTAAATGTGTCTTTAATACTTTTGTTATAATTATCCTTATCTATTTTTTTATTAAAAATTTTCAAGTATAATTCATCAACGAAATTTAATGAGCGTCTATTTTCTTTTGCTAAATTGACTATTTCTGAATCTGAATTTTCAAAAAAATACCATACCGAATTAGAATAATCACGATACTTTGCTAAATCATTTAAAGAATAAGTGAGAGGATGAAATTCTCCAAAAAAACTATAGTCACTTTCATCATCCTGAAGACCTTTTAGTGCAAGATAAGCTTGACCACTAATTTCTCCAATCTCATAACTAATTTTTCTGTAATCTCTTTTATTCAAATCTTTATCATCTAGTCCTCGATACTGCTCCCAAGTCAAATCTTTATACTTGTAGTCAATTACCGATTTAGGATTAAAATCTTTAAAATTCCAAAATCGATTCATTCCTCTTAAATGAAATGCAATTCTTCTTAAATAGGTTAGTTTTTTAGCTAATTCATCAATGTCTTTTTTTCTATCAACTCTTATTGATTTTTCTGAAAAAAGTTTCGAAAATAAATAAGTTATAATAATTGCAATTAATACAGAAATTGTTGTGATTAAATTGCTCAAAATTATTGTCTTATCAAAAACATAAGGAGAAGCAAAATTGAGAAAAATTTTATATGAAAAAAAACTAGTAACGAGAAAAATTATTAATCTAAGTATATTAACATTTTTTAAAAGTTTCATATTTGTGATATCTTTTGATTTGATTACAAAACTTTCAAATATAACGAATTATACTAAAAACTCTATCAATCAAAAAATCCGCAGAAAACGCTGCGGATTATATATTTTAATGATTCTGAAATTCACTAATAAAATGCAGTTTCACATTCGGAAACTTCTCCTGAGTCATCGTAATCGTAAAAGACGAATCGGCTAAGAAAACCAGTTGGTCATATTTGTCTCTCGCTAAGAAACGCTGTTTCAGTCTTGCAAATTCTTTGAATTCCTCAGACTTTTCATCCGCTTCCACCCAACAAGCTTTGTGAATACTAATTGGCTCATAAGAACATTTCGCACCATATTCGTATTCCAAACGATATTGGATAACCTCGTACTGAAGCGCACCAACCGTTCCGATAATCTTTCTGCCATTCATTTCCAGCGTAAATAACTGGGCTACACCTTCGTCCATCAGCTGGTCAACGCCTTTGGCTAACTGTTTCGCTTTCAGTGGGTCATTGTTATTGATGTAACGGAAATGTTCAGGAGAGAAACTCGGGATGCCTTTGAAGCTCAATTTTTCGCCAGCTGTCAAAGTATCACCAATTCGGAAACTTCCCGTATCATGAAGTCCGACAATATCGCCAGGAAAACTCTCGTCCACAACTTCTTTTTTATCTGCAAAGAACGCGTTAGGAGAGGAGAACTTCATTTTTTTACCTTCTCTTACAAGGAGATAATTTTCATTTCTTTTGAAAGTTCCGGACACGATTTTTACAAATGCCAGACGGTCTCTGTGCTTCGGGTCCATATTTGCATGGATTTTGAACACAAACCCTGTAAAATTCTGTTCTTCAGGCTTTACCAATCTCGTTTCACTTTCTTTCGGCTGAGGCATTGGTGCAATATCAATGAAAGCATTCAATAACTCACGGACTCCAAAATTATTAAGAGCAGAACCAAAGAAAACAGGCTGTAAATCACCATTCATATAATCTTCACGATTAAACTCCGGATAAACAGACTGAATCAAATCCAGTTCTTCACGCAAACTTGTCGCGGCTTTTGCACCAACCAGTTCATCAATTTGAGAATCGTTGATATTATCAATTTTCAGAGATTCACCAACTTTCTGTTTCTTCTCTTCCAAAAACAACTGGATGTTATTTTCCCAAATATTATAAATCCCCTGAAAGTCGCTACCCATACCAATCGGTAGAGAGAGTGGACAAACTGTCAAACCTAATTTCTGTTCCACTTCGTCCAGCAAATCGAAGGCATCTTTACCTTCACGGTCCAGTTTATTGATGAAAACAATCATCGGAATGTTTCGCATTCTACAAACCTGAACCAGCTTTTCCGTCTGTTCCTCAACCCCTTTCGCCACGTCAATCACAACAATTACAGAGTCAACGGCGGTCAGCGTTCGATAAGTATCTTCCGCAAAATCTTTGTGACCGGGCGTATCCAGAATATTGATCTTGTGGTCACGGTATTCAAAAGCCAAAACAGAAGTCGCCACAGAAATCCCTCTTTGTCGCTCGATTTCCATAAAGTCGGAGGTCGCTCCTTTTTTGATTTTGTTTGATTTTACAGCTCCGGCTTCCTGAATCGCACCTCCGAAAAGCAGTAGTTTTTCTGTCAATGTGGTTTTTCCCGCATCGGGGTGGGAGATGATTCCGAAAGTTTTTCTTTTGCTGATTTCTTGTTCTAAAGACATAATAAAATTTGAGATTGCAAAAATCGTGATTTTAGTTGGATTTTGAAAATCGAGTTTTTATAAATAAATTAAGAGCTTAATCCCGCTTGTAGTTTATAATGAGCCTGTCGAAGTGCTATATCTTTTTTGTCTCAAAAGTTTTGTTATCACAATCGGGGCTAGGGGTTTTGTCTTTCAATCAACATTGATGAATAAAATAGAATTTAGTCTAAACAAATTGCAGGAACTAAAACTCAACTGTGTTTTGCTTTAAACAAGTTGTGGAAACTAAAGCTCAAGTTTGTTTTGCTCTAAACAGATTGCGGAAACTAAAACTCAACTGTTTTTTACATTAAACAGATTGCGGGAATCAAAAACCAAATGTGTTTTGCCTTAAACAGATTGTTGGAAAGAAATTCCTGTCAGTCTGAGGCTCTCGAAGACATATAAAAATAAAATTCCTTGCAAAAACTTAATTCTTCAAAACCCCGTATTCCGGGTCTTCAATAATATTAATATCAACCACATTCTCCGCATTTTTTATCAATCGTCTGCAATCCGGACTCAGATGTTTCAATCGGATGGTTTTCCCTTGAGCGTGATAACGTTCTGTCAGTTTATTCAGAATATCAATAGCAGACATATCTACCACACGACTTTCCTTAAAATCGATAATGACTTCTTTTGGGTCATCCATCACATCAAATTTTTCTGCAAAAGCAGTTGTAGAACCAAAAAATAATGGACCGAAAATCTCGTAATATTTTATACCATTCTCATCAACGAACTTTCTTGCCCTGATTCTTTTCGCACTTTCCCAGGCAAAAACCAAAGCCGAAATAATCACTCCAATCAAAACAGCCAAAGCAAGATTATGAAGGAAAACGGTAATCAAAGTCACAACAACCATTACGAAAATATCAGACTTCGGAAATCGTTTTATCGCTTTGAAACTTGCCCATTCAAACGTACCGACTGAAACCATAATCATGACGCCGACCAAAGCTGCAACCGGCATTTTACCAATAATTGGCGCTCCAAAAAGAATAATGAAAAGAATGACTAAAGCTGCAATAATTCCGGATAATCTGGCTCTTGCTCCGGCTGATAAATTAACTAAAGTCTGAGCAATCATCGGGCAACCGCCCATTCCAAGAAAAAAACCGTTCAGGATGTTGGCGGTTCCTTGCGCAATACATTCTCGGTTGCTATTTCCTTTGGTATTCGTGATTTCATCGACTAGATTTAAGGTCAATAGACCTTCCGTCAATCCAACGGTTGACATTATCAAAGCAAATGGAAAAATGACTTTTAAAACTTCAAAAGATAATTCAATTTTCGGGATATGAAACGGTGGGAAACCTCCGGCAATATTAGCGATATCATTCACAGTTTTGGTTTGAATTCCAAAAATCATTACCAAAGCAAAAGTGACAGCAATCGCCACCAAAGAGGCCGGAATTTTCTTTGTGAATTTTGGAAATATTAATACGACAAAAATCGTCAGTGCAACCAAACCAATCATTGTATAGAGCGGATTTCCTGACAGCCAATTCTCTGTTCCCTGAACCTTAAACTGATTGATCTGTGACATAAAAATCACAATTGCCAATCCATTCACAAAACCATACATCACAGACTGCGGAACTAGCCTGATAAATTTTCCGAGTTTAAAAATTCCGATAATAATCTGGATAATTCCAGCCAAAACAACGGTCGCGAAAACATATTCGATGCCGTGTGAAATCATTAACGGAATCAAAACAATGACTGTTGCACCTGCGCCTCCTGAAATCAATCCCGGTCTTCCGCCGAGAATTGCAGTCACCAATCCCATTATGAAAGCGGCGTACAAACCCGTCAATGGAGAAAATCCTGCAAGAATAGCAAATGACAAAGATTCCGGAATCATCGTCATTGCAACCGTTAATCCAGCGAATATTTCGTTTCTGTAATTTACTTTTTGAGAGAAATCAAAAAGATTGAGAACTTTCTGCATATCAATTTAAAATGCGAAAATAGGAAGAAACTTACAAAATTAAGTTTAGAGCCTGATTAAATTCATAACGAAATTTTTTTTTAACCACATAGACAAATAGTTTTTATATACTTAAGATAAAATAGATTAAATTTTCTATGTGTCTATGTGGTTAATGCTTTTTATAAATTGAAAAATATTTTTGTATTATTTGGACTGATTCATTTTCAGATAATAAGCCAAGGCTAAACCTAACATCACAATCCCAATACTGAAAGGGAAAATATAAGGCAAGCCAAACGCATCTGCAACACCGCCAATCAAAGGACCTGTCACACCAAGAGAAATATCGATAAATAATCCATAACCAGCCAAAGCCGAGCCTTGATTGGAAGAAGGAACCGTTTTCATTGCCATAACCCCCAAAGCCGGGAAAATCAATGAAAATCCTAAACCTGTGATTCCTGCACCAATCAATGCAAAATACGGATGATAAGATAAGCTGATAATCGTTAATCCTAAAGTTTCAACAGCCAAACTTGCAATCGCAACATTGATTCCCCCAAATCGATTAATTGCATTACTAAAAACTAATCTTCCGGCAACAAATAAAATTCCAAAAACAGACAAACACATTGCACCGTTTTGCCAATGGTAATAATCGTAATAAAGTGTTATGAAAGTAGAAATAGTAGCAAATCCTAATCCTCCCAAAGCCAGACAAAATCCAAAAGGTGCAACTTTTCCAAGAACATTCCAAAAGGATTTTTGTTCTTCTTCAGAAGAGTGTTTTCCTGTTCTATTGTCTTTGGTTCTTGCTACAAAAAATCCAATTAATCCTAAAATTACAATCAGAATTCCTAAACCATAAAAATTGAAGTTCTTTACAATCGTAACCCCAAAAGAAGCACCTAATGCCAAAGCACCATAACAAGCAACACCATTGTAAGAAATGATTTTTGCAGTATATTTTTCTCCGAAAGTCATAATCGCCCAGTTAATAGGACTTGCGCCAATCATTCCTTCCGCGCCTCCGGTAAAAAGTCTTGTAATAATTAGAAATAGCAAACTGATAATAGGAGAGAATCTGAAATAATAAGCCATTATCAATATCAATCCTGTAAAAGCAAAACTCAGCATACTTGCTAAAACTGCAGGTTTCGGACCTTTGCTATCAATGATTTTTCCAGAGTAAGCTCTCATCAAAAATGTCATTATGTATTGTAAACTAATCACAATTCCAGCAATCAGCATACTAAACCCCAGGCCTTTACTAATGAAAATAGGTAAAACGGACAACGATAATCCTATGATGAAATAACCAATAAAGGTGAAAAAAACATAGGAAATAACGGAATATGAAAAATTCTTGCTTTGTCCAATCGTTGCATCCATAACATTAAATCAAAGATGCAAAATTACCTCTTATAAGCCTCTCAATAAGAAAGATTATGGTTAATTAATCAATAATTTTATTAATTACTCAAATAATTTGTCATAAATTCTTTGATAACATTTAATTCTCCATAAGTCCTTTTAACTATATTACCTTCGGTATCTACCAAAATCTGCAGAGGATAACCGGCAGCATTTAATTTTGTCGGAAACTCTTTGTTTTTATCAAAATAACTTTCCCAATTGATATTGTTTTTCTTCAGGATTTCAATGGCTTTATTTATTCTTTCAGGCGTTTGTTCATCAGCAATAGAAATAAAATTGACACCCTGATTTTTGTATTGGTCATAAAGTTCAACCAGTTTTGGCATATCCTGTATACAAGGTTTACAAAATGTTGCCCAGTAATCAATTAAAGTCAGTTTGTAATTTTTAAATGTTTCTTTTGAAAGATGATTCTTATTGTCTAGGTTGATATCTGGGAAAATATGTTCTGCTTCCAATTTAAGAATTTTACTGAATTCTATGTAAGTGAAGCTTTTTTTGATGTTTGAGTCAAATAGTTTCAGATTATCAAAATATATTGGATGAAGGCCATATTTGGAAAAATCATTAATGATTTCCCAAAGTGCAACATAAGATTTAGGATTTTTTTTGATGTATTTTTGGATTTCTAATTCTTTGCTTTGCACACTTTCAGCATCATTACTTTCGTAAGGTTTTAATTTACTTTCATAAGGTTTTAAAATTGTGTTCAATTTTTCAGACTCAATATTTGCGGGAGTGGAGGATAAGAGTTCAAAATTTAACTGATCATCTTTTACTAATAATTTCATATTTGCAGCCTCAACAAAAAATATCCGAGACTGCATTCCTGTATTTTTAACAGTATCATAATAGGAAATTGCTACCGGCTGAGGATAATTAAATTTGGTTAAAATATTTGCAGTTCCTTTTATTAGCAATCTTATATCCCCTTGCTCAGAAATTTTTTTTGAACCATCGGCGGTGAAATCATATTTATGCAAAAGATGTGTACTTCTTGTTGCAGCAGGATAGCTGACGAATACAGTATCTATTTTCAAATTCGGAGCATCAATTTCCAAACTGAAACTTTTTTGACAATAAAATAATTGGATTGATAATAATATCAATAGAAGGGAAAAAGGTTTTTTCATTGGAATTTTAATCTACTTTAAAAATACATTTTTTTAGTTAAAGGAAAATATTTCTTTTAAAAATCTGTAACTTTCGGCTTTTAATCCATATTTGAGATTTGATAAATTAATTACCATTGGCAATGACGAAACTTCAGAAGTTAAAAAAATCTATTCAATATATTATAAAACAACCAAGTCTTGTAAATCTGATTCTAGACCAAAATGATATCAGAAGACAAGAATTTCAAAAGAATTATCCCAACTTTTTAAGCTTACCGGAAGTTTCTCTGGACGAGATTTATCATCAGGGTTTTGAATTAAACATTGATTTATTTATTCTTGACGGCGGCTCTCTTCCGACAGATTTAGCATTATTAAAAACTTTAGCAAAAGGAAAAAATTCATATTTTGAGATTGGAACTTGGCGCGGCGAAAGTGTTTGGAATGTTGCAAAAGAAATTGAAGATTGCACAACACTCAATCTTTCCAAAGCCGAAATGGAAGCTATGGGTTGGAATAAAAAATATGCAGAGTTACACGGAATTTTGTCCAAGAAAAATCCAAAGATTCTTCATTTGGAAGGTAATACAAAGATTTTTGATTTTTCCGGACTTAATAAAAAATATGATTTGATTTTCATTGACGGTGATCATTCTTATGAAATGGTAAAACACGATACTGAGCAGGTTTTCCAACATCTTGTTCATGAAAAATCAGTCGTCGTATGGCATGATTATGCTTACAATCCGGAGAAAATCCGTTATGAAGTTTTCAAAGCAATTTTGGACGGAACACCAAAGGAATTTCATGAAAATCTTTATCATCCGCAAAACACAATGTGTGCAGTTTTCACTCGTGAAAATTATAAAACATCAGCTTTTGAAAGCCCAAAAACACCAGAATTTTTATTCGAAGTCAATTTAAAGTCGAATCAATTTTAAGTGAAATTTCTCATCATTATCCCTGCACACAACGAAGAAAATAATATTTTTCCTTGTTTGGAATCTCTGAAAAATCAGAGTTTTCAGGATTTTGCTTGTGTTGTTGTGAATGATGGTTCGACTGATAGAACCTCTGACATCATAAATAATTTCAGGGTTCAAGATTCAAGGTTCAAGGTTTTAGACTTAGAAAAATCTGAGCATTCGCCAGGCGCAAAAGTGGTGAGAACCTTTAATAAAGGTTTAGAATCTTTTGACTGGAAATACTTTGATGTGATTTGTAAGTACGATGCAGATATTGTTTTTCCTCAAAATTATTTAGAAAAAATCAATCAAGTTTTCGAAACAAATCCAAAAGCCGGAATCGTTTCAGGTTTGGTTTACATCAGGAATTACAAACAAAACCCTGAGATTAAGAACCTCAGAAATCCGAATGAGAACTGGTCCGATTTCGGCAATAACAATCACGAATGGGTTTTCGAAAATCTGTCTTCTAAAAATCACGTCCGCGGTCCTGTAAAAGCCTACAAAAAAGAATGTTTCGAGGATATGAATGGCTTACGAGCTGTTCTTGGTTGGGACAATCTCGATATTTTATTGGCTAAAAAGAATAATTGGGAAGTTGTGACCCTCAAAGACCTTTGGGTAAAACATCTACGCCCGACGGCTTACAAATACAAATCTCAAAAGGCGGAAAAACTCGGTCAGTATTTTTATAACATAGGTTTGAGTTTGCCTTTAGCAATGATTTCGTCAGCAAAATCCAGTTTCAAAAACCATTCTGCAAAAGAGTTTTTCATTACCATCAATTCTTTTCTAAAACAAAAAGAAAAACGAAATCTAAGCCAAGAAGAAATCCAATTTATCCGAAATCTACGCTGGAAAGAGTTTTTCAAAAATATTTTAAAAAATTAGATTTTCCTTAAAATAGCAACAATCTGATCTCCTTTCTGTTGTTTATTCAATTCAATGGATTTATCCGTAAAATCTTTTAATTCAGATTTTGTGAAAACAGAATTAGAGGTTTGGTAAGTCAAATGTCTTTTATATTTCTCACTTCCAGTGAATTGTAATTTATAACTATCACAATAGTAATCTATTAATTCAAAATTATTTTGATTTGATAAGATATTAATTGCTTTTCTCGTCAGAAGTTGAAAATGTCTCGGAGCATCCCATTGTACCCAATTTTCTTTATATAATTCGTAAGCATAAGAATCTTTAACAGGAACTCTGATGATTATTTGTCCATTTTTTTGTAATAGTTCATGACAAAGTTTCAAAGTTTCATTGACATCTTCTACATGCTCAAAAACATGATTGAAAGTTATGATATCAAATTGACCTTCAAAGTCTTCTAATCTTTTTTTATAAATAGGAAAAGGTTGTGTTTGCTCTTTTAAGGCAAAAGGTTCTAAACCAGTAATATTTGTAAATCCAAGATTGTAAATACTTCTTAAGAATTTTCCTTCTCCACAACCAACATCTAATATTTTTGCAGATTTGTTTGATTTCAGTTTTAGAAAAGCTTCTAAAGATAGGTTTGACATTTTTATCTTTAGTTTTCCAACGAGAAAAGAAGGAAAGTTATAATAAAAAATATAATCTCTCAATCTGAACAGCAGCCTTTCTTTTAAACTTAACTTAGATGATAAACTGTAATAATTATCAGGATAAAAAGCTCCTATATTTTCAGGAATTTTAGAGATTTGTAAAGTACCACAATTAGTACATTCGAAATATTCAAAATTTTCTTTCCCACCAAACATTTTATCATTGATATTGTATAAGTTACAATTTTCATTTTGATGATTACAAATCCTACAGAGCATAAAGTTTTATTATTGTTCCAAAATTAATTTAATTTTACAGACTATTTAAAATTTTAATGAAAAAAGTAGCAACAATTATTGTCACATACAATGGAGAGAAGTGGATTGAAAGATGCCTAGATTCCGTTATGTCTTCAAGTTATCCAACTGATGTCTTTGTTGTAGATAATTCTTCTACAGACAATACTTTATCTTTATTAAAATCATATAATGTTTTTGACCTTGAAGTTTCGGAGACTAATTTAGGTTTTGGAGCGGCTAATAATATTGCATTAGATAAAGCTTTGAAATTGGATTATGATTATTTTTTCCTGATTAACCAGGATGTTTATATTGAAAGTAATATGATTGAAAAATTAATTGCTTTTTCCGACAGTCATCCGGAATCCGGCATTATAGCCCCTATACAATACGATAGTACAGGGCAAAAAATTGATACTAATTTTATACAATATATTTCTCTTTCTATAGAAAAAGAAAGCTATTATGATACCTCTTTTGTAAATGCAGCGGCTTGGCTGGTAACAAAAAAATGTTTAAAAACGACAGGATTCTTTAATAGCCTGATGTTTCCTCACTATGGAGAAGACAGAGATTTTTGTAATCGTGTTAAATTTCATAATTTTTCTATTTTAATAACTAAAGGAATTAATGTAATCCACGATAGAAATCAAAAAATGTCTTTAGAAAAGTCTATAAAATTATCAAAAATCAAATTGCTCACAATTTTCCTGGATCCCAACTACACAAAATATCAGAGTAATAAAATTGCATTGATTAATGTTTTGGGCATGGCTAAATTTTTTCTGAAAAAATATCGTTCATTATTTGCCATAATATATTTTGCTAGAGAATATGTAAGACTTTTCAAACAAAGAAATTTATTGGAATTAGAAAAGAAAAATCAAAAGAATTTTAATCTTAGGTCTAATAAGACTTGGTAAATAATAAAAGAGGAATTAGTTTCCGCTTTTATATGTGTAATCAATTATTCTTTTATAAATTTTCCTTTGATATTTGTATTACTTTGTTAAGTTTTACGCCTTGGTTTATCTTAAATTTTTTAAAAACAAATAGTTATGTCTTTGCTCGACTTTGCGTTTTATAGATTCTTATCCCGAATCACGTTAAATAAGCTGAAAATCCAAATTACTATAACAAAATTATCTTTTCTGAAAACTCTTTCTCAAAACAACTTTCGACTTTCTTAAATTTTTTATTGAATTAAATCTAATTCTCTCATTATACAAAAACCAACCACCAATACAACCAATCGCGCTACCAATTAAAATCTCTAATAATCTCATTTTTAATAAATAATCAGGATTAAGTGAAGTAAAACTTCCGGTTTCAGCAAGCAGAATTCCCATTGGTGTCAGAAACATTACAGCTAAGGCATAATGTCTTGTAATCAGCATTTCTACAATGATTTGAAGTGTAATAATACAAACGCAAATCCACAAAATATCCTTCACGTAAGAGAAAATAAACCAAGCAATTCCCAACCCGATAATGGTTCCGATAATCCTGTGCAAGCCTCTTTTCCAGATATGATATTGGTTCACACCCTGTAAAACTGCTAAACTGGAAATTGGAATCCAATAAGGATATTCGAGTTTGAAAATCTGTCCAACCAAAACCGAAGCAAACATACAAATCCCAATAATAAAGGACTCTACAAGATTCACATAAGGGTTGATTTGGAAAGTTGTTAAAACAGATTTTGATTCTTTCTTATTTTTCAATAAGCTATAAATTAAACAAATCAGACAAGCATTCAAAGTTCCAATAGTGAAAACGCCGATTTTCTGCGGAATCGCTTCCGAATGATGCGGAAGTCCGATTGCCATAGAAGCCATCATAATGAAGAAAAAACTTCCCGGCGGTTTCAGGTTAAAATATCTGACTATGTAATAAACAATTGCTGAAAAAATTCCGAAAGCAAAAGGTGCAATCCACATATTAAAACTGAAAACTAATCCAAAAATATAAGAAACAATCATCCCAAAAGAACAGACAAACATCTTCATCATAGTTTCAAAGATATCTTTACTATTCGGAATATAGAGGATTACTAAACCTGCTAAACTTGCTGTCAAAGCTGACCTAACATCTGCAAAAAAATAACCGAATAATAACGGAATCCCTACCGCTAATCCCGCAAGAAAGGGAATATGCCAGCTTCTGGGCGAAGGTTTCAGTACAAAAAAAGAACTGATTTCTTCTTTAATATAATTGATTTTCAATGGATTGATTTTTACTTTAGAATTAGATTTTGGCAGTCATAACTTGTTATTTTTGCCAATGCAAAATTACTAATAATCATCCAATATCAACTTCTGAGGCAATGATAAATTGCTTAAAAATCGCTATTTTTGTTATCTTAAAATTTTGAGACAAGAATGGATTATCTGAAGGGATTGAATGAGCCACAGTTTGAAGCAGTTACAACATTAGAAGGGCCTTTGATGGTTTTAGCAGGCGCAGGTTCCGGCAAAACACGAGTTCTGACGATGAGGATTGCTCATCTTATTACCAATGGGATTGACCCTTTCAATATCTTGGCTTTGACCTTTACCAACAAAGCGGCGAAGGAAATGAAAGAACGTATCGCAAAACTCGTAGGAGACAGCAATGCGCGTTCACTTTGGATGGGAACTTTTCACTCGGTTTTTGCGAGGATTCTGAGAATCGAAGGGCATTATCTTGGTTATCCGTCCAATTTTACGATTTATGATACGCAAGATGCTCTCAATGTCCTGAAAAAAGTCATCAAGGATTTAGGTATAGACGCGGAAATCTACAAGGCGAAAAAAGTAATGTCCAGAATTTCCCAGTATAAAAATAATCTCATCACTGTTAATGCCTATTTCAACAATCCGGAATTAATGGAAGCTGATGAAAGAGCTAATATGAGACATATGGGAGAGGTTTACAGAAAATATGTGGAAGCTTGTTTCAAAAACGGGGCAATGGATTTTGATGATTTGTTATTGAAAACCAATGAATTATTAACTCGATTTCCTGAAGTTTTAGCTAAATATCAAGATAGATTCCGATATATCTTGGTGGATGAGTATCAGGATACAAACCATTCTCAATATTTGATTGTCAAAGCTTTAGCTTCGAAGTTTGAAAATATCTGTGTCGTTGGAGATGATGCGCAGTCAATTTACTCTTTCCGTGGAGCAAATATTTATAACATTCTGAATTTCAAAAAAGATTATCCTGATGCGGTTACAGTCTCTTTGGAACAGAATTATCGCTCAACTCAAAACATTGTAGACGCAGCGAATGTTGTGATTTCTAAAAACTTACAACAATTCAAGAAAAATGTTTTCAGTGAGAATGAAGTTGGAGAAAAAATAAAAATTTACCGAAGTCTTTCCGATGCAGACGAAGCCAATTTCGTTTCTGCCAATATCTTCGAATTACATAACACACAACAACGTCATTTTTCGGATTTTGCGATTCTTTACAGAACCAACTCCCAAACTAGGGCGTTTGAAGATGCACTCAGAAAAAAGAATATTCCATACAAGGTTTATGGTGGATTGTCATTCTACCAAAGGAAAGAGGTTAAAGATTTGCTCGCTTATTTGAGGATTTTGGTTAATGAAAATGATTCCGAGGCTTTGTCCAGAATCATCAATTATCCTGCAAGAGGAATTGGTGAAACTACTCAAAATAAATTGGTTGTTTTTGCAGATTCTCGCAATCTATCAGTTTCTCAAGTCCTTGATAATCTGGGTTTTTATGCACCACAATTAGGACTTAATAATGGAATCATAACCAAATTAGGCGACTTTTGGGCAATGATAAAAGCCTTCCAGGTAATGTTGAAAACCGATAATGTTTACGATGTCGCAATGGAAGTAGCTAAACGAAGTGGTTTAATTAAGTTTCTGAAAGAAGACCAAACGCCGGAAGGAATCTCCAGAGTAGAAAACATTCAGGAATTACTGAACTCGATGCAAGGTTTCATTGATGAACAGATTCAGATTGAAGATGGCGACCCGAGTTTGTCCAACTTTATGGAGAATATCGCACTTTCCGCTGATACTCAAACGGATAAAGATGATGATACGAACAAAGTTTCATTAATGACCATTCACTTGTCCAAAGGTTTGGAATTTCCAATAGTTCATTTGGTGGGACTCGAGGAAAATCTTTTCCCAAGCTTTATGAGTTCTGCTACAAGAGAAGACCTGGAAGAGGAAAGACGTTTGTTTTATGTAGCATTGACCAGAGCTGAGAAACAAGTATTCTTCAGTTATGCCGTTTCCAGATTTCAATGGGGAAAAATCACCGATGCGGAACCATCAAGGTTTTTAAGTGAAATTGATTCAAAATATGTCGAGATGATAAATCCTGTCACAGAACTAAAATTCATTAATCGTTCCGGACTCGATTCTAGTATTTTTGACGAAACACCTTCAGAACCTCGATTCTATAAAAAGAAAGAAGAGAAAAAAACGTTGGAAAGAAACACCAATGTCCCACCTGCGAAAAAAACATTGAAACCCGTTGCAACGGCAAGAATCATCAATCCGGCAGGACAATCTTCCCAAGACATCGAAGTAGGAGATATGGTAAGACACGACCGTTTTGGGGTGGGAAAAGTGGAATTCTTGGACGGAACAGACCCTCAAAATATCAAAGCCAAAGTAATTTTTGCCAACGAAGGCGAGAAAAACCTTATCTTAAAATTTGCTAAATTGACCAAGATTTAAATTTAAAATTTAACACTTAAGTTTTAAATAGAGTTGTCCAAGTTCAATTAAGTTTGAAAATCAAAGATTTTATCTAAAGTGAACTTAGCATTAAAATTCATAACTTTTTCTAAAGTGACTTAAGTGTTTTGAAAATAAAGAAACTATGATTCGAGCAAAAAACATACACAAATCTTACGGAACTCTGGAAGTTCTAAAAGGTGTTGATATTCATATAAAACCAAGTGAAGTGGTTTCTATTGTTGGAGAATCCGGAGCTGGAAAATCTACCTTACTTCAGATTTTGGGAACACTGGATAATCCTTCTGATATTGACAAATACGGAACTGAAATAACTTTGGACGGTAATTCTTACCTGAAAATGAAAGACAAAGAATTATCCAAATTCCGAAATAGAAATATTGGCTTTGTTTTTCAGAATCATCAGCTTTTACCAGAATTCACAGCTTTGGAAAATGTTTTGTTGCCTTCCAGAATCGGTGGAATTGCTGAAAAAGAAGTGATTGAAAAAGCACATTCATTATTTGAAGACCTTAATATTGCAAGCCGATTGCATCATAAACCTTCTGAATTGTCCGGAGGAGAGGCGCAAAGAGTTGCCGTTGCCAGAGCATTAATTAATTCTCCAAAGATTATTTTTGCTGATGAACCAACAGGAAACCTCGATTCCAAAAATGCAGATGCGCTTCATCAATTGTTTTTTGATTTGAGAGATAAGTATCAACAGACCTTTGTGATTGTAACGCATAATTCCGTTTTGGCAGAAAGTACAGATAGAAAATTGGTAATGAAAGACGGACAGATTGTCTCTAATTTATGATTGATGAATGATAAATAATATTTGATTGCATCATTTATTGAATTTTTCGTTCAAATAAAAAACACAAATGAAATCATTTCTATTTTTTATTTTCTCGATTTTATTAATTTCCTGCGAAGTCAAATCTCAGGAAAATCAATCATTTGTATCAAT
>QFQW01000056.1 GCA_003248755.1 Chryseobacterium sp. | reverse complement strand
ATAATTTCATCCAGTATTTGTAATTGTTTTTTATTTTCCAGAAGTTTAAGCAACTCATACAGATTTTGTGTGTCTGTTTCTTCTTTTAGCATTTTTACTTTTTCATTCCCCTTCAGAATTTCACAAATTTTATCCAACGCGTGATGGCTTTCGAATTTGCACAGGCAGGTGAACACACGCAAAATCTGCTATCGGTCACTAAATTCCGCCACTAGACAGCTTTTTAACACTGACCATCCGCCTGAATAAAAGTGCATTTCCGCTCACAAAACAATTTGTTGACATGCCGAACTAGGCGATGGAACACCGTGGGTTCAAAATAGTTGCGCGCTTTTGGTGGAATAAGCGCCGCCAATGCCGTTTGCAAGCAGCTTTATAGGCACTTAAATTTGCATATTCGATACACGTTTAAACACAAAATCCCAAACTAACAAAGAAATGTTCGCTAAATGGTGTAAAAATTAAGAGCTCAAATAACCCAATGACCCGAACAAATCACCGGGGTGCAAATTCGAAACGACTTTAAAAGCAAAATGGCGCTTAAAATTTGGAATCTTTGTAGTCGGCGGTCAAGCGGGCGAAATCTGCCGATCCGTCGTCGCCCACTACCAGGAATGCAACTACAACAAAAGAAGACAAAAAAGTTAATATCATATTTGATGTAAAAGAAACGGCTTCTAAAAACGGAAACATCGAAATATTCGACTTCTCCGGAAAAAAAGTATATGAAACATCTATCATAAACAAGTCCGGATTCTCCACACAAGAGATTGATCTTAATAAGCTTTCAACAGGAACTTATCTAGTAAAAATCACTTACGGAGGACAGACAGAAACCAAAAAGCTTATTGTAAAATAAGCCATATTTTCAGATTTTATTCTTTATAAGAGACCACCCTTTTTGGGTGGTTTTTTGTTTATTGTTAATTGAACAAATAATGAGTAATTTTGTAGAAATAATTCAATTAAAGTGAATTCCATCATCAACACAAAAGTAAAATTTCAGGATTTGGGAGCTAAAGATTATCAGCCTTCCTGGGATTATCAAGAAGAATTACTGAAACAAAACCTTGACATTAAAAAATATAATAGAGACTATCCGGAAGATCAGAAAGAAACTAATAATTATCTGCTATTTGTAGAACATCCACATGTCTATACGTTGGGAAAAAGTGGGCACGAGGAAAATCTTCTGGCTAATGAAAATAAGTTGAAAGAAATCAATGCGACTTATGTCAAAGTTAACCGTGGCGGCGATATAACTTATCACGGATTTGGGCAGATTGTAGGCTACCCTATCTTGGATTTGGAAAATTTCTACACAGATATCCATCGCTATATGCGGGATCTGGAAGAAGTCATTATAAGAACCATTGCTGAATATGGATTAAAGGGAGAACGTTCCAATGGTGAAACAGGCGTTTGGCTGGACGTAGGAAAGCCTTATGCCAGAAAAATCTGTGCAATGGGCGTAAAAGCATCGCGTTGGGTTACAATCCACGGCTTTGCTCTCAATGTGAATACAGACATGCGCTATTTCGAATACATCATCCCTTGCGGAATTACTGATAAACAAGTCACTTCTCTCAAAAGAGAATTAGAAAAAGAAGTTGACATGGAAGAAGTCAAAGAAAAAATAAAAAGACATTTTGAAGATGTCTTTGGTTGCGAATTGATATAAAAAAACTCGGAAATTATATTCCGAGTTTTTGTTTTTTCACATTGTCATTCCAATATCAATTCCTTTTATTTTCCTGTAAAGATCGGTTGCGAAATTGTCTGTCATTCCGGAAACGAAATCAATCACGCCGAGAACTTTTTGATAATCTGTTCCTTCTTCATAGAAGAATTGTTTTGGAAGGAGTTTAAGAGCTTTTTTATCGTAAGATTTTCTTTCATCCGCAGATTTCAAAATTGAAGGAATAAAGTGATCCAATAATTCATACATAACATTGTAACCGGCATTTTCAATTTCTACAACTGCTTTATGATTGTAGATTTTTTCAATGGAAAAACTTTCGATGTCCTGTAAGGTTTTGTTTTCAGATTTATAAATATCCAGAAGTCCTTTATTCAAATTACCTTCAAGGATCGTATTGAAATTACCTTTATAAAGTTCTACAGACTTATTAATTAAAGCATTAATAACTTTAGCTCTAAGATAAGAAATTTGTTCATTTTCATTACCTATAGAATTCAGTTTTTGCTCTACTCTATTAATATCATCCGTTTCAGATTTTACTAATTCGAAGAAGAGATTCTTACAATCTGCTGTGGAAACAATTCCCAATCTATGAGCATCTTCCATATCAATAATATTATAACAGATGTCATCAGCTGCTTCTACCAACCAAACAAATGGATGTCTTTTGAAAATATAAGGATTTTCATTTTCCAGGATCATCGAAGTTCCTTTTGCAATCTCAAGAAAAATATCTTTTTCGTTCTGGAAAAAACCAAACTTTTTACGATGGATAAAGCCTTTCTTTTTAGCAATAGCTTCACACGGATATTTTGCAATACTCGCCAAGGTTGCAAAAGTCAGTTGGATACCACCTGCATCTTTGCCCTGCTGCTGTTGAGCCAAAACTCTGATTGCATTGGCATTTCCTTCAAAATTAATCAGATCAGCCCACTCTTTTTCATTGAATTTTGATTTCAAATCCCTTTCATTCCTGTCAAAGTAACTGGCAATTGCATCTTCGCCGGAATGTCCGAAGGCAGGATTCCCAACATCGTGACAAAGACAGGCTGCTGCAATGACATTTCCTAAATTATGAAGATAAAAATTTTTTGATTCTTCAGTAAGGTCATTGGTAAAATTATCGTGGATAAATTCTCCTATTACACTTCCCAGACTACGGCCAACAGAAGAAACTTCTAATGAGTGCGTCAAACGGTTATGTACAAAAACGCTCCCCGGGAGTGGAAAAACCTGGGTTTTGTTCTGCAATCTTCTGAATGCGGATGAAAAAATAATCCTGTCAAAATCTCGCTGAAAATCAGTTCTGGAAACTTTTGTGTGTGGATTATTTCCTGTACGTTGATTGGTGAAAATTGAATTAAGATCCATAATGGTTTCAAAAATAAGCCATATTTTATTTTTAAAGGAATAATATTTGATTTTTCCTGAAAAAAATTCATTATGCCAGAAGGTCCATCCATAGTTTTGATGAAAGAAGATCTCAACAAATTTGTAGGAGAAAAAGTGACTGCAGTTGTTGGGAATGCAAAGCTTGTCGGTAAAATACTAAAAGAAATCAGGCTTTATGGCAAACAGACCTATCTGATTTTTGATGAGATCAATGTTAGAATCCATCTCCTGATGTTTGGTTCTTATGAAATTGACAAGCAAACAAAGCCTGATAGTAATTTGCGTTTAGGATTGAGTTTTAAAAATGGTAAAGCATTATTTTATACCTGTTCTATCAAACTTCTTCCAAATGATTTTCTAAAAACAATAGATTGGGAAGCAGATGTGATGAGCAACCAATGGAATCCGGAAAAAGCCAAATTAAAATTAAAATCCAATCCCGAAATGATGGCCTGTGATGCACTGATGAATCAGGATATTTTTTCAGGTGTCGGTAATATCATCAAGAATGAAGTTCTTTTCAGAATTGCTGTTCAGCCGGAAAGCCAAGTTGGAAATCTGTCTTCAAAAAAACTGGATGAATTAATTATGGAAGCCAGGAATTACAGCTTCGATTTTCTTAAATGGAAAATGGAAAACACCTTAAAAAGACATTGGAAAGCACATCATCAAAAGAATTGTCCGAAATGCGGCAAATCATTGACCAGTAAAATTACAGGCAAATCCAAACGCAGAAGTTTCTATTGTGAAACCGACCAAAAATTATACTAAAATACATTCAATTTAACGAAAACTGAGCATCAAAACGCAATTACAATTATCAAAGATTTGATTTAACTATTATTTTGCCTATAATTGGCAAAAATTTTAGTTTATGAAAAATAAATACTTACTAATTCTATCCTTATTTTCATCATTTTCATGGGCACAAAGTACCATTTCATTTGAAAGTTCAGAATCCTACACTTTAGGAAATATTCATGGGCAAAATGGTTGGGAAGTGACTTTGAATAATGATGAACTGCCAATCAATAACCAGACAATTTCCAATGAAAACGCTACATCAGGAAGCAATGCGCTCAAAATTGCAGTAGACATGAACGAAGATTTTGGCTGGTTTCCTATTTATGGTGCGGGGAAAGTTCTGAATCAAAGCTATGACTATAAAACTGCAACGGTTGAATTTGATGTTTATATTTCCGAATTAGAGGGATCTACTTTTGAGTTTGGAACTTACGGTGCTGTGGACGAAGAATTTGTACCCATCTCAACATTTTCATTCAACTACACTGGGAATCTGGAAGTTGTCAATAGTATAGATTACGATTATGACACAACCGATTTTACTTGGGAAGCTAACAAATGGTACAAGCTGAAAGCTGTAAGTTCTGAAAACGAGCTGAAATATTATATTGATGGTAATCTGGTTTATACTGGCGAAAATTTCTCTAAAACTGATATCATGGGTGTAATTTTTCTGCATGATAATTTTGGAGGACATGCTTATATTGATAATATCAAAATTAATAATGAAGTAATGGCCATAAATGATGTCACAAAAGGCAACATTAAATTATATCCTAATCCTGTAAAAGATATTTTGAAAATCAATCTTTCTGATAACGAAAGCATCAGCGAAATCAACATCTACAATGTTGCCGGACAAAAACTAAAAACGGTTTCGAAACAAAGTGAAATCAATGTAGAAAGTTTGTCAAAAGGTGTTTATTTGATTGATGTAAAAACAAATAAGAACAAAACTTACAATTCAAAATTCATCAAGCAATAAAATTGAAAATCCTGCCAATGAGCAGGATTTTTTATTTAATTTTAATCAAAATATTAAACTGATGAAAAACATCATACACCCAGAAACATTAAACTTTCTTTCAACATTAGAAATCAATAATAACAGAGAATGGTTCAATGAGAACAAACATCTTTATCTTAGTGCTAAAGAAAATGTCGAAAATGTAGTAAACGAAATCATTTCCGGAGTTTCAGAATTTGACAACAGCTTAGAAAGATTAGAAGCTAAAAATTGTATTTTCAGAATTTACAAAGACACAAGATTCTCGAAAGATAAAACACCTTATAAAACCAATATTGGTGCTTCGTTGGTAGAAAAAGGGCCAAAAACATTGAATCACGCTGGTTATTACATTCATCTCGAGCCTGGCAAATCGTTCCTTGCCGGCGGTGTGTATATGACCGAACCTAAAAACCTGAAAGCCATCCGTGAAAGAATCAGTGCTGAGGGTGATGAATTTCTGAAAATCCTTAACAAAAAAACGTTCAAAGATAATCTGGAATTACGAGGCGATAAACTGGTAAAAGTGCCACAAGGTTTTGACAAAGAAAATCCAATGGGCGATTATCTCAAATTCAAACAGTTTACTGTTTTTCATCCGCTTTCAAATGAAGATGTTTTGGATAAAAATTTCGTAAAAAACACAGTTAATATTTTTGAAAAAATATACCCTTTTAATAGTTTTCTTAATGAAGCTATTGCTAACTAAATTTATCAATTAGCATTACATTAATCAATTAATTCAATGCACATATTTTAATAATATCCAATCACTTTCATCCATAATCCACCAACTCCCATATAGATAATCAATAAAACAATACCGATTTCCAAACCACGTATCCACCAATCTTTCAGGTCAACAAAACCACTTCCGAAGAAAACCGGAGCCGGACCGTGACCGTAATGTGTGAGAACACCATAAACAGAACCCATAAATCCAAGCATCATAGCCAAAAGCATCGGCGGAATTCCTAATGAAACGCCAACTCCCAAAAGTGCGGCATACATTGCGGCAACGTGAGCAGTTGCACTCGCAAAAATGTAATGACTGAAAAAATAAACCAATATGATTGCAGGGAATGCATATTGCCAGCCTAATCCACCAATTTCGGTTTTTATCAGTTCACTAAACCAGCCAATAAATCCAAGTTCGTTAAGGGAACTCGCCATCATAACCAAAACAGCAAACCACACAATTGTGTCCCAAGCACCTTTCTCAGACTTCACATCTTCCCAAGTTAATACCGATGTGAGAAGTAATAAAACCAATCCTACAAAAGCTGTCGTAGTCGCATCTATGGAAAGTAAATCGCCTGTAATCCAAAGAAAAAGAAGCACAAAAAATGCTAACAGCATCAGCCATTCTGATTTTGTGATTTTTCCCATTTCTTTTAATTTATCACTTGCCATTTTTTGTGAATCATGTGTATCTTTCAGTTCAGGTGGATATAATTTATAAAGAACCAATGGCACGACCAAGAAAGCAACGACACCTGGAACAAAACCCGCAACAGCCCAGGACATCCAGGAAATATTAATTCCAAGATTTGCCGCAAATTTCTGACACATCGGATTACTTGCAGTTCCTGTCAGAAACATAGACGAAGCAATGAGATTCATATAATAACTGTTCAAAGTAAGATAAGCACCGAGTTTTCTATGTGTCTCTTCTTTTTCAGGAAGCGACCCAAAACTGATTGCCATAGATTTCATAATCGGGTAAATAATTCCACCTCCACGAGCTGTATTACTAGGGATTGCAGGTGCGAGACAAAGGTCGGCTAAACCTAAACCATAAGCCAGCCCTAAAGAACTTTTCCCAAAAACTTTGATAAATAAAAATGCAATTCGGTTTCCTAATCCCGTTTTTATAAAGCCTCTTGCAATGAAAAACGAGATACCAATCAGCCAAATCACTTTATCTCCAAAACCGCTTAGAGCTTTGGTAATTGATTTTCCTGCATCTCCAGGCGCCAACAGTTGAAAAAATGCCGTAAAAGCAACTGCAAGCATACACATTGTTCCCATTGGCGCAGCTTTCAAAATGATTCCGATAATAGTCGCTGCAAAAATAGCAAAGAGATGCCAGGCATCATCCTGAACACCTTTAGGTGTTGGAATGAACCACAGAACAATTCCAATTAAAAACGTAATTCCCAGATTACGAAGATTAATTTCTTTAATTATTGTTTCCATAATATTATTGTTTTTCTAAAACCTAACCTGAACTTGTGTCACAAAAAGATTGCTATTATAAATCGATGTGTTTTCTATCGACCTCCTATTCTTCAAAAACTCCAGACCGAACATCGGTGTGATAATCTGTTGAGGATTAGAATCCAATTTGTAGTTTTTATCGATGTATTCATACCTGCAAGTAAATTCTATTGCGCTAATTGTATGCTGAGCATTATCAATCTCATAACGCAGGGCAGGTAAAAAATATACACCCCATATTTTATAATTTTTCAAACTTGATATTCTATCTTCCACAGGTAAAGCGAAAAAAGCACTGTGGTTATCACCTTCTTTCACTTCTGCCTGCATATCAACATTCCATTTATCCGAAAACTTAATATGTCCTGTTGCGTCCAATCCTACAGCGTAAACACTCTGTTTAAAAACTTCGCCAACACCTGCATTTAAGCCAATATTAAAATTATATTTTGGAGCAAGTCCGAAAACAAGACGTGTAGAATATTGCTTCCCGTCATCTTTATCAGAAACTTGATTTTTCCCATTACCATTCACGACAGAAATTGCGTATTGAAAAGGCATATTTCCCAATTTCAAATCACCGGTTACAGCCGCTCCAATCTGGAAACTCGTCCAGCCCAACTTTCCGAATTCCGTATATTGACTACTCCAATCCAACGAACGAAGTACATCTACAGGATAAGATTCTTCAATTCCAAAAAGCGGTCGGAATTGTCCAAAAGTAATTGCAATTTTAGGATTAAAGGTATATTTGATGTAAGCATTCTCCAACACTTTGTTGATTGGGTCATTTTTAAAATCAGCCAGATTGACGAGAATTGCAACCTCGGTTCGTTTACTTACAATCGCTCTTGCCTGAACCCTCATATATTTTAGTAAAAAAGTATTGTTAACTCCGGAATCATCAGTATGATGAACGCCTTCTACACTTACATCTTTGCTCAAACTAGATACAAATCTTCCTTGAAACAAACCTTTGAATACAAACTGAGGATATTTTTCTTCTGCTAAAGTTTTATCCAAAACAGTCTTCAAAGAATCTTCGGATTTGTTTTGTGAAATCCCTTTCGAAAAGCAAATAAGTCCTAAAAAAACAGCAAAAATGTAACGGCTGAAATTCATATTAATTGAGTAATTAGGTTATAGTTTTAATCAAATATTTTATCCTTAAAATCAACAGAAATTCAAAAATAATCCATAGAATCACCAGATGAATAACAGAATTCAGATTATCGGCGAGTGAACCTCCGGATTGTACAATTGAGATATATGTTTTTAAAAACGGAGAAGTCGGTAAAGTATCAGACAACATCTGAACAAACTTCGGCAAAGCCTGATAAGGCATAGAATATCCTGTGATTAAAAAAATCGGATAAGACGAAAATACCAAAACCTGAAAAGCAAAAAGTTTGGTCTTGAAAAAGCTTCCAATCAACATTCCGAAGACAATAATTGTTGCAATAAATAAAGCCGAAATAACAGCCAAATCAAAATAATTCCCTCTAATCTCAACTCCGAAAACGGAAAAATTCACGATTGAAAAAAACAAACCGAAAATCATAAATGCAAAGAAATAAAGCAAACTTTTCCCGAAAATCATTTTAGAAATACTTTGCCTTGAAACCTGATAAAGATTCAATAATTTATTTTCCTCTCTTTCTGAAGTAAACGCGGCTGCAACGCCTATCAAAAGTGTTTGCTGTAAAATAATCGCCAATAATCCCGGCAAAAGAAACATACCATATGTCATCCCCGAATTATAAAGCGGACGATAATCCATATTAATCGGATTGGTCATTTTCATGGATTCGTCCTCTCCCATTCCTTGTTTGTTGAAATACGTTTTTCTCACACCCGCTCCAACCGTCAGACAAACTTTGGTAACCGTACTTAGCAAATCGCTGGAAGGCAAAAACCTTGAGGCATTCAGGACCAGATTTACATTCGTTTGTTTTTGCGATAAAATAGCCTTCTCAAAACCCGACTGAATATAAAAATACCCCTGAACTTCTCCCTGATACATTTTCTCCTGAGCGTTATTAATATCAGAGCTCGGAATAATTTCTATCATCGGCGTCGAATCAAATTGCTCCGTCAAGGTTCTGGAAATTGCAGTTCCATCATTGTCAATCAAAGCCAGTTTTACTTTTTCTTCGCCTTTGTTCAAATAAATACTTCCGTACATAAATGCGTAAAGAATCGGTGCCAAAAGCAAAATCAGAAATAGGCTCGAATCTTTCGAAACGTTTCTGAGTTCTCTTTTCAATATGTCGAAAATCTCTTTCATAAACGATTTTCTTTAAGATATTGATTGACTTTTTTCTGAAAAAATACAATGCTCAAAGGAAATGTAATTCCAATAAAAACCAGTAATTTGAAAATTTCCGGAATTGCATAAGACAACGGAAGCTCCATAAAATACAGCTTGATAAATCCGTCCAAAAAATGCGTATAAGGCATTATGTCCGCATAAAATTGGTCATACCAAGGCATTGCCCATCTCGGAAATGTAAAACCACTGAAAACAAAAGCCGGCGAAGTGAAAAACAGAGCAACATCCGTCACAAAAAGAAGATTATTGGAAATCGCGGAAAGCATCATCCCAATCCCGATGCAAGCTAACGACATCAACGTGTAAATCAGAAAAAAATTGAAATCGGTTTTGGGTTTTCCCAATTCATAAACAGGAAAAACAACGTAAGCCACCAACACAAAAAGTATCCACGAAATGCAAAGATGAGCCAACATTTTCCCGACTACAATCTGCGAAGATGAAGTTGAAATCTGTAAAAGTTCGTCGATTGTATTTCTTCTAAATTCAAGATTTAAAATTAAAACCGACGCTACAACCAAAGCCATTTGAAGCCCGACCGTAATCAATCCCGGTGTGAGATACATCTGATAATTAAAATCCGGATTGTACAATGTTGTTGTATTCAGTTTTATAGGCTGAACCAGCGTGTTTGCTTTCTCAGCGGACATTCCTTGCTTTTCAGCTTTTTGAAGAACGACCGCCAGTCCACCTTTGATAATAACTTCGGCTGCACCCTTATAAATCATTTTCGCAGGAACCAAATATGCTCCGTTGGTATAAAGTGTAATATTGGACTGATGATTTTTCTTGACATCAGATTCCATATTTTTTGGAAAATGAACAGCCCCGAAGATTTTGCCTTCTTGCATCAATTTTTCAATTTCCGCATTGCTGTAAGCGGTTTGAGTAAAATGGATAAGCTCGCTATGCTCCATCATATCGGTCAGCATACGGGAAACCTGCGATTGGTCTTCGTCCCAAACTGCCATCGGAAGTTCTTTCGCAAATTGTTTCTGATAAATAAATCCGTAAAAAAGAAAAATAATTGGTGGAATTACCAGCAAAATCACATAAAAATTCGGAATCGAAAAAATCCGTTTCCACTCCCGAATCATAATTTGGCTGATGGTTTTCAATGGTTTATTTATTTGATTTAGTTTTCTTTTAAATTTATAACAAAATAGTTTTTACCACATAGACACATAGCTTTTTGTGAGAATTAAGAAAAAATAGTTGCTTTTTATATTCTATTTTTTCTTTTTCATTGAGATTTTAAATTTCTATGTGTCTATGTGGTTTTAACAATTTTTCACAGGTACTAAATATTCTTTAATCAAAAATCAATTGTGCCGTCATCCCCGACCGAAGTCCTTTTATTGAATTGGCATTCTCAGGTTTCACTTTTATCTGGAAAGTTCTCAGTTCAAATTCGCCGTTTTGTTTTTCAGGAACCCAATCTGCATAACCTAAAGCCGGAGCTAAATCTGAAATCACACCTTTCACTTCTTCCGGTGTACAACCCGGGATTTTCATTTTCACAGTGCTGCCTTTATCGATTTTGGCCATTTGATTTTGACGGATATTGAATTTCACAAAAAACGAATTGTCTTTCTGAATGGTCATCATCGGATAACCTGCATTCACCATTTCTCCTTTGTTGGAAATCATTGTGGAAATTTTTCCGGAAGCCGGCGCTTTTATGGAAGCATTATCTTTAATTTCTTTTGCCAATTCATCTGCACCTTTTGCCTGATTCAGAATAGCCTGAGCCGAATTTTTAAGTTCCTTATTATTTCCGCGTTGCAATAACTGAACGTTGAGATTTGCGGTTTCCAGCTCCTTTTGAGCCGCTTTATATTTAAAATAAATCACATCTCTCTCCTGTCCGGAAATCACGCCTTCCGAATAAAGATTCTGAAAACGGGTGTAGGTTTTATTCATCAAATCCATTTGCTGTTTGGCGATTTGCTGAAGATTTTCCGCTGATTTCAAAACTTCCGGTTCTACACCACGATTGATTTTATCCAATTGATTCTGAGCTACAATTACAGCTTCCGACATTTGCGATTGAATCGTTTCTATTTCTGAAGTTTTCATTTGGGCAACAACCTGGCCTTCTTTCACTTCATCACCTTCTTTCACCAATAAATCAACCACTCTTCCCGGCAAAGAAGCGGAAACATCCACGAATTCTGCATCCACCATTCCGATGACAGTTTCTTTATTATTCTCTGAGGATTTATTTTGAAAAAGATAAATCAGGGCAATAACCAACACAATAATCGGAATAAAAACTGCCCAGTAATTTTTTATAAAGTTTTTCATCTTGTTATCAGTTTAAGGAATGTAATTGGTAATATTTTCGACGTTTCCTGTGATATAAAAATAAGTCGCAATCACAGTTTGATAAGCCACTAAAGACGTGTAATACAATTTTTCGGCTTCATATTGGAGTTGCAAAGCGTCATTCACATCTTTTACGGAGGAAAGGCTGTTTTCCATTCTTTTCCTTACCATTTCCGTGGTCGTATAAGTTTGTTTTCTTGCCGCATCAAAGGTTTCACTCTGTTCTTTGAAACTGATTAATTTATTCTCAGAAATTTTGGTTGCCAAATCCACAGATTTTTGTTTCTGGTCAATCAAAAGGTCGGCTTCTTTTATCAAGGATTGTGAAGCCAGATTTTTGGATTTCCTTTCCGGGTCAAAAAGTGTCCATTGCATTTCTATCCCGACTAGCCAGGGCGGTGTGATAAGCGGAAGGTCATTTCTGAAAAACTGGTAATTTCCAATGGCGAAAATGTTCGGTCTGGAAAGAGATTTGGTAATATTATGAGTTGTTTCCGCTTCTTTCTTTTTACTTAATAATAATTTTAAATCTGCGTTTTTTTCTGATGAGGAGAAATTGGGAACTTCAATATTTTCATTCAGTTCTTCATTGATTTCTATTGGTTCGTCAAGCGAAATTCCCATTAAATCTTTCAAAGTCAAAAGTGCATTTTCTTTTTCGAGTTTCAGGTTTTTAAGATTGGTCTCGCCCTGAAGCTTCGTAATATTTGACCAGTTTTTAAGATAAGGCGGAATGATTTCAGCTTTCAGAAGATTTTGTGCATATTTCTCATTATTTTCAAGAGATTCAACAATTTTTTCCTGTTTTTGAATCATCGAATTGAGATACATCACCTGAATATAATTCAATGAAATATTATAGGCTGTAAGGTCTTGCGAAGATTCCAGATTCGCTTTTCCGCTTTCTACCTGTTGTCTCGAAAGTTCTTTTGCAGCATTGAGTTTTCCGCCCAAATAAATCGGTTGACGAGCAAGTATTCCCGCCAAGAAATAACTTTGTTTTGCAATCGCAGGATTGTAATTGGGATAAACCGCACTGATAATATCTTTAGAGGTCTGATAAATCACATTCTGAACTTGCTGAGGAAGTGGATTTCCTGTAATCTGTTGATAAATGGCATTGGCTGAAGATGCACTTTGAGTAGCTGAACCTTCTACAATTCCGTCTTTTACTTGCTGAAGATTGATTTTGATAGGTTCTCCGATGTAATTGTAGCCACCAAGAAAATCGACTTTCGGAAGACTGTTGTTTTTGTTGGATTGCAGAAGTTTTTCACGGGTCTCCAAGGATTGTTCCGCCAGCTTTATAACGACATTATTTTGTTTTCCTTTTTCTATACATTCCTTCAATGTATATTGCTGACAAAGCATTTTGGAAGAAAAAATCAGAAGTGAAGCAAGTAGAATTTTCCTGAATCTCATAATTTTAAAATTTTCTGCAAAAACTATTTTATCATTGAGAACCAATATTTTAAGAATCAAAATGATGAAAGGCTAAAAACAGAGATAGCCCAATTCATATAACTAAATTCTATGAATTTTCATTTGCTTAAAGATAGAGAAAAAATCATGAAAATGTAAATAATAATTATGTTTTGATGTGATATCCATAATTTAAAATTTGAAAGCATTTGATTAGAAACATTTATAATATGAGAAATCGTAAAATGAGATTAAATCAAAAGGATAAATCAAAAATTGATTTATCCTTTTTAGTGACCTCAACGGTTAGTTTCCGCATCACTTTTGTATAAGACTTAAATGAAATTACACAATTTTCATCAATCAATATTTACTAAAATATATCTTAAAAATAAGTTAATGAAGCACTTCTAAAAAAGACATTTGGAAATACATTAATGTACCTAAAATCAGTTACTATTTATCAATTGAATAGCATAATCCATTTCCACGTCCTTATTACCTATCCAATTTTCGAATGTAGCTGCAATTTCGTGATCTGGTATCGTACCCTGGCCAAAGTTTTTATTCAGATCAACTGCATTGGTGTATTTCTGCAAAGGTATAGTAATGACCAATCCTGTTGGAATTGTAGCTTTGCTCAACATACCACTTGTATTGCCCTGATAACCGCCGCCCGTTTCCTGCCCGATCACTACCGCTTTTTTGTTATACGACATGACTGCCGTAAAATCAGCACAGGATGAAAGGCAAAGACCATTGGTCAACAGGTAGCTATTCCCTTTAAAATTCATCTTGGCAGGTTCCTGCGGTTCATAGTAATCGAACTCTTTTGTGATCCAGGATTTTTTCCAGAGATACAATCCGTTATTTTCTTCCGGTTTTTTGTAGAACATCTTGTTGAAACCCTTGATTTCTTTCGCTACAGCTTCTGTAACTTCGATCTTATCCCAGTATCTGAATGTCTTGTCAAAGAAGAAAGAGGCCAGCAAAGCTGCATTATCATCCGTTCCTCCAGTATTGTTCCGTACATCAATGATAAGATCTTTGATATTCTGTTGTTGCAGAGTCTGGAATACGTCTTTGACAAATTTCTTAAAATTCTGCCCATCTTGTTTTATTGCAGTATCGGCGAAGGAATGAATTTTTAAAATAGCTATCCCATTTTTCACCTCGAACTCAAGTGGCGAGCTATAATTCTTTTCAAGTTTTCCCAGGGGAGGAAACACATCTTTGGAAGCACCAATCAACTCAAAGGTCTGCTCGGCATTTTCTGATCTCACAACAACTTTAAAAACTTTGGGCGCATCTATTATTTCCTGATACCAAAATGGAAATCTGTAATTCAACAAAAGGATTTTTTCTGTTTGGTTATATCCGTCTGATGGAATAGCATCGAGCAATTTATTTAATATTGCTGAAATCGGAGTTCCATTAATTGAAACCACTTCACCACCTATCTGAATATATTTGTTATCTGAGTAATTTTTTGAAACCAGTACTTTATGAGTTTTTGCTTCTACAAAAAGTTCCAACGGAATTAGGTTACTGGAATTAAGATAAGTTTTAGATTCTTCAGGCAGCTCAATTCCGGTGTGGAGACATCCGATCTTGGCAAACAAAGGCTTCAGCTTCCTGTAATATTGCAGTTGGGTCAAAGAATCCTGAATACTTTGTTGAGTAGAATCGATCAGCAATCCAAATTTTTCCTTGTCTGTATATCTGTAGAATCCGGGATGTTTTTTGCTGATCTCATCCATCAATCCTGATGTCCATTGACGTAAACTATCTGCCGGATACTTCTGATCAGGTTTAAGTTCTTTTGCCTGTCCGAAGAAGTTTTGGGTGAAAATAACCAATAGTGGTAAAATGAACAATTTTTTCATAAATCTATTTGGTTAGGATTTATTTTTTTACTATTTCTGCCGTAAATAATAATAAAGCCTATCCAGATGATAAGCAAAACAGCAATTAGTATCAATTCTGTCTGATGAAGACCATTTCTGAAAAAATTATTCAGCGAATGAAATCCAGCAACTGCAAGTAATGAATAGTTATTGCTGTATACTTTGCCAATTCCCCAAGTACCTAAAAACAAGATACCAAGAAAGATCATATTGGAAGTGGTGAATTCAAAGTTCAGATGCCAGATAAACCATAAAACGGCGATAATGATGATGCTTTGAAGTTGCGGCAGATCTTTTAATTGTTCCTGTAAAAATCCGCGCCAGCCGATCTCTTCCAATAAACCATACACCAAAACCGTGAAAAGCAATACCAAGGGAAATTGTCCCTGCTGAATATAACTGACTGTTCCAATAAGAATGACAGGAAGTATCCAGAAAACAAGCAAAGGCAAAAGTACGTTGCTGTATTTTCCCTTCAAGGAGAGGTTTAAGGGAATATTAAACAATTTAACAGAAACCAAAGCACCGATAGCAGGACCAATTCCTCGGAGTAAAATTTTTATAAATTCGTTGTCGGTAAAATCAAGCAGATTGGTTTTCACCGCCAAAAAGCGAAACAGAATAGCAATAGCATAAAAAACGATTATACTCCCAAGTCCTTTTCTTTCTTTCATATTTTTTTGAATTAGATCATTCAAAATTAATTATAAGAAAGCCAAATCCACTTGACGATGGGTAAGTTTTACTTTCCGGTAACTCTTTTTCTGAGGCGGCTAAGACTTTCCGCAGTTAATCCCAGGTAAGAAGCGATAATTTTAAGAGGTGTACGCTGGAAAATTTCAGGACGCTGGCTGATAAGGTTGAGATAACGTTCCTCCGGACTAAGGGTCAGAAGATTGATCTGATCCTGTTGTTTTCGCAGAAACAATATTTCGGGGATTGCTTTGCCAATCCTTAATCCTGTTTCATTACGAGAATAAAGCTCATTGAGGTCTGGATAGCTGATCGACCATAAAGTACAATCTTCCAATGCCTGTGTTTTAATACCTGAAGGTTGCTGCTTGAGGAAAGAAAAATAATCGCTCATAAAACTGTTTTCATACAGTAAATTGATACAGATGTCTTTTTTCCCGTTCCAAACGAATAAGCCTACAGAACCTTTAGCTACAATATTCAAATATTTTTCTACACTCTGATAATCTTTTATGACATCATTTTTCTGAAATTCCCTGACAGTTATTTTTTCCGCAAAACGTTCCCAGATATTGGTTTCAGCATTATAAAACGGAGAAAAAATCTTTTGAATTTCTTGTGGTGAGGGTTTATTCATACTTTTAAAATCGGGCAGCAACATTTTATCAAAAATAAACTATGTACTCAAATGTAGTAAAATTGATTTAAATAGGACTTTTTATGAAAATAAGGGTAATAATAATTTAATAAATTTTTTAGAATAAGAAGAAGATTAAATGTTCAAACTGAATTATGTTATCGCTTTATTTATGAGAAAATTTCAAATACAATTACAGATTTTTTTGATTGACTTATATATACCAATTTATAAATCAGATGCAATTTAATACTATCAAAACGTCATTTATATCTGCTAATAAATGTTTTATTAAGGTCATAACAACAAAATGGCGCTAATTTTTTTCAATTGGCGCCATTCTTATTTGAAGATAATAAATCTTATTTATTGATAATCAACTTACTGCTAAAATTAAGACCAATTCCATCACCACTTATCAAGTAAGTTCCGTTTGGAAGAGCTGCAGTATTTACCGGCTGATTGTCATTAGAATCAATAATCTGCTCATCTATTTTCTTTCCTGACAGATCAAATATTGACACTCTCAGTTTACCAAGTATCTTCACGCCATTTGTTTTAATGAAAACTTCTTTATTGGCCGGATTAGGATACAATGTAATTTTCTTACTGACAGATACTTCATTAGTTCCTAGCGAGCATTCTGAAGGAATAGTGAAATCTTCTACCTGGTCTGATATTGCATTTGGCAATGTTCCTCTGGTAAGACCTGTTTTGGCATTGACTCCCAAACCTCTTCTTGCAAATGTTTCCCAGATCATACATTTGTTCTCACCATTATTTAGATTGGTATCAGCCGCCAGGATAGCATCTCTTCCACTCACAAAATTTGGATAACATCCCTGTAATTTAAGAGCTTCCATCACCACTTTCATCACCTTACCACTCCCTGAATCCGGATTATTGGCTATATCATTTGAAAAACCATACTTCTCAGCAAACTTCCAATGCAGGTCCCAAAGCATCGTTGCCCAGATAAAGCCTACTCCGTGGACATCTACTGCCAAGCCGCTTCCTGTGTCAATATATTTTCCATTGGTATCAGCATAAGTATAATCATTGATGCTAAAATCAGGCGAATATTTTGCAGGTCTGATACCCGGTCCGTCAGCCTTTTGATTGGCAACAAAAGATCCCGTAGATCTAGGCTGAGCTGCTGTCGCATCAGCTTTATTGGTTACCATCAAAGCGAAAAAGTCCGACCAGCCTTCTCCCATCTGTTCGTTGGCATAGCCCGTATTCAGACAACTGTAGCCATTTCCTGTGCTTCTTGTGGATATTCCGTGGGTATATTCGTGAGCGATAACACCATTGTCCAAACTACCGTCAATATCGAAAGTGTTATACTTTAAATTGACATTGACGCTTGTTCCATTTTCTATTTTTGACTTTATCAGTTCACCTTCCTCGTTATCAATCAATATTCCCGGTATAGTTACAGTACTGTCCGTACCGCTCATATTAATAATGGTTTGCGATGGTGTAGGATTATATATGATAACACCTTTTGCACCTTTGTCCTGCGCTTTTTTGAATTTAACATCAAAATTGCAGGTTCCTCTTTGAATAAGCGCTAATTTCCCGGTAAGATCTGTATTGGTAAGATTAGTACACCCATCTGCAGGTGTAGCTATTACAACATCAGCTGTAAGTGGCGAGTTTGTTGGAAAAGCACCTCCAAAATCAACATTGTAACCTGCAGCAGGTTTCCTTCCGACCATATCACTTGGCGCATTATAGCTTAACAAATAGCCATAACGCCAAAGGTACATTTGCATTCTTGGTGAAAAGCCATCCTGAGGTGTCGCAAAATTGGCGTTGTTCAACGATGCGCCATCTCTGGATTCTGACAAAACAGGGTCAAAATCCGTAAACGGCTCTCCTTTTCCAAAATTGTTTGACTGGAAGTTGCGTCCAGCCTCGTCAAATCCATAACGATAGAAAATGTCATGCATCTTATTCGTCACATAGAAGAGGTTGGTAATAGACGCATCCGTATAAGTATCGACAGATTTAGTAAGATCCAGAGGAAAATCAAATAATTTCTGCGAACCTCCATCGGCACTCGCTCCGAAGGAATTGGAGCCGTCTAGGTCGGTGTAGGCATAGGCATTATTTCCTCGGGTGATATTGTAAGATTCGTCACCGTCATTCTGCCAACCCAGTGGAGAAGCATCTAAAAACCAAGGATTACTCTCCAAAGTCCGCTGTCCAAAATTGGGGGATTCTACAGGGAAAGCATAAACACGATAAGACGCATTGTCAACAAGAGAAGAAGAATTATTAGGCTTTTCAGATATTGCTTCATTTCCTAACTTATGCTGAACCACGTCTAGTTCATGTTCAGTAGAATATTTATGGTCATGAAACTGGCAAGATACCGTCAAGTTCGTTTTTTCAATAACTTTTCCTGTGCTGGCATCTACAATAACATCCCAGTAGTTATTGGTTCCCTTCTCAAAGAAGTTGAGCGCATAAGATAACCTAAGATCACCTTTTTCCGTAGGAAAATATACCAATTTGGAAGTAATCGTATTATTTTTCCTCCCTTCAAAAGTATAGTCGTTGGAATTACCATTAAGCTTTTCAGAAGACAAAACCGCAGAGAAATCTTTCCTGATGTCAAATGAAGGTCTGGACACAGATACATTTTCCGGAACTGACATAAAATTGTCAGAAATGTATTTTACTGCATTGTCTCGAATCAATACAGATGATATGGCTCCATAGATCGGCACCCCTTTGTACGTCTGCTGAATATTGGTTATGGTCCCTTCAGAACTTTTTCTCTGAGATGTGTGTATAATGTCAAAAGATTTTCCAAATATAGTTTTTCCAGCTGCAAGATATTGTTCAATAATATCTCTGTCATTATTTTGAGCATCCACATAATTGCCAGCCATCAATGCTATTGCTGCCGTTGTAATTCTAATTGTATTTTTTATATTTAATTTCATTAGATATATGCTTATTTTTTTATAATTTTTTGCGATGATACCACACCAGCAGAATCTATGATTTTAATGATATAATTCCCTACAGGCAAATGACTGATATCTACCATTCTTGTATTCCTATAGCCTGCAACCATTTGTCCTGTTGTATTGAAAATGCTAATATCTTTTGCCTCATTTTGCAGATAGATATAATCCGAAGCAGGATTTGGATATACAGATGACTTTACTGTATTTCCTATTTCATTAGTAGCTAATATATTACTACAGTCCGTAGCATATACTGCGGTAGCATCCTTTTGCCAAAGCTGTTGCGAAGAGCTGTATGCAACATCATCTACCTGTATGCATTTAAGACTAGGGCTGTTTATCGCAAAGAAACCGATGGCATTTGTATTATTACCGTTTTTGACGTTGATGAATTTCATCTTTTGATTTTCAACGGCATTGACGTATATAAGAGCATTATTTTTAGAAGCATTTACTTCAGTAAGCTGCGAGTAGCTGGCATAGAAAAACTGAAGCATTGTATGTGGCGTCAGGTCAATTGCAGTAATGCCAGTGCTATCCATAACAAATGATCTCAGAAATTTAAGCTTACTTAAGTCGATTGATGTTAAAGGATTTCCCTGGATCATAAAAGTATCCAATAGCGTATTATTTGACACATCAATTTGCTGAATTGCATTAAGTCCTATATGAAGATAAGTCAGTCTGGTATTTTTACTAACATCCAACGACGTAAGATGATTGGCGCCCAAGTTTAATTCTGCAAGCCTTGGATTATGTGTTAAATCGATGCTTGATAAATTATTGGATGCCACAAAAAGATTTGAAAGCATTGGACACTGACTTACATTAAGTGACTCAATATTATTAACCATCAGGCTGGCATACTGCAAGTTAGGATGCTGTCCCAATAGAACCTGTGTCAAAGCCGCATTATTTTTGATATCCATATTGCTAAGCTTGTTATTGGATCTCAAGTCAAGACTTCCAATATTTGATCCTTCAACAAATAATTGTGTCAGTTGTTTATTGTTTGAAAGATTTACAGTACTGACCGGTGATTTATTAAATGCAAGTGATGTGATATTTTTAAAATACTCTATACCCGTAACATTGTTGATCTTTTGAGTAATCGTTAAACCTCCAGTGTACGCCTCTGCTTCGCTCACCTGTATCTCACCGTCACTGTTAGCATCTATGTTAGTGTAAAGCAACAGGTACTCCAAAAAGTTTTCATCAGGAAAATTAATGGCCTGTGCACTTAGCTTTGCCATGCTGCCATTAATCAGAAGCAAAAATATTAGTATTGATCTTTTCATTATTTTACAATTATTTTGTTTGTACTAACAGTACCATCAACAGTCTTTGTAACAAGAATGTAATTGCCTTTTGGTACGTTTAGCTGTAATTTACTATTTACGATATTGCCATCTTTTTTTATGAGACTTCCTTTTACATCATACAGGTCGTAAGAGCCTTTTTCAAATCCAGTAAAGAATAATTCACCATTGGTAGGATTGGGATAAAGACCGATTCCTTTTTTGCTGTAATTTTCAACATTAAGTGTCGGCATATCTATTTTGTACAATTCTTGTCCTTGCGCTACGCTAAGTTTTGCCGAAAGGTAAAGTGCTCCGTTATACTCTTCCATTTTGCCTAAGACAAAGTTGGTATATCCTGGTTTTAGTTCCAGTGTCAACTTGGTTCCGTCAGATGTCCCGTCACTTTCATAAAGTCTTGCTTCCCCTGAGCCATCACTTGCCAAAAAATATAGCTTTCCATTCAGTTCCGTAAGATTGTTGGGGTTGGATGCTGCCGAACCTGGATTGATATCTTTGACCAGCACAGTACCTTCCTCTGTTCCGTCTGTCATCCATAATTCATTTCCATTGGTACCATTGTTAGCAGCAAAAAACACTTTGTTGCCAACTTGCTTGAAATTCCCTGGAAAAGAGCTTGATGTACCTGCATTTATATTTTTTACCTGCACTGTGCCGTCGGCCGTTCCGTCGGTTTTCCAAAGTTCAAATCCGGCAGTATTGGAACCCGCAGTGAAGAATAATGTATTGAGATTACTGCTATAAAAGAAGTTTTGAGGGTTTGCAGTGCTATTCGGGTTGGTGACCTTTAGAAGAGATATGGTATTCCCATCATAAACGTATAATTGTAAATTGTTTGTGGCTGATGATGCAGAGGCACCGGTTATAATCTTTCCATTGACCGCACCCATCTGCCCGTTAACCACAACAGGTGTATCGATCTCAGTTATTGAACCTTGATAGAAATAAGCTAATTTGTTGTTTTGTCTAAAAAAGATCTTTCCTTCTGCTACCATAAAATTAGAAGCGCTAGCCATTCCCGGCGACACTATTGTAGCGCCTGCAGTACTGTCATAAGAGTACAGACCAGTAACGCCTAACAAAGTCTTAAAATATGATTTATTATCATAATTAAGCAGAGAGGTCGGCAGAGAGCCTGGGGTCCCAGGGTTGATGTCTGCAACAATTTCTGTACCTATGGAAGTTCCATCCGTCGCCCAGAGTTCCGTACCATAATTGGGATTATTGGCATTGAAATAGAGTTTTCCATTATACTTGATAAATTCTGCAGGTGTGGAAGGATTTGCGCCCGGATTTATATCTTTCAGTAATGTAATGCTCTGTGCACCGACAACATTGCCCAGGAACAACATTAAAATTATTTTCTTCATAATTTCTAAATTTTTTAAATTATTGTATGATCACTTTTTCAGAAGCACTTACCTTCTTGTCATTAGAAGTGATTTTTAATATATAAGTTCCCGGCATAGCTTGTGTAACGATTTTATTATGAGTAAAATCGCCTCTTTTTATAAGTTTTCCGCTTAGTTCAAAAAGATCGAAAGTACCTGATTCCACCTTGCTGATATTAATCTCGCCTTTGGAAGGATTCGGATAGATGACCGGCTTTTTAGTTGCATCTGCAGAAACCGAAAGTGTTTCTGTACCAAGATTAACCTTGTAAAGTTCAATACCCGCCTGGTCGGTAGATGTAATACGCGCCACAATATACAAATTATCATTATAGACAAACAAATTGGATGCTGTTGCCAATGATGTAACTAATTTTGTCCCGCTTTCGGTACCATCTGTTTCCCAAAACTGTCTTGCACCTCCTGTATTGCTCATAAGAAAATACAGCTTACCGCCATAGACAACCATTTTTTCCGGAAAGGAACTGGAAGAACCCGGAAATAAATCTTTTACAAGACTGGTACCTTGTTCGGTACCGTCCGTTACCCACAATTCATTACCTGTAGTGGAACCATCCGATGCAGAAAAATACACTTTGCCATTGTATTCCACAAAATTATTGGGACCTGAGCCCGCTGTTGCACTAACGGTGTTAATATCTTTAACTAATTTTGTTCCCGACTCGGTTCCATCTGTCATCCAAAGCTCCTGCCCTTCACCACCGTTGGCACTAAAGAAAGTCTTACCCAGAGTTACGCTGTAATAGAAATTTTGAGGATATGCAGTACCAGAAGGGTTGATATTCTTTAAAATATCAAATGATGTCCCATTAAAATTAAATAACTGATACCAGGCTGGATTGGCTGCCGTTTTGTATTGAGCATTGGCAATCAGTTGTTCCCCCACTTTTCCAACGAACATCACTGTGGTATTATCATCAGCAATAGCAGCCTGAGAATTAGTATCGACATAAAAAAGCCTTTGTGTATTAGGAGTAACAGCGGTATTATTAGCTTTGAAATATAACGTATTTCCTACTTTGGTAAAGTTTGTCGCAAACTTTGCTGTAGTTGAAACGGTCTGTAAACCGTCTGTAGGATTATATGACAAAATAAGCCCCGATGTATTGGTACCGTTAACATTCATACTACCGGTAAAATAAATTTTGTCATTAAAGGTGAATAGATTACTTGGTGATGAAGAGCTATTACCCGGATAAATATCCATCACCATCTTTGTACCGTCTTCCGTGCCATCGCTCTCCCAAAGTTCAGTTCCTGTTGCTGATCCAGTGGGACTGTATGTAGCACTGAAATATAGTTTTCCGTTGAGAACCGCAAAATTAGAAGGAGCAGAATTGGAAGTACCGGGATTAATATCTTTTACCAATGTAAAAGTTGTCTGTGCTGACAAAAGCCCGCCTAAAAGAATTGCTAAAAAGTTGATTTTTCTCATATTGATAATTATTATTAAAATTCAGTTAACCCATTAAAAGTGATTTAGAAAAAATTATCTATAATTATATTCGGTTTATAGATTTTTTATCTTATTCATTTTAAAGTTCTAAATTATCAATATTAAAGTAATTAAAACAGAAATATCCTGTCACATTTACGAAAATTACATAAAAATGAAAGTGTAAAATAACATGTAATCCATTGTTTCATTTGCATTTACATTTAATTTTTTATAGTTTTCTACATTATCGCATTTTTTTGCAAGTAACGATAAAAAAATATTAAAAATATTGAGAATAGTATAAGCAATACTGAAAATAGGATTACATTTCGCATTACACTTTTATCACTTTCCTCAGAAAAATTTTCATTATCATTTTTAACCAAACGTGAAATAATTTGATTTTGAGATTTTGAAATCTGTATCAAATTTTTATTATATCTGTCAAAGTAATAGAGATATGATTTCGAATCTCCCTTCAAGTAACTGCTCTGTGCCTTTAACTTGAAAAAAAAGCCTGTAAGTTCTGAGTCATAGGGACTGAATTCCTTTACATTGATAGTTTGTAATATCTTATCTGCATTGTCCACCTCATTTCTCTTTAGATAAATATCCGCTAATCCTACTGATGCAAAATATTTGTTATAACCAATTCCGGGATTGTTGCCCTTTAGAATCATCTTATAGATACTTTCAGCTTCTTCAGAATGTCCAAGCGACTCAAGACAGACTGCTTTCTGGATATCAATCAGGAGCTTGTTCGTTGTTACTACGTCTTCAGTTGGCAGTTTGTTATAAACATCGAGAGCTTTATCAAAATATTTAACCGCAAATTCGCAATTTAGTTCATTTTTAAATACAATTCCTTTGACGTTATAAACATTTCCTTTAATGAATAAGAGATCCTTTGGAAGATTTATCGCATTGATAAGATTTTCTGCCTCATCAAGATTTTTCTTCGCGTCATTATTCATATTGAGCTGCTGGTACTGATTTCCCAGCATCGAAAGAAAACGTATCTGGTTTATTTTATCGTTTTTTTCCTTAGACAGGCTGATACCTTTGACACAATTGTTAATCACCTGGCTGATATTCCCCAGAACCATTTGAGCGTTAACAAGCTTGGAAAGTGCTGTTATTTTCTCATTGTAATTTCTCGCATCCGCAAACGCCTTTTCTGATATCCTGGCCGATTTTTCAGGATTGCTGAAAATCAAGTCGGCACTGTCTCCAGTCTCTTGATTTTTTTCTGAAGATTGCGCGCTCACTGCGAGCCCGACAAATAGAAACAATATGTTAAGTAATCTTATCATTCGTTGAATGTTTGAAGAAACTCTGTTGGTGACAGATCCATTCGATTTTTAAATATCTTCGTGAAAAGACTGTGCGAGGAAAAACCGCATTCGTCCGCCAGATAACTGACCTTGTATTTTCTATATTCCGGATCCTGCCTGATCTTATCAACAATATAATCTACTCTGAGGTTATTGATATAGGTATTGAAGTTTGAATTTTTATGGTTATTTACAATCTCTGAAAGGTAGTTGGGATTGGTATCAAACTGTTGCGCCAACATTTTTAATGAAACATTTTTCTGGATGTACCTCTGTTTATTCTCAAATTCTTCAAGTTTTTTCAAAATTCTTTTTTCTGTCTTGTCTGGGATTACAAAATTTTTAGCATCTACCTCAGCTACAGATTCTTCTGCTTTCTTTTTTTTACTTTTATGCGACAAATAGATAACGACCAGACCACAGATAAAGGCCATAAAAATTGTGATGTAGATGTTCCTGAATAAATCCTTCTGTGACTTCAGCTTACCATCATTTACCTTGTTGATATGGTTGGCAAGCATTGCCCTGGCGACTGCCCTTTTCGCATTTTGATACTCTACTATTGTGAAGTAAGACTTATTGATATGATCTAAATTACCAAAATCTCCAATCCTTGCTGAAGATATTGCTAGATTTCTATAAAAATCGGTCTTAAGATTCATATTGGAAATATCTGTGGCAGAATTCCCATATTTCTCCAAAAGATCGAATGCTGCAGAAGCATTATTATGTTTCAAATAGACTTTTGAAAGATAATTGTCAATCAACATTGCATAATAAAGCTTTGAATCCGAATTTTTGATCAAGGACAAAGCTGAGTTCAAAGCAGTTTTTGATTCGGGGTTATCGCTTCCCAACATCTCTGCAAGCCAAATATTGGTCTGAATCAATCCTACGACATTATTTGTCCTTTTATAGTTTTTTATGGCAGATCTTAGAATAGCCAACCTGTCGGCCGACTTAAAAATATCAAAACTGTTTTTATCAAGCGACAAATCTGTAAAAGCAGTAGCTTTGACAAGCTCGTTATGATTCAAATTATTTCTCACTTTATCGGCTTCATCCGTCAGACCAAGCATTTGGCATATCTGTCCGTAAAGGCATTGGTACTGGAAAAACAATTCCGAATCCTTGTCCTTTTTCGCTGAATTCTCCAGCAAAAATATTTTATTCAAGCCCTCTTCATACTCTCCTTTTAGAAGCAGAAATTTTATATTGAGAATATGAGCATCATTTGGTGATATTTTAGAGTAATATTTGATTAGGTCTTCTACATTGTGATTTTCGTACTGCATCTTATCAAGAATCTCCTCCCGGAGGATACCAACATCGTTTTTTGTCTGTGATGCAAAAAAGACATAGAAAAAGAAACACAGAAACCCTAGGATACGGTCTGTATAGAAAAACAATCTTATATTCTTAATTTTGTCCATCATAATGATTCACAAAAATAAGTAATTAATTTATTATTTTTTCTGTGTTATGATGATAGGTAAAATGTTTATTTGATTGCTTATGAATATTTGTAATATTATTTTTTTAATTAATTAATTTCATTTCTCATTAAGCCACAATGATTTTAAATACTCTACAAAAAACAAGAAAGACGTGCTCTTTCCTGCTTAATAGTTCTTTTACACCTTGCACTGCAGAAAAAAAATTATCTCTAAAAGTATTTTTAGATAATTCTATTTTAAAAACTCACAACAAATTAGGGTCTTTGAAAACAAATGAAACATTTTTATCAAAATGTTATAATTTCAAATAATCTTTAATAGTACTTACCACTCCAAAATCATCATTGGTAAGAGCTGAAAAAGCGGCATTGTCTTTTACAGAAGGATGTGCATTCTGCATCGCATAAGAATATTTTGAATTTTTAAGCATCTGAATATCATTCATATAATCACCAAAAGCCATTGTTTGGGACGGTAAAATATTAAGCTTTTTCTGAATGATTTCAAGCGCTTTTCCTTTGTTGATGTCCCTGTTCATCACATCAACCCAATATTGTCCGGAAACCACGACCTCAAGATTTTTGTCTTCAAAATGCTTAAGATAGGGATAAATATTTTTCTCAGAGCCGTCCGGATGATAAACAGCAATCTTGAACGCATCATCATCAACTTCCAAAGCCAAATCATCAACCTTCTGATTTTCTGTATAATATCTCGTAAAATATTTTACAAACGTTTCATCTTCGCTTTCGTAATAGGCTTTTTTCTTGGCAGAAAGAACAGCTTTTGCGCCGGGAATCTCACGAACGGTTTTTATAATATCGACCACAAATTGATGCTTTAATTTGTCCGCAAACAATTCTTCGTTTTTATAAACCACATAACCACCATTTTCCGCAATAAAACCGATTTCATCTTCAATTTCTGTAAAATATTGGGTAATTCCAGGCATTTGTCTTCCGCTTGCAGGAACGAAAAGGATATTTCTCTTTTTCAATTCTTTGTAAACATTTGGAAAATCCGGACTGACTTCATATTGAGAATTAAGAAAAGTGCCATCCATATCGGTGACAATCAGTTTAATGTCGTTCATAAATTTAATTTTATAGAAAAATCGCTTGATTTCTCTATGATTAATAAAAGCTTTACAAAGATAAAAACTATCTTTTTACTTGTCTTTATAATGAATTGAGGAAAGGCTTTTAAGAATTTCAGCACTTTGTTCAGGCGTAATATCGCGTTGTGGTTCCGCCAGCATTTCATAACCTACCATGAATTTTTTCACTTCTGCACTTCTCAGCAATGGCGGATAAAAATGTATGTGAAAGTGCCATTCCGGGTGAGATTTCCCGTCGGTTGGCGACTGATGAATTCCGGCTGAATAGGGAAATGAAATTTCAAAAAGATTGTCGTATTTCGTGGTTAAATCCTTTATAATAGCTGCCAGAGATAATTTTTCAGCTTCAGAAAATTCCGTCAGATTTGCTATTTTACGCTTGCTGATAATCATTGTCTCATAAGGCCAGACTGCCCAGAAAGGAACTAATGCAACGAAATCATCATTTTCAAGAATAATTCTTTCATTAATTTCCAGCTCCTTTTTTACATAATCTTCGAGAAGAGAAGCCCCGTTTTTCTCAAAATATTTTTTAAGATTTTCCTGTGTTTTTACCACAATAGAAGGAACTGAAGACTGTGCCCAAATCTGCCCGTGCGGATGCGGATTGCTGCAACCCATCACCTGACCTTTATTCTCAAAAATCTGAACGTGGTTGATGTAATCCAGATTTCCCAGTTCTTCATACTGTTGCTGCCAAACATCAACGACTTTTTTAATGTCATCAGCTTCCATTTCAGGCAAAGTCAAACTATGATTTTCAGAGAAACAGATGACACGATTGATACCTCGTTCGGGTTTTAATAAAAAGAAATCTGACGTTTCCTCAGAAAACTCAACATCGTTTTTCATCAATGAACCGAAATCGTTATCAAAAACATAAACACCTTTATAATCAGGATTTTTTTCACCGTTAACACGAACATTTCCCGAGCATAAATAACAATCCGGGTCGTGAGCCGGAAGCTGTTCTTCTGATGTTTTTTCGGTTTGCCCTTGCCAAGGGCGGTTTGCTCGTTGAGGCGACACCAGAATCCACTCGTCCAAAAGCGGATTATATCTTCTGTGCGGATGTTTTTTCTGATTAAATGACGAATTCATTTTCTTTATATTCATTAATTCCGTCCGATATTTTCACTTTGTAGACTTTCATTTCGATACCGAAAGCCTGTTTATATTTATCTGTAATTGTTGAAATCACATCATCTACATTTTCATCTTTAATAAGGTTAATGCTGCAACCGCCAAAACCGCCGCCCATAATTCTCGCGCCAAGAACGCCATTTTCCTTTATGGTCTTTTCTACCATAAAATCCAGTTCGTCGCAGCTTACTTCAAACTCGGTCGAAAGTCCGGAATGCGTTTCGTTCAAAAGTTGACCGAGATATTCTACATCACCTTCTGACAAAGCTTTTGCAGCCTGTTCTACCCTTTTTATTTCTTTCAAAAGGTAAAAACATCTTTTGTATGACGTCTCTCCCATTTCTCCTCTTACTTCATCTAGCATTTCAAAAGTAAAATCTCGATATTTCTTTATTTCAGGAAATTTTTGCCACAATATTTTTTTGCCGTTATCTACATCATTTCTACGGTCATTGTAGCCGGAAGTGAGGTGTGTATGTTTCACACAGCTGTCAAACAAAACCAGACTGTAACCTTCAAGATTGGCCTCAAAATACTGATGGTCCAAAGAGTTACAATCAAGCATTATCACCTGATGTTCTTTCCCGAAAACAGAAGAAAACTGATCCATAATTCCGCATTTTACGCCTACAAATGTATGCTCGGATTTTTGTCCAATCAAAGCGAGTTCTTTTTTATTTAAATGTAAATCGAAAAGTTCATTGAGAATATAAGCAAATCCACATTCCAAAGCGGCCGAAGACGACAAACCTGAACCCATCGGAATTGTACTGCTGAACGCAATTTGCAAACCTCCTACTTCTTTTCCTGCTTCCTGAACGACATTGAAAACGCCTAACAAATAATTAACCCAGGTCTGTGAAACCGGAAACTGTTTTTCATTAATGTCAAAACTGAAAGAATCGTTGAAATCTTTGGCAAAAAAAGAGATTTTAGAATCATCCGTTTTTTTCACGGCAAAGCAAATATGCTTATCAATGGCAGCCGGAAGTACAAAACCATCGCTGTAATCTACGTGTTCTCCAATGATATTGATTCTTCCCGGAGCGAGAAAAATTCGTTCCGGCTCCGATTCAAAAGCCGACCGAAAGGCCTCTTTTGTGTAATTAATTAAATTCTCCTGCATAAAATCTGCAAATTATATTGAATGGAAAGTTTAAGTTTAAATTAATGACTAAAGTTACGCTTTTCTGTTTAAGTTACTGTCCTGCTCAATCAGAGAAGACAGTTCGTGGCGTGACGGGTTTCATATTGATAACAGAGACCTTCTTCTTTTTCTGTTTCGATGACCTCTTTTTTAACTACTAAGAGCACAAAGAAATTCACAAGGAGCACAAAACTTGTGACCTTTGTGAGAAACTTGGTGTTCATTGTGGTTTATAACAATGCAATATTATAGACTTTCTGATTTTCTTTTCATCACTTTTTTAACGGCTTCAACGATGTCATTGGCTGTTAAACCATATTTTTCCATCAGCTGGTCGGGTGTTCCACTTTCTCCGAAACTGTCGTTTACGGCAACATATTCCTGTGGTGCAAGATATTCTGTAATCAGAAGCTGTGCAACGCTGTCGCCTAATCCGCCCAGTCTGTTGTGCTCTTCTGCGGTAACAATGCAACCTGTTTTCTTTACAGATTTTAAAATCGCTTCAGAATCCAATGGCTTAATGGTGTGGATATTGATAATTTCTGCGTCTATGCCCTGCTCTTCCAAAATTTCTCCGGCTTTGATGGCTTCCCAAACCAAATGACCTGTTGCAACAATTGTTACATCTTTTCCTTCATTCACCATCCACGCTTTCCCGATTTCAAATTTCTGATTTTCATCGGTGAAAACAGGAATCACGGGACGTCCGAAACGCAAGTAAACCGGACCTTCGTAATCTGCAATCGCAATGGTTGCCGCTTTGGTCTGGTTGTAATCGCAAGTGTTGATGACCGTCATTCCGGGAAGCATTTTCATCAATCCGATATCTTCCAGAATTTGATGCGTTGCGCCGTCTTCACCTAAAGTTAAGCCAGCGTGGGAAGCACAAATTTTCACATTTTTTCCGGAGTAAGCAACTGACTGGCGAATCTGGTCGTACACTCTTCCCGTAGAAAAGTTGGCAAATGTTCCTGTGAACGGAATTTTGCCTTCCGTTGCCAAACCTGCTGCCATTCCAATCATATTGGCTTCTGCGATTCCGACCTGGAAGAATCTTTCCGGTGCTTTTTCGATGAATTTTTCAAATTTTAATGAGCCAATCAGGTCAGCGCAAAGTCCGACCACATTGGGATTTTTATCGGCCAATTCTGCCATTCCGGCTCCGAAACCGCTTCGGGTATCTTTTTTTTCTGTGTAGGTATATTTTTTCATTTGATTAATTTTAATTGATGGATTTACCATTCATTACGTTTTCCATAGGTTTTACCTACGGCTACTGATATTGAACCCTTCGGGTTCTTTAAAAACATAATTTAAACAGCGAATCTATCTCCACTTTATTATTTTTATTTTGAATCGATGAATCTCGTTCCTCGATTTCTCGCAGCCCGGCTTGAGT
>QFQW01000151.1 GCA_003248755.1 Chryseobacterium sp. | reverse complement strand
CATCTTTATCAACTTTTCACATTTATTGGAAAGAGACAAAAAGCAAGCGGAAGTTAAGGTCTACGATGGATTTTGTTTAGTAGACCGTTATAATGACTATAAGAATTATAAAATAGGATTAGCTGAATTATTTCGGGATGATTATTGGTTCGACAACAATTTTGAACTTGCAAAGCCTGGCGATATTATCTCGATTGAAAGACTTGATTTCTCGGATTCTACCAAGTTCTACCAACAAAAAAACTATACTTTCACTATAGGTAAATCTTATATTGATTTTAGTGACCCTGCAACATATCCTGATCCCGACATTATAACACTAACCAATAATCTACTTAATTCATATTCCGGAAAGTTTTATACCAAGAATATTGAAGCCATAAGTCAGATAGATTCTGCCAGCAGAATAGAATTCACAAAATTATTGACCTTTATCTGTTTCAGGGCAGAACATATTGTCGATAATACGCTCATTATTTTCACAATGCGGGATAATAACAATACTGATAAAAACCTAGAAACAATAAAACAGGCTGTCAGGGAAAAGTATATCAATAATAACAGTGGCCTATATAACAAGCTTCCCAAGATCGACCAGATCATTGGAGAATTAATGAAGGACTGGGGTTATGTTGACGGTGTGGATGCAACGTTTATGTTTGATGGTAAATCAATAGACTTTATCAGGAATTATTATAATGCTATATCAAGTTTCTATATCACATTGTTGGAGGCGGATGAGATAGTCTATTTCAAATACGACGATCATGGTAATCCAAAGAACTTCCAGGGTATAAACCTTACTCACGATGGGGAATTGGATAGTAATGGCAACGTGATACATGTGTCACAGGATGAGAAAGATAAGAAAGACAGCGAGAGACGTGTTGCGTATCTTTTCAAATACCTTACGACCGAGGGATTGGGCATCTTTGATTTTGAGCAGCGAATGTCATGGCTGAAAGACCTTGTAGGCCAAGTAAAACTAGAACAGCAAAATGCCAACTCTGCTACGCAAAACAATTTTATAAAGCTTCTCAATACCTTTGTGAACAAAGATGAGGCAGATAGCTTACTGGATTATCTGTTAGAAAATAATGGCGTGCAGACCAATTTTGAGATTGTTTACAATAAGTTGGATGATGGGAGGTTGGAAAGATACCCTGTTATTAGCTGGTTTGTTGAGCAGGCGACTAACAGGATGTATTTCATATACTCTCTTTATAATGCGTGGAGGTTTTCTAAATATAACATAAATTATATTCCCCAAGGACAAACAGCCAATGAAGATGGTGTGAATCCCAATTCATATTTCCTGAATGCAGGAAAAAAATATTATCCTAAATTTGATTCACAAGGGAATCTTAAAAGTGGAAGTAATCCTATATTGGCATTTTCTGTGTCAAAAGTTGAAGACAATGGGAATTATTATGTTCAGGTAATTTCTTCCGGTATTTCTTACAAACCTAAGAAAGAATTACAAAAAGAAATTATTACTATCAATGAGGTTCAGACTACAAATATAAATACTTATAATCCATATGCAGCAGGTGGTACGCCATCTTATTACGGTACCGAAAAAAAGTATGGAGATTATCATCTATACCAACCAATTTCTTTGTTAGGTTATCAGGCAGATCTAGATTTGGAAATCCCAAATCTGACACCAATTCCTGCCTTCCTGTTTTATTATGCAGTGGATTATGATACGCTGAAAGACTTTGATGCCGCAATAAATTTTGCCATACAGATAACGACAGATATTGCCTTGTTTTATTTTACAGGTGGCGTTTCTACGTTGAAACATCTTTCCTATCTCAAATATATTTATAACTTTAGAAAAGGAATGGTAGCAACGGATGCCGTATTGGTTTGGCGTGGCATAGATGCTGCTGCAGAAACAGTGGCTGTAACTTCTGGTGTGCTAACAGCGTATTTTGATTACGAAGCTACTGTAAATAATGACCCGAGATTGAAAGATCTATACAAAAAACTCAGTATGTTCTTTTTGGCTTTAACTTTGGGAACAGGAGGAGGAGCGGTGTATGCCAGAACAAAAACGGTGAAGGCTGCGGATGAAGTGCTGGCGGAAATTAATCGTTTGACAAATGTAGGTATTTCACACGATTTGCCTAATGATATTTTAAGTGTATTATATACTGTAAGAAACATTTCGACAGTGAGTAAAACATTTTTCCAAAATAGGATAAGTAGTTTAGTTGTGAATGATTTAGGAGAGTCAAACCATATTTATAATTTCTATGAAGCTCTCGATAACATAGAAAAGAATAATTTTTGGATGCATTTTAAAAACTATGTTGGAGATTCCAGTCAAAGTTCTACTAATTGGGGACAAACAGACCTCTTATTTTGGAAAACAATAAATAAAACTGAAGATGAGCAATCAGCATTGAGATTGGTTATTTGGAGAGATGTAACAGACGATGCTTTTGGAAAAACTTTAAGGTCTGATTTAAATTACTTGAATGAATTTGTGATATTCAGATATAATTATAATGGTGCGAACTGGGTTCATATAAATGATATGATCTTTACTGATGGAACCAGATATATTGGGGGGCATACATCTAAAAATCTTATAAAAGCATCAGGGTTAGAAGTTTCATCAGGCAGTTTTAATGGAAAATGGATTGAAATAGATCATATTCCTACAACGGGAACTAATCAAAATATAAATTCAGTAAGTGATTTTATAACACATCCAAAAGGACATATAAAATACAAAAAAGGAGAACTGTATTATCGTTATTCTGGTCTTGAGGGTATACGAGCAGAGAGCTATGTATTGAATGGAAAACTAGTAAAGAAAATACAAACAGAAAAAACTATTATCAATCCTGCTTGGAGTGATGAAAGAAAAATACAAGAACATATTTTTGCTCTTCATCATAAAAAATTGATATTTACCGAGAAAAAAGGCCTTCTGCATGGAAGAGCTTATCCTCAAGTTCAAAAAACTTATGCAAGTTCTTTTTCCGATGGTACTTCAATAAAGATTAAATGGAAAAATT
>QFQW01000055.1 GCA_003248755.1 Chryseobacterium sp. | reverse complement strand
TTAACAGCCGAAATTAGACAAAAACAAGTTCAGCAAAAAGATCTTCAAAGACAAATTGCAAATATCATTGCAGAAGAAATCAGAATTGCAAAAGCAAAAGAAGAGGCAGAGAAAAAAGCAGAAGCAGAAAGAAAAAGGTTAGCCGATATTGCTGCCAAGAAAGAAAAAGAAAGAATTGAAGCCGAAAACAGAAAAAGAATCGCCGATGCTGAAGCAGAAAGAAAAAGAGCCGAAGCGGAATTAAAAAAAGCTAATGAACTTGCGGCAAAACGAGCAGAAGATGAAAGAAAACTAGCCGAATCCGATAAAACAACTGAGAAAAAAGCAGCAGCAGAAAAAGCATCAAGGGATGCAACAGCTTTTGCTAAAGAAAAAGCTGACAGACTAGCTGCAGCAAAAGCTAATGAAGATGCTATCAACAAAAAGAATGAAGATGCAAAAGAGGAGGCGGAGAAAAAAGTAATGAAAAGCTACGGCATAGGTTCTTCTGTGGGAAGTAACTTTGCAGATAACAAGGGACATATCACTTTTCCTGTGGAGAGAGGAACAGTTACACATCGTTTTGGAAGACAGCCTCACCCGGTTTTCAAAAATATCATCGAAGATAATATTGGAATCAAGATTGCTGTTTCTGCCGGGACAAAAGCACGCTGTGTTTTCCCGGGAGTTGTTTCCAGCATCCAAGCCATCAATGGAACCAGAACCGTTGTTGTGAAGCACGGAAGCTATTTTACTGTATATTCCAATCTTGCAAGTACATTGGTGAAGTCTGGGCAACAAGTTTCTGCCGGAACACCTATTGGAGAGGTAGGAAGCGACTTTGACGAATCTATAACTTTGGATTTCCAAGTATGGAAAGGAACAGATCCTGTTGACCCGTTAAGTTGGGTTTCGTATTAAAAAAATAACTTAACTTTACAAAAAAAATAAGATGACACTATCAACAGTTATATTAAGTCTATCTTGGCAACATATATTAATCGTTGCTTTGATTTTGCTTTTATTATTCGGAGGTAAAAAAATCCCTGAATTGATGAAAGGTTTAGGTTCTGGAATTAAAGAATTTAAGGATGCTGTAAAAGATGAGGACAAAAAAAATGACTCATCATCTTCAACTAACTCAAATAATCCTTCTTAAAAATGAATTAATTAAATGAGTTTTACAGAAAACGCATGGAAAATCTTCAATCAGTCGGTTGAAGATTATCATATTACAGACAATGTAGACACACCAGAAAACAATCCATTTGAAACCAATAGTTTGGAATGGATTTTGTATTCAAAAAACTGGATTGATACAGTTCAGTGGCATTTGGAAGATATCATTCGTGAGGAAGATATAGATCCATCAGAAGCTTTGAAAATCAAGAGAAGAATTGACAGCCTCAATCAAAAAAGAACAGATTTGGTAGAACAAATCGATTATTGGTTTTATAAAAAATATGAGTCTATCAATGCTGATTCTAATGCCAGAATCAATAGTGAAACACCAGCTTGGTCTATCGACAGATTCTCGATTTTATCTCTGAAAATATATCATATGGCTATTGAAGCATCTCGTGAAGAAGCTTCTGAGGAACACAAATTACAATGTTCCCAAAAATTGCAAGTCCTTTTGGAACAGAAAAAAGATTTATCAACGGCTATAGACCAATTGCTTTCTGATATCGAAAACGGAAAGGTTAAGATGAAGCTTTACAAGCAAATGAAGATGTATAATGACGAAACACTGAATCCAATCCTGTATCAAAAAATACAGAAAAAATAATGAAAAGTTTTTATAAACTTTTATCGATATTAGTAGTAATTAGTGTTATAGATTCTTGCTCTACAAGTTCAGCAGCATCAGATGAGTTACATCCTGGTGCTGTTTCAGATTCTTATGCATATCTTTCTCCGGAAGCTATTGTTTATGCTTCTTCTATTTCTAATCTTGTCTCAACATTCCCAAAATTTAGGAATGATGCCGTAAACAGAGAGGTTGGTTCATTAAAAAACTCACTTACAGATTATCTTAATGCGATCAGAGAGTTTAACCAGTCTGAAAAGCATAAAGCGATAGGAGATTTCGAAAAGTATTATAAAAAAATTCAGAAGTTACGTAAGTTCATGACAAAAGACGACGACGAGGTTTTGAACAGATATATGGTTAAGATTAAAACTAATATTAATCTTTTGGAAGCATCTCAGTCAAAAACAATCGAGACCTCTTCAATGTCTTCAAATTAATTTCTTTTATTTTCAATGTTAAAAATACAGGCACAAGCGAACGTTCCTACTGATTATGGAGAGTTCAAGATGATGGCTTTTTCCGAAGACGATAAAAATTGGATGCCCCACATGGCTCTGATTGCTAAAAATACAGACTTTGAAAAACCTGTTAACGTCAGAATTCATTCGGAATGTATTACGGGTGAAGTGTTTCATTCCCAGAAATGCGAATGTGGGCAACAGCTGAACTCTGCAATGAAATACATGCAGGAAAACGGCGGAATAATCATCTATTTAAGACAGGAAGGCAGAAACATCGGAATTATTAATAAATTGAAAGCTTATGCTTTACAAGAAAATGGTCTAGACACAGTTCAAGCCAATTTGGAATTAGGATTACCCGCAGACGACAGAGATTTTGGTGTAGCAGTAGAAATGCTAGAAAACCTAGATGTAAAATCGGTTAATCTGATGACGAATAATCCAGAAAAAATTCGGTTTATCAAGGACAGTAATATAGAATTCAATTCTAGGATTCCTTTGCAGATTAAATCCAATGAATCGAGTGCAGACTATCTAAAAACAAAAAAGAACTTTTTCGGTCATCTGCTGGACGATGAAAATTCTTAATAATTAAAAAAATAAAAAACCGTCATATGACGGTTTTTTTATTTGAATAAATTTCAAATAAATTATTTCTTTTTAACTCCAGAAACTGCAGTAGCTAAATCTGCTCCAGCTTTGAATTTTGCAACTTTTTTAGCAGCAATTTTGATTGGTTTTTTAGTTGCAGGGTTGATACCTTGTCTTGCAGCTCTTTCAGAAACTGAGAAAGTACCGAATCCTACTAGAGATACTTTACCGTCTTTTTTCTTAAGTGTTTCTGTTACGTTAGCAACAAATGATTCCAAAGCTTTTTTAGCAGCAGCTTTTGTAATTTCTGCATCTTTCGCGATAGCGTCGATTAATTCAGACTTGTTCATAATATTTATTAATTAAAGTTATGTTGTTATAGCAAATATAAGACAATTTTAATATCGTGCAAATATTTTTACAATATTTAATGAAGAATCTATTATTTTTTTTATTATTATGAATTTTCGATAAAACAATCCTCAACGAAAACAGGAGTTTTAAGAGAGTTCATTTATTATAATTAACCTTTGTTAATAAGCAATTTCAAAAAAAATCAAAAAATAATTCCACATTCATAAATTCATAAAAATTAACATGGATTTTATATTTTTTTAAGATGCAATAAAATCAAAACTTTAATGATTTTAAATCACAATTCCTTTTCACGGATTTATTTATTTAGCGTAAATTTGCGCCTATGTTAATCGAAGTTTTTAAATCGAAAATCCACAGAGTCCGTGTTACTGCATCGGACCTTGATTACATCGGGAGTATTACTATTGACGAAGACCTTATTGAGGCAGCTGGTCTGATAGTTGGAGAAAGAGTTTACATCGTAAATGTTAACAATGGGGAACGTTTTGACACTTATGTCATCAAAGGAAAAAGAAAATCCGGAGAAATATGCCTAAACGGTCCAGCAGCTAGAAAAGTGCAGAAAAATGATGTTATAATCATTATTGCTTATGCACAAATGACTCCCGAAGAAGCCAAAGATTTCCAGCCAAAAATCGTTTTCCCGGACGAACAAACTAATCTTCTAACATAATCATATCTTGGAAGAGAAGAAATCATCAGTCCTCAAAAACGTTCTTACAGTTTTAATTTCTATTGCAATTGCAGGAGTTTTTCTTTGGGTTGCTCTTAGAGGATTAGACTTTGATAAAATCAAAAATTCTTTGCAGAAAGCCAACTATCTTTGGGTTTTGTTCGCAGCCGTTTTTGGAGTTTCAGCCTATGTTTTCCGAGCTGTGAGATGGAACCTTCTTCTTGAACCAATGGGTTACAAAATTTCCAACAGCAATTCTCTCTGGTCGCTTTCTTTCGGATATCTGATGAATCTTACAATCCCAAGAAGTGGCGAAGTGGCTCGCTCTACTGCACTTTATGGTGTGGAGAAAGTTCCTGTCGACAAATCCTTTGGAACTATTATTCTTGAAAGAGTTGTTGATTTGGTTTGTATGGGAATCTTCGCTTTATTGACTTTGATTTTCAAATATGATGCATTAATTGCTTTTTACAAATCCGCTACTCAACAAAAAAAACAAACTCAACCTCAATCTGATTCTAATACAATTTATATTATTTTAGGTTGTATTGTTTTGGTCCTGATTTTATTCTTCATTTTCAGAAAATCATTACAAAAACTTTCTATTTATAATAAAGTAATCAATTTCGGGAAAGGAATCTTCGAAGGGTTAAAATCCATTTTGAACCTTCGTCAGAAAGGAAAATTCATTCTTCTGACAACAGGAATCTGGGTTTGCTATTTCTTCGCTTCATATCTAGTTTGCTTTGCTCTTCCTGAAACTTCGAATTTCACCCCTGCTGACGGATGTTTTATTTTAGTTGTAGGAACTTTGGGAATGATTATTCCTGCAAGCGGTGGAATTGGTGCTTTTAATCTTGCAATGAAATTTGGATTCACGGCATTGTTCATTTCTATGGGGAAAGACGCTATAGAAGGCGGAGAATTAGGCTTAGCCTACTCTTTCATCACATTACCGCTGCAAATCATCATTATGCTCGCGATGGGCTTAATTTCGATTCCAATGTTGGCAAAGAACAGAAAGATTTAATTCATAAAAAAGAGTCAAATTACTTGACTCTCCTGACGCTTTCTTATTTTTATTTTAAATCATCGAATTTTGCCTTCATCGTTGGATTTCCGTAAGTCAACTTCTTGATTGTTAAATCTTCTGCCTTATTATTGGCAAGACGCAGGTTGTTAACAGAAGAAAGCAATGCGTCTTTCGTTTTCTGAAGGTGTGTTATCGTTTTATCAATTTCTTCAACCGCGGTTTTAAATTGTCTGCTCGCCAATTCATAGTTCTTTGCAAACCCTTGCTTAAAGGCATCTATTTTCTCTTCAAAATTGGTAATGTCAACATTCTGATTTCTAACCAAAGCGAGTTCCTTTTTATATTGTAAAGAGTTCATCGCAGCATTTCTTAAGAGTGTGATTATTGGGATAAAAAACTGTGGCCGAACGACATACATCTTTGAAAAACGATGCGAAACATCTACAATCCCAGTATTGTAAAATTCGTTTTCAGCTTCTAATAATGAGACAAGAACGGCATATTCGCATTTTTTTTCGGTTCTGTCTTTGTCCAGTTCTCGGAAGAAATCTTCATTTCGTTTTTTGGTTGCAGTTTGGTCGGCTTCGTTTTTCATTTCAAACATAATCGAAATGATTTCATTCCCCGAATCATCAAATTCCCGAAAAATAAAATCACCTTTACTTCCGGCACGAGAATCATTATCTTTCTCAAAATAAACATTTGGAAACGCTGTAGCACGCAGTTTATTAAACTCTACCTCACAATGTTGTTCAAGCGTTTCGCCCAGCATTTTGGTAGAAAGTTTGGCCTTCATATCTTTCACTCGGTCGATTTCTTCATCTTTGAACTTGATGATGGCATCTTTTGATTTGAGTTTTTCATCAAACTGCTCTTTCAAAGATTTTTCCGAAAGCTCTTTTTCCAAATCTTTATTTTTTAACAGATTGCTAAGGTCATTTTTCTCATTCTCGAGATGATTTTTTTCCTTTTCTACTTTCTGAACGGCTTCCGAAATTGCTAGCTTCTTTTCAGCTTCAGCTTTTTCAATTTTTGCTTTGAGTTCCAGGATTTCTTTCTCTTTTTCAGAAACTTTCCCCGCAATCTCTAATTCTTTAACAGATTTTAATTGCGAAATTTCCGCATCTTTTTTGGAAAGCTGTTCTTGAAGATGACTTCTGAATTTTTCTTTATTAAGTTCAATCTCACTATTTTTTTCTCTTTCAGCAAGTCTTAATCTTTCCTGAAGTTCTTCTTCAAACTGATGATTGCGAACTTGTTTCAGAATCTCGGCAAATCCTGCTTCGTCCACTTTAAAAGCTTTTTTACAATTGGGACAAATGATTTCGTTCATAATAATTTCGGGTTTCGTTAAGGCAAGGTACAAATTAATCGATTAGTTTGGAAATTAACCTTTATTTGATATGGGTAAGAAAACAGAAAAGACAGACCCTTTTCCCAACTCCGATTTTACATCAATCGTACCATTATGAATAGTAATAATCTGCTGAACAATGGATAGCCCTACTCCATTTCCTTCTTTGTATTTTTTATTCTTACCTCTGAAAAACAAATCAAAAATATGCGGAATATCTTCGGATTCTATACCTACTCCGTTATCGCTAAAATTCAATTGAATGGTTTTGTCGTCATTAGAAATTTTAACATTACAGGTATTATCCGGAGAATATTTGCAGGCGTTTTCAATCAAATTTACAAATGCGACCTGCAGCAGATAAGGATTGCCTTCCATATCAAAAAAGCTGGATTCTGACGTGACGTCATTATCATATTGGATAGCTATCCTATATTCTCCCTTTTTGTTAAGAACATTCAGTTTAGCATCTGCCAGAACCTCATCAACTCTTATTGTTTTGAGGTTAATTTGAGAAATATCGTAGCTCGCTCTTGCAAAATCCAACAATGCCGACGAAAGTTCCGAAGCTCTGTTAGCATCTTCCAATGCATTGTCAATCGATAGTTTATAATCTTCTATTGTTTTATTAAGTTCCTTAGCCAATTCCAATTCTGTTATCAAAATGGATAAAGGTGTACGAAACTCGTGCGAAATGGTACTTACAAAATTCCTATGGTTGTTAAAACTCTTCTCCAGCCTATTAAATGTAGAGTTAAATGACTTGCTCAAATCATACAACTCATCCTTGGTTTTTGGAAGCTCCAACCGCTTGTGGAGATTGTGTTCAGAAATATCCTGAATCTGATTGATAATATATTTGAGCGGCCTGATGGTATAATTAGAAAAAATAAAACCTATTATAAATATTACAATTACAGAAAGAATATAGGCAATTATGATATTTCTTTTAAAAGTCTTGATATGTTCCAGTCCTGTTACATCTTTGGCTCTGCCAATCATATAAAAATCCTGATTGTTGTAGGAATAGACAATTCCCAAATACTGCAAATCTCCGTTACTCCATTCTAATCTTTTGTTTTTATTGATTTTTGAAATAATCTTAGGATTTCCCAATTCGGTATCAAAATCCGAAAAGACAAGTTTACCTTTGGAATCATAGACACTGATTTCCGCTTCGTTCAATAATTTTTGGTTTTTCTTATGTAGCTGTCTTACAAGCGAGTCCTGCATCTTGGCATCGAAAATAAATTCTGCCCTCCAAATAATTTTGTAATCCAACCTATCGAAAAACTCATCTTGTCTATTTTTTTCCGAAATAAAATAGATGATATAAGTAAATACCAACAAGATACTTGCTGTCAATATCGCATATGCTAAAGCAGTTCTGGTGGCTAATCTCATATGTTATAAGTTAGAATAAAACCCATTCCGGATTTGGTATGAATGAGTTTTTCATCGAAGTTTTTATCAATCTTCTTTCTGAGATAAGTAATGTAAACATCGATATAATTGGTTCCTGTATCAAAATTATTGCCCCAAACGCTCTCTGCAATTTCATCTCTTGTTAAAAGCCTTTCCGGATTTTCCATCATAAAATGGAGTAATTTGAATTCTTTTGGAGTCAGGCTAATCTCAATATCATCTCGGAAAACGCTTTTGGTATTTTCATTGATTTTCAAATTCCGATAAGTCAGAAATTCCTTCTTAGGAAGGTTGTGACTCAATCCTTTCCTTTGCAAAACAGCTTTGATTCTTGCATAAAGCTCGCGCAGTTCAAAAGGTTTTACCATATAATCATCAGCTCCGGCATCAAAGCCTTCTATTTTTTCATCAATCGTTCCAAGAGCTGTTAACATTATGATTGGTAAATCTTCGTAATTCTCTTTTATTTTTTTACTCAGTTCCAACCCATCCATCTTATGAAGCATAATATCTGTAATCACGAGGTCAAACTTGACTCGTTTCAGTATTAATAAAGCATCTTCTGCATCTTCCGAAATATAAATCTGGTAACCCTGATTTTCCAAGCCTCTTTTCAAAAGACCGGAAACCCTAGCATTATCTTCGACTATCAATAACTTCATAGAGCGTTTTTTGTGATAATTATGATTCAAAATTACAACATTATATGATGATGTTAAGTTCATTATCAATTTCAACTTTAGCTAAATCTTAATCATAAAAACCACAAATCTCTGACTTAAAATAATTTAAAGCCAAAAACACAAAATTTCTTAATGACTTTCTAAAAAAACTCTAATAGATTTCTAATAGCCTTTGAAGGCGCACCAATCTAACTTTGCACCCATCAAACAAGTATAATTAAAACCTCATATAAGGCTAAATTCAGAAAGTCATGAATAGAAAATTAACCCAGATTATTGGTATATCCATCTTAACATTAGCTCCAACTGCTTTTGTAAACGCACAAAAAACCAATGATTTCAAGAACCCTCTTTTAACACATTATCTTAATGATGAACATACTCGTTATATTTCGTTCAGTGGTTATGCAGAACTTTGGGCAAGATATACACAACTGAATCCGGGAAGCCTTGTCAACAACCAGCCGGAAAATTCGGTTTCGGACCTTTCTCTCAGAAGAATAAGGTTGAAAATGCAATATCAGCCTACAGAAAAACTATTGTTTGTTTTGCAGGCAGGAACTACCAATGTCAACGTTGCCTCCAAAACTGCAACTTCATTAGAATTATTAGATGCTTATGGAGAATACAAATTCAATGATAAAATTGCATTTGGTATCGGACGTTCCACTTGGAAAGGTTTATCAAGATTCACAACAGGCCCATTAAATACATTATTATTTGATTTGCCGGCTTATGCAACTTCCAACACGGGTGTTTTGGATTACACTGTAAGAGAGTTCAATGCTTATTTGAAAGGACAATTAGGAAAATTTGATTATCGATTGGTGGTTATCGACCCTTATAATAATACATCTGCAGACCCAAAATTCAACGTCGCAACATTCAGCAAAAACTCGGTCAATAAAGAGTTTACAGGATATTTCAGATATCAGTTCCTGGACAATGAAAGTATTGCTTCTCCTTTCAATTCCGGAACTTATGTAGGGAAGAAAAAAGTTCTTGCACTTGGTGCAGGTTTCGATTATCTGAAAGATGCTTTGTATCATAAAGATGCTTCCAACTCGGTCATTAATGATGATATGAAAAATCTGGCAGTGGATGTTTTCTATGATACACCTATTAATAATGACAGAGGAACATCTTTCTCAGCATATGCAATGGCAATGCACAACGATTATGGGCCAAACTATGTAAGATACGTTGGAACCAACAGTCCTGCATCTGGCGTGGATGCTACAAAGGCAAGTTTGAATGGTGCCGGTAATGCATTCCCAATTGTTGGTACAGGTAACACATACTTCATACAAGCCGGAGGAACTTTACCCTATTTCAACAAGTCCAAAAGCACTTTACAATTACAACCTGCTGCCAGTATCCAAATCTCAAATCTGGATGGATTAAAAGATAACGCTATAACCTATGATGCGGGAATCTCTCTACTCTTCAACGGAATGTCTTCCAGATTGACCTTTGATGCACAAAACCGTCCTATATACATGCCAGACGCTAACAGTAGCCCTGTTGTAACAGACAGAAAATGGCAGTTTGTTCTGAAATACAGAATAGACTTTAATTAAAAAAATAAAAAGATGAAAAGCATTATCAAAGGAATCTTCCTGTCTTTATTTTTATTGGTTGCAGCAAATATAAATGCACAGAAACAAACGACTAAAAATATACATATGAAAACAGAAAAAAAAGTAATCCATTTCCATAGCTTATTATTTTGGATAGACCCAGCTCTTCCGCCAGAAAAAGTAAAAGAATTTGAGCAGTTTTTTGTAGGATTATCAAAATTGCCTTATCAAAAAAACCTGCATTACGGAGTACCAGCCCAATCATCTCCCAGAGCTGTATTAGACCAAACATTCACTTACAATTGCACAATGGAGTTTGATTCTTTGGAAGATTTGGAAGCTTATGGAAAATTGCCTGAACATCTTGCTCTCGTCGCAAAATACAAACCTTACTTCATAAAAATGAAAGTTTACGACACTGCTTATATCAAATAATAAAAAACAATTTTAATACACTTAAAAAACAATGAAAAACATTATCAAAGGGATTTTCTTATCTTTATCTCTATTAGCAACAGCCAATATGAATGCGCAAAAAAAATCACACAAAAGCGTTCACGTAAAAGTAGAAGAATCTGAAGACGCCATTCCTGCTATAAGATTAATCAGCAATCCTGATGGCACCAGTTCTTTCGAAAAAGGAACAATCCCAACCCTGAAACATATGAATACCACAACATTTTGGGTTAACAACAAAACCGAAGAATGGGAGAAAAACACACACAAAGCGCCTAGAAGACAATATGTAATCACATTGAAAGGAAAAATCAAATTCAAAGTGAGCGATGGTTCAACATTCATCATCGAACCCGGAACTATTCTTTTGGCAGAGGACACTACCGGTGTTGGACACAGCTGGGATATGGTGAAAAGTAAAGAATGGGAAAGATTATATGTGCCTATTACAGAAAATGCAGATGATTTCTTTGTTGCTGATAAAAAATAGTTCTGTAACCAAATCTTCATAAATAAATTAAGTTTTAATATTAAAGGCTTTGGCATATTGTCAAAGCCTTTTTCATTTTAAAGTTTCTAATTCAAAACTCGGATTCATTCCGTAAATTTGTATTGTGAATCCCAATCTAGAACTTCAGCTCAAAACCCTTCCTTCGGAACCCGGCGTTTATCGTTATTATGATAAAAACGACCAGCTTTTGTATGTCGGAAAAGCAAAGCAACTCAATAAAAGAGTACTCTCCTACTTCAATAAAAATCTTTCTGGTTACCGAACAAGGATTATGGTTTCTAAAATTCACAGATTGGAAACAACCGTTGTAAATAGTGAATATGATGCGCTTTTACTTGAGAATAACCTCATCAAAGAACATCAGCCCTTTTACAATGTAATGCTGAAAGATGACAAATCGTATCCTTGGATTTGTATTAAAAATGAAGATTTTCCACGGATTTTTCTTACCCGAACCAAAATCAAAGACGGCTCCGAATATTATGGACCTTATGCTAAAGTAAGACCTGCCAGAGTTCTTCTTGATACTATTAAAAACCTTTACAAAATAAGAACTTGTAATCTGAATCTCTCTCCGGAAAAAATTGCCGAAGGAAAATACCGTGTTTGTCTGGAATATCACATAAAAAACTGCAACGGACCTTGCGAAGCTCTGGAATCTAAGGAAGATTACGACGAAAAGGTAGAAGCTATCCGAGGGATTATCAAAGGGGATTTCCGTTTTGCAAAGAAATATCTGGAAGACAGAATGTATCGTTTTGCAGCGAATCTGGAATTCGAGAAAGCACAGATGATAAAACAGAATATCGAATCTTTGGATGATTACCAAGCTAAGCACACAGTTGTAAATCCAAGTATTGATGATGTGGATGTTTTCGGAATGACCAGTGATGAAACGGCTGCTTATGTCAATTATTTCAAAATCAGAAATGGTTCTATTGTTCAGAGTTTTACGACAGAAATCAAGAAAGTCTTGGAGGAAAGTGATGAAGATATTTTAGAAGAAGCAATAATCGAAATTCGTCAAAAGTTTTTGTCCGAATCCAGAGAAATTTTGATTCCTTTTCATCTGGGAATAGAAATCCCGAATGTAAAACTGATTGTACCAAAAGTCGGCGACAAGAAAAGAATCGTGGAACTATCTGAAAAAAATGCAAAAGAATATCGTCTTGAAAAGCTGAAACAAGTTCAAATTGTTGACCCGGAAAGACATACCAACCGAATAATGGCAGAGATGCAAAAACTCCTTCATATGCCGGTTGAACCAAGACATATCGAAGGTTTTGATAACTCGAATATCCAAGGAACAAATCCAGTTTCGGCTTGTGTCGTTTTTAAAGATGGAAAACCAAGCAAAGCAGATTACAGAATTTTTCATCCGAAAACTGTGGAAGGTCCGAATGACTTTGCAACAATGGAAGAAGTCATCTACAGACGTTACCGAAGATTACTGGACGAAGGCGAACCTTTGCCTCAGCTGATTCTGATTGATGGTGGAAAAGGTCAATTATCTTCCGCTGTCAAAAGTTTGAAACTACTTGGACTGTACGGGAAAATTACCATTATCGGAATTGCAAAACGTTTGGAAGAGATTTATTTTCCAGAAGATTCAATTCCTTTATATATTGATAAAAAGGCGGAAACACTCAAAATTCTTCAACGTGTAAGAGATGAAGCACACCGTTTTGGGGTGAAGCATCATAGAACAAGGAGAAAAAATTCTACCATAAAATCTGAGCTGGAAGAAATCCAAGGTGTTGGTCCAAAATCTATTGAACTGCTTTTATCAAAACTAAAATCAGTAAAAAGAATCAAGGAATCTGATTTGGCCACTCTGGAAGAAATTCTTGGAAAATCTAAAGCAAAAATTGTCTGGGAGTTTTTTAATCCGTGATATTACTGCAAAGTTGTTTGCTGAACTTTGCCATAATTATTACCATCAAAAGCCGTTTTTCTGTCTTCACACTTATCATTGACACTTGTCAAAGTCAGAACATCTTTATCAGTTTTATATTTGTAAATTCCCACATCTTGAGAATTACACGGAGAATTGCCCTCTAATTTCAAAAGCGTAAGTTCTCCCTGACTCGTAAAACCATATTTCATTTTTTCCACAACCATTCCTTGATAAACTAAATCAACACTATCTGTTCCAAATTTAAAATTGATTTCTAAAGGTGTGGGAATATTGGCAACACCTTTCCATTCTGTATTAACAAGAGCATTGGATTTTTGTTGTGAGAAATAAAATACGCTAGTTAATAAAAACAATACTGTCACGGACTTTGTAATATTTTTCATGATTTTAATTTTAACAATGAATAACCTAGTAATCAATAATTTACAAACATTTAAAATTACTATTATATTTTGAATATCAACCAATTTTTATCATTAATTTAAAAATGAAATCATTAAAGTCCTATTCGGAATTTCATTCGTTAATTATTATCTTTGCAACCTAAATTTTAAAAATGAACAAATACATAAAGTTTGTAGCGGCTGCGCTTATAATCGCTGCAGGAATATTTCTTATATTTAATAGAAGTTGGGGCTGGGGAACAGTATTAATTATACTTTCAGCTATTCCTATCGCACTTTTCTTCAAAAACGAAAATATTCTCTTAGCTTTTTGGCAATTGAGAAAACAAAATATGGAAAAAGCTTCCAAATTTTTATCGAATATTACTGATTACAAATCTCAACTTCACAAGAGCCAATATGGATATTACCATTATCTGCAGGCTTTGACAACAGCGCAGGACAATCCACAAAAAACTGAAGGATTGATGAAAAAAGCGCTTGATTACGGTTTGAATATGAAGCACGACAGAGCAATGGCAAAATTAAATCTGGCTGCTTCAGCTCTATCAAAAGGTAGAAAAAATGAAGCTCAAAAACTTTTGGAAGAAGCAAAACAATTGGATTCTGCAGGAATGATGACCGACCAGATCAAAATGATGAAGGACCAACTGAAGATGCCGACGATGCAAAAACATATGCACAACCCAAATATGAGAAACAGAGGGAAATTCTTCTAATTGAATTTAATATAGAACTATAAAAAAGAGGAGCAAAATATTTTGGCTCCTCTTTTTATTTTAAATTAATTTTTTCAAGCCTTTACAAAGCTTTCCGATTATCTCCATCCGTATAATCCATGAAAATCCCACCATCCAGATTTACAGATTTTACCTTCTTTCTGACATCAAATTTTATAGAAATATTTTTCTGATTTTCCTCCCAAACTGCAGGTGAAAAATGAAACTTGTCTATAGAATTGTCTTCATAAGTTACAACCGCATCAAACGGAATTGCAAACCCACCGACATTCTCAATATTTAAAGTAAGTTGAGTATTCTGTTGAGTAAAATCAGACAATTTCAAATCAATATAATTATTGGTATAAAACCAATTATTGAAAAACCAATTCAGATTCTTACCCGAACCAGCATTCATAGAATTAAAATAATCCCAAGGAATCGGATGTTTCCCGTGCCAGTTATCCATATAATGATGAAGCGCTTTTTTGAATAAATCATCTCCCAAATAATCCTTCAAAGCCAAATAAGAAAGCGAGGGTTTTACATAAGCATTATTTCCATAACCTGCACCCGAAAGTTGTGAACTCATTGTAATAATCGGTTGGTCTTGCTCCGTAGAAGCATCATTGATCCAACGCTTCACACGGAAATTTTTCATGAATTTATCAGCTGCTTCTTTTCCATTTTCATCAATTCCTATCAGATATTCCAAAGTCGTTGCCCAGCCTTCATCCATATAAGCATATCTCGTTTCATTGATTCCCATATAAAAAGGGAAATAAGTGTGCGCAATCTCGTGATCAGCTGTTAATCTTGCATCTTGCAAATCATCCGGAATACTTGTATCATTTATCATCATTGGATATTCCATATCGGCATAACCTTGGATAGCTGTCATTACAAGAAACGGATATTCTACACCGGGCCAGTTGTCTGTAAACCATTTAAGATTATAGCGCATCCATTCCGTATATTTTTCAAAATCTTTTGCACCGGCATTGTAAGCAGACTGCACGCTTGCTCTTTTGGTCTTTAACTGTACACTGGATGCATCCCAAACATAATGATTGCTCAGGGCAAAACAGAAATCAACAATATCATTTGCCTTGAATTTCCAGACATTCCAATCATTTTGTTTCGTCACTTTACCGGATTTCATTTCTTCGATATTTGCAACGTGGATGATTTTATCTGACTTCAAAGATTCTTTGAAACGTTTAAGATATTCCGGCTGAAGTACCTCATCAGGATTCAGGAAATCTCCCGTTGACCAAACCACAAAATTCTTAGGTGCAGAAATAGCAAAAGAATAATCATTGAAATCATTATAAAACTCCTGTCTGCCATTATGCTGCAACATATCCCAACCGTTGTAATCATCATAAACAGAGACTCTCGGGAAAGAATAGGCAACATAAAAAGTCTCCGGGTCAATTTGCCCTTCCCTTCCACTTTCTTTTGCCAATGGATATTCCCATTCGATTTTGATTTCAGTTTTTGATTTTGAAGACAGTGGTTTTGTCAATTTCACAGTCTCCACTGTTGACCAGTTATCACTATTAATGTTATATTTTTCGCCATTTATAAAGAAAGATTTGATTTTAAGACCATCCGTCAAAGCATCTTTAGAAGCATATCCTGCTCTGGCCGACTGTGGCTTGTTGACATTATTCACAAACCGGATTGCCAAAACCTTCAATTCATCCGGACTATTATTAGAATACTGAATTGTTTCTGAGCCAGAAACAATCTTAGTCACAGCATCCACTTTCACATTCACATCATAGACGCCTTTGTTCTGCCAATAGTTTTTCCCTGGTTTTCCGGACATATCACGTGTTCCGTTGGCATAGGCTTTTTTGATATTTCTCGGCATATACAGTTCCTGAGCAGAAACCGCCGTTCCAATCAGCATCAATCCTAATAATAATTTATTCATTGCTAGAAAATTTAAGTATCAAAAATAGAGAATAAAAACTAATCATTTGGAGCTTCCCAGATTAGGCATTTATAATTATAAATCACTCATATTAATTCACCTTGATGAATTGCCAAACTCTTCTTGATGAATTTTTAAATTCACCTTGATGACTTTATAAATTTGCTAGACAGAAATGAGTGCATTAGTAAAATCATTTATTTGAAAAGAGATTTTAATTTATTTAGAAAAGAATGTTAATTTTACCTTTATTAATTTCTCAAAAAGAGACAAAAAGTTTTCTAATGAAAAAACACTTCCTTTCCCTTCTGTTTATGAGTTTTGCGATTAGCATTTCTGCCCAGAAAACCATCGAGCAAAAAGTCAATGAATTAATTTCCAAAATGACCTTGGAAGAAAAAGCAGGCCAACTTGTTCAATACAGCGGCTTCGAATATGCAACCGGACCTCAGAACTCTAACTCCAAAAAAGTTTTAGAAGAAATAAAAGAAGGAAAAGTCGGTTCTATGCTCAATGTAACTGGCGCAGAAGAAACCAAGGCTTTTCAGAAATTGGCTTTACAATCAAGATTAAAAATCCCTTTGTTGTTTGGGCAAGACGTGATTCACGGTTTCAGAACGACTTTTCCTGTCAATCTTGGTCAGGCAGCGAGCTGGGATTTGGAAATGATAGAAAAATCCGAAAGAATTGCCGCAACAGAAGCTTCCGCCTATGGAATTCACTGGACATTTGCGCCAATGGTGGACATCGCCAGAGACCCAAGATGGGGGCGCGTGATGGAAGGTTCAGGTGAAGATACTTATCTCGGAACCAAAATCGGATTGGCAAGAATCAGGGGTTTCCAGGGAAAAGGTTTGGGAAATATTGATGCGATAATGGCCTGCGCCAAACACTTTGCGGCTTACGGCGCAGCAGTTGGCGGAAGAGATTACAATTCAGTAGATATGAGCTTGAGACAGCTTAACGAAACTTACTTACCACCTTTCAAAGCGGCAGCTGAAGCCGGTGTTGCGACATTTATGAATTCCTTTAATGATATAAACGGGATTCCCGCAACAGCTAACAAATATATTTTGAGAGATTTGTTAAAGGGAAAATGGAAATTCAATGGTTTTGTGGTTTCCGACTGGGGAAGTATCGGCGAAATGATAAAGCACGGCTACGCCAAAGACAATGCGGAAGCCGGTGAAAAAGCCATTCTTGCCGGAAGTGACATGGATATGGAAAGCAGAATCTACATGGAACAACTTCCAAAACTGGTCAAAGAAGGAAAAGTGGATATCAAATTCGTGGATGATGCGGTAAAAAGAATCTTAACAAAGAAATTTGAAATGGGATTATTTGATGACCCTTATCGATATATCAATAATGACAGGCAAAAACAACAAACTAACAATCTTGAGAACAGAAAATTCGGGAGAGAGTTTGGAGCAAAAAGTGTAGTTCTCTTAAAGAACGAAAAGAAATTGCTTCCACTTTCAAAATCCACAAAAACTGTTGCTTTGATTGGACCATTCGGGAAAGAAGCCGTTGCGATGCACGGATTCTGGTCAGTCCCCTTCAAAGATGATGCGCAAAGAATTGTTACTCAATTTGACGGCATCAAAAATCAATTAGACAAAAACTCAACTTTACTTTATGCCAAAGGCTGTAATGAAAATGACCAAGACAAATCGATGTTTGCAGAAGCTATAGAAACGGCTAAAAAAGCCGATGTTGTGATAATGACACTTGGAGAAGGACATGCAATGAGCGGTGAAGCGAAAAGCCGAAGCAACATCCATTTTTCCGGCGTTCAGGAAGACCTCCTGAAAGAAATTGCGAAAACCGGAAAACCAATTGTATTAATGATTAATGCAGGAAGACCTTTGGTTTTTGACTGGGCAGCAGATAATATTTCGACTATTGTTTACAGTTGGTGGCTAGGAACAGAAGCGGGAAATTCTATCGCTGACATCCTATTCGGAAATGTAAATCCAAGTGGAAAATTACCTATGACATTCCCTAGAACAGAAGGCCAAATCCCAATTTATTACAACCATTACAATACAGGAAGACCTGCTGAAAAATCAACGGATAGAAACTATGTTTCCGCTTATATCGATTTGGATAACGACCCGAAATTTCCTTTTGGATTCGGATTGAGTTATACGGATTTCAAATATTCGAACTTTAATCTGAGTTCTGAAAATCTTAAAGGAAATCAAACTTTAATAGTTAATGTTAATGTTGCCAATACAGGAAATTTTGACGGCGAAGAAGTAGTTCAGTTATACATCAGAGATTTGTTTGGAAAAGTGGTGAGACCTGTAAAAGAACTGAAAGGTTTCCAAAAAATAGCTTTGAAAAAAGGCAAAAACAAAACGGTTACTTTCAAATTAACGCCAGAAGATTTGAAATTCTACGATGACGAGCTGAATTACGATTGGGAAGCGGGAGAATTTGAGATAATGGTTGGAACTAATTCCAGTGATGTGGTGACGAAGAAGATTGTTTGGGAGAAATAATATTTTGTCATTCCAAAGGAATCTGCATTAGAATTGATAACAGTATGTTTAGATTCCTACGGAATGACAAGCTCACGTTTTAATTATCCAAAAAAAAATCCTCTTTTCACAAGAGGATTTCTTATTTGCTATTTCTTAAAACTAATCTCTGCCAAAATCGGAAAATGGTCAGACGGATAAAGCAGATTTTCGCGTCGGTCATTGATGGTTCTGTTGGACAACACATCAAAACCTTTTACGAAAATATAATCAATTCTCTCTTTCGGAACTGTGTTGACATCAAATGCCGTGAATGTTCCTTTTGGTCCATAATGTGGTGTTCTGGAATGATAATAAGCATTATCCAAAGACTTCGAAATAATTTTTATTGGCTCAGAATCATCTGTTAAATTAAAATCTCCAGTTAAAGTTAATGGCAGATTTTTCGGATTGAGTTCTTTGATTTTTTCAAGAATCAACTTCGCAGAATTGACTCTGGCAACATCGCCAACGTGGTCGAAATGGAGGTTCATCGCCAGGAATTGTTTTCCTGTTTTCTTGATTTTGAAAAACGCATAAGTGCAAACTCTGTTGTACGCCGCATCCCAGCCTTTCGAAGGTTTTTCCGGCGTTTCGCTCAACCAGAAAGTTCCGGATTTAGTAACTTCAAGTTTATTTTTGTCATAAAAAATCGCTGAAAATTCGCCTTGGTTTTTACCGTCATCTCTTCCAACGCCAACGTAATCATAATCTTTAAGTGTTGTTTTGATATCTGTCATTTGTTGTGGAACCGCTTCCTGAACCCCGAAATAATCCGGATAATAATAGGACATCAACGCCAAGGCATCGACTTTTCTATTATCCCAAGAATTTTCCTTGTCGCTGTCCAACGACAAACGGATATTGTAAGTCATTACTTTCAAATCCTGGGAAAAGAAAAGATTAGACGACAATAATAATCCGAAAAATAATTTTTTCATTTTAAATTTTTATAATTGAATTGATTTTAAATCTATAAAATATTTTTGAGTCTCAAGTGCTGAAGCAACATAATCGTTTTAGCATCTTTGATTTCACCTGAGTCAATCATTGCAAGCGCTTTGTCGATGTCGAGTTCCAAAACTTCAATTTCTTCCTGCTCTTCTTCCAGCCCGCCTCCATCATTAATTTTCATCGATTTGGAATATTCTGCGATGAAGAAATAAAGAATCTCCGTTACCGAACCTGGTGACATATAAACTTCGAACACTTTTTTGATGTCCGAAATTTCATAGCCCAATTCCTCCTCCGTTTCTCTTTTGATGCAATCTTCGGGATTATCTTTGTCCAAAAGTCCTGCACAGGCTTCAATCATCATTCCGTCTTGGTTGCCATTGATATAAGTCGGCAAACGGAATTGTTTTGTCAGGATAACGGTTTTTGATTCTTTATTATAAAGTAAAATTGTTGCGCCATTTCCACGGTCATAAGCTTCTCTGCTTTGGATTTCCAGCGTTCCGTTTTTCTTTAGATATTCGAAAGTCACTTTGTTCAAAGTGTACCAATTATCAGAGAGGATTTCTGTTTTTAAAATCTTGACTTTGTTATTTTGCATTTGGTAATCTAAGTATAATTAAATAATTGATAGTATATTTTAACGCAAAGAACGCAACGTTTTTTAATCTTATTGAAAATATTTTAAGTAGCGCAAGGGCGCTTCGCTCAGCAAAAATCAATGTTAAATTCAAAAATTTTTAGCCGTAAAAACATTAATTTCTATTATCTATTCATCTATTATCTTTTTATCTAAGACCTATAATCCTCAAAATTCTGAATTCCATTCAGGAAATCCTTTACCGCCATTCTTTTCTTGCCCTGAATCTGAACATCTTCAGGATAATAAATACCGTCTTTTGTATAGAATTTGAATTCATTTTTAGAAATATCAAAATCTCCGGCTTCTCTCGAATGGGAAGTTAATTCAAAATGGCCTTTGAAGATTTTCAGTGATTTTTCCTCATCTCCGATTTTCAAAATAGTAAATGCTGTTGGATAAGGCGACATTCCTCTCACGAAATTATGAATCGTTTCAGAACTTTGACTCCAATCGATTCTTAGATTTTCCTTGAATATTTTGTAAGCTGTTTTTGGATTTTCTTTTTCCGGCTGGGGTTTTTCCGTGATGGAATTGTCTGCTAATCCGTCCAAAGTTTTAATCACCAAATCTGCACCAATTATCATCAATTTATCGTGAAGTGTTCCCGCATTATCTTCAGGTAAAACTTCGGTTTCTGCCTGGAGAAGAATATGACCTTCATCGATTTTTTCATTAATGAAAAATGTAGTTACACCCGACTTGCTTTCGCCATTAATCACCGCATAATTGATTGGCGCTGCACCTCGATAATCCGGCAGCAACGAACCGTGCAGATTAAATGTACCCAATTTTGGAATCGAAAACAAAACCTGAGGCATCATTCTGAAAGCTACAACCACAAAAACATCCGCATCCAGATTTCTGATTGATTCTAAAAATTCCGGATTTCGAAGTTTTTCCGGCTGGAAAAGGTTAAGGTTATTTTCTTCTGCGAAAACTTTCACTGGCGAAGGCGTGAGTTTCATTCCTCTTCCACTTGCTTTGTCGGCCGCTGTTACAACGCCTACAACTTGATGATGAGATTTGAATATGGCTTCCAACGAAGCTTTTGCAAAATCGGGAGTTCCGAAAAAAACGACATTTAATGATTTCTGCATTGATTTTATAATTGATAAATGATTTTTTTAAGTGAATTGCTCGCAGCCCGACTTGAGCGGAAATCCTTTTTTGCTTGTACTCAATTTCTATTTAATGTGAAATCGTCTTGCAAAAAAGATTGGGAGCGGAAGGCGGAAATAGCTGCCCAAAATAATTATTCTATTGATTGAGCATATACGTTTTGTAGTTCAACATTTTTACTTTACCGATGTCCAAAAGGAAAATCAGGGTTTCTGAAATGGATTCTTTGGAATAGAAATTAAGTGTTGCAGCAGTTTCATCCAAAGTCATCGGTCTTTGAGAAAGATGTAACATAATTTCTGTCGAAAGATTTTTCTTGGAGTTGGTTCTCTTTCTGCAAACAGAACATTTGCCACAATTCTCTGCATCTTTTTCTCCAAAATAATTGAGAATCAATTTCATTTTACAGAAATCTGAATCTTTGATAAAGAACTTGTTTTCCTCCCATTTTCTCAGCTTATTTTTCTGAATATGATGAAATAAAGTCCAATATTCTCCGAAAAGATGTCGGTCATTTCTAGGTTTCAAAAACTTTATGGAATGCTGGCTTCCGTCAAGATATTCCAGATGTCCGGATTTTTGCAAATGCTTTAATCTTTCTTTAAAATTAATAATATCAAAGCCATTTTTATTACAAAAAGCAGCATCACTAAAATAGACTTTCTGGATTGACAATCCCGGAAGATTCCTGAACAACAGCTCCATAAAATAAGCATCGGAAGGCGCCAACTGTTCCAATTCATCGGGCTGAACAAAACTCTGAATTGTGGAAGCCGAGATATTACTTTTGTAATAAATGAGTTCCTGATTATTAAGAAACGTGAGAATATTTTTAATTTTTGCGGTTGATAATTTGGTAAGATTTTTAATTCTGTTAATATCAAGTTGGAAGGTTCTTTCCGGCAAATCATTATCTGCAACCTGAAAAATAGAATAGAGATAAGTCAGTATTTTTTGATATTCTGACTTGTTGGGAATCTGGTTTTGGAATGTATTATCGATGTTTGTCAATTCCTGTTCATTCCAAAGCAGAACAACAATTGCTTGTTCTCCGTTTCTTCCTGCTCTTCCGATTTCCTGGTAATAATTTTCAATCGTAGAAGACGGAGACAAATGAATGACAAACCTCACATTATCTTTATCGATTCCCATCCCGAAAGCATTGGTAGAAACCAAAACGTGAAACTGGCTGGCAATCCATTTTTTCTGAAGCTTTTCTTTTTCATTAGGAGTCAAACCTGCATGAAAAAAATCGACATTTTGGAATCTGTTATTTTTAAGGAAAAAAGTTAATTCTTCAGCCTCTTTTCTGGTTCTTGTATAGATAATTCCGGAAGCTTGATTTTGTTTAAGAAATTCTAAAATCCGATTGTATTTGTTAGACGTATTTTCAACAATAATATTGAGATTATCTCTTTTGAAACTTTGCTTATAACTCTGCGGCTGATGAAGTCCTAATTTTATTGAAATTTCTTCAATTACTTTATTTGTAGCCGTTGCAGTCAATGCAAGGCAAGGCACATTTTTGAATTCCTGTCTAAATTTTTTGATATTCTGATAACTTGGACGAAAATCCGAACCCCATTCAGAAATACAATGGGCTTCATCCACCGCAATAAACGAAATATTGATTTCCTGAATGTTCCTTAAAAACAATTGATTTTGTAATCTCTCCGGAGAAATATAAAGGATTTTTATCAATCCATTTTTACATCGATTATAAACAGATTCTTCCTCGAATTCGTCTAATTCGGAACTCAATAATTCTGCTTCGATTCCTAAAGATTGTAAAGTATCAATCTGGTCTCGCATCAATGCTAAAAGTGGAGAAATTACAAGACAAGTTCCTTCCAAAACAATAGCCGGCAATTGATAACATAGAGATTTGCCACCACCTGTTGGCAATAATGCCAGAGTATCCTTGCCATTAATAATAGAAAGAATGATATTTTTTTGAGAAGAACGAAACTCATCAAAGCCCCAAAACTGTTTGAGTGTCTGATGAATTAATTTATCTTGTGATTCTGTTGAAGAAAGCATTCGTAAATTTAATCAATTATTGAAAACAAAAAAACCGTCTCGTAATAAAACGAAACGGTTTTTATTATTTATAAGTTTATTTTTTATTTAGCTTCAAAGTAAACTCTTCTGTTAGCTCTGTTTTTCCATTCTGGGCATTTTTCAGCAGGCTCACACTCTGGATAAAGAAGATTAGTTTCACCTCTACCAATAGCCTCTAATTTATTCCCGTCTGCACCATTTTGAATTAGATATTCTTTAACATTTTTAGCTCTTCTTTCAGAAAGTCCTTGGTTATATTGCTCTGTTCCTCTAGTATCTGTACCTCCAATAACCTTGAAACTTCCGCTAGATGTATTAATATAATTAATAGCTTGACTAAGAATTGGCGTATTAGAAGGTAAAATTCTGTCAGAATCAAGGTCGAATTCAATACCTTTCAATATTCTGCTTTCATCTGTAACCAATCCCATGCTTGAGTTATTGTTACTCAAAGGGCAGCCATGATTTTCCACCGGCCCCGGAACAGTAACGCACTTATCATAAAGATCAATCACACCGTCAAGGTCCATGTCAAGTGCAACACCGGCTCCGTCAACTCTTGCTCCTGCAGGAGTGTCAAGCTGTCTGTCCCAGTCGTCGCAAACGCCGTCATTGTCTTGATCTCCTTTTTCACATACAACAAAATCTACATTGGTATTTTCTAAAGTATGGATTCTGGAGTATGTTTCTTGTAATGGATCGTGCCAAGCCAAATGTGTCAAATGTTTTCCTAGTTTGAAGGATACTCCTAAGTTAACTGTCCAGGCATTATCAGATCTTCTTTTACTGATCATGTTATACTTGGAAACTTTGGATGCTGGATCGTAATCGGCAGGTCCTGCGTTTCCTCCTCCATCAAATTCGTCATCCCCACTGATAATATACATTGTTCTTGCCTCTATATCAATAAGTTTGGAGACATTGTATTTCAATCCAACACCAAACTGGTAATAAATTGAATTAATATCCATTTTTTGCTTAATGAATAAAGGAATTCTAGGCGGAGTGGTATTCCATCTGAATTCATTATTGTCATGTAAAGATGTGTTATAGCT
>QFQW01000054.1 GCA_003248755.1 Chryseobacterium sp. | reverse complement strand
TTTGGGGAAAGAAGTTTCAAAAACTGTGATGTGGTCGATATGACTTTTGCCTGTGTTGGTGCGGTGGATGCACTTCACAATTCATTGGATTTTGTAAGAGCAAATCCAACGAAAAAAGCAGTAGTCATTGCCAGTGATTATGCGAAGTATGAATTGGCTTCTTCCGGAGAATATACACAAGGTGGAGGCGCAGTTGCACTTTTGGTTTCTGCCAATCCGAGATTGATTGAGGTTGATAATAATTGGGGTGTGGCAACAGAAAGTGTTTTCGATTTTTTCAAACCGAGACGTCATCATTCTAAATCTGAATTTAATTCAGCGCTGGAAAATTATCCTGATAAAATTGAAGTGTTTACAGACGAACCTGTTTTTGACGGGCAATATTCTAATGTTTGTTATCAGGACAGAATCCGTGAAGCTTATCAGCATTACAAAGAGCAGACTTTTACAGTGAGGCCTTACGAAGATTGGAGGTATTTGATTTTCCATTTGCCTTATGCATTCCACGGGAAAAGGGTTTTTACCGAGATTTATAGTTTAGAAAATCATCTTGATTTTTCTGATGCCGAGAAACAAAAAGCCATTGCAAAATCTGAAGATTATATAAAATTCATCAATGAAAAAATTGAGAAATCTCAAAGAGCTTCTTCCGAAATTGGAAATATGTACACCGCTTCTATTTTTATGGCGTTGTTGTCTGCACTACAAACTTCGTTTAATGAAAATGAAGATTTGACTGAGAAAGAAATCGGTTTTTTAGCTTACGGAAGTGGTTCTAAGTCTAAAGTATTTGTGGGTAAAATTTCTCCCGAATGGAAATCTGTTGTAGAAAAGTGGAACCTTTTTGATAGCCTGAAAAACAGACTAGCAATTGATTTCGAAACTTATGAGAAGTTGCACCGTAAACAGTTGGATTCTTCTGTAAATCCAGATTATAAAGGATTCGGATTGACGAGAGTTGAAAAAGACAGTCCTGTTCTGAAAGGCGCAAGATATTATTCTTACCAATAAAAGTAAATTTTTTGTTTTTAAAGGAAATATATTGCAGATAATTTAAAAAGAGGATAGAGCAATCTATCCTTTTTTATTCGCTACGTTTCACAGGTTCCAAATTTTCCAGTTCTTCTGGTGTAAATAACCTGTAATGAACCTTGAAGGTTTTACCTAAAGGCGTTTCCAAAGAAAATCCACCAGGTCCCCAACCATCTAAAACATCTAATGTGAAATGGGAATACTTCCAATACTCGAATAAGTCTCGGTCTATCCAGAACTCGTGACCATTGATTGTCCCAATCATCGCATCATTCATCCTTGGGAAATAACCTCCTTTTTCAAAACATTGCGGTTGAGTTCCTTCGCAACAGCCACCCGCTTGATAAAACATCAGTTCGCCGTGTTTTTTTTCAAGCTCCCAAATCACTTCCAAAGCTTTTTCGGTTACGGAAAGTCTTGAGATTCTATCTTTGGTTTCCATATTTTCTATTTTTTAATTATTATTTTAAACGCAAAGGCGCAACTTAATTTTTCTATTAAACTGTTTCAAGTCGCAAAACCCGAAGATTTATTATATCACGAAGCTCTACTTTGCGACTTAAATACATCAATAAGTTAACCATTTTTGCGCCTTTGCGATTATAAAAACATTACTTTTAAAATTAATCAAAAACCCGACAAACAAAATCTGCCGGGCTTAAAAAACTCAAAATAACAATAATTTAATTTTGTCCAGCAATATCCAAAACAATACGGCCATCGATTTGTCCGGCTTTCATTTTGTCAAATACGTCGTTGATATCTTCTAGTTTTGCAGAAGTTACGGTAGCTTTTACCAAACCTTCGTTGGCAAAATCAAGAGCCTCTTGTAAATCTTTTCTGGTTCCAACAATAGAACCTCTCACGGTAATTCTCTTAAGAACAGTCTCGAAAATCGGTAATGGGAAAGAACCTGGCGGCAGACCATTCAGTGCAATTGTACCTTTTCTTCTCAGAACATCTATCCCTTGTTTGAAAGCAATTGGAGAAACAGCGGTAATCAACGCACCGTGCATTCCTCCAACTTCTTTGTGAAGATATTCTCCCGGGTCGGTTTCTTTTGCATTGACAACCAAATCCGCACCTAGTTTTTTAGCCAATTCCAATTTATCATCTGCAACATCTATTGCCGCAACGTGCATTCCCATAGCTTTTGCATACTGAACTGCAACGTGTCCTAATCCACCGATTCCGGAAATGGCAACCCATTCTCCGGGTTTTGTTTCGGTTTCTTTCAGACCTTTGTAAACCGTTACACCGGCACAAAGAATCGGAGCAATTTCAAGGAAGTTCACATTATCTTTCAAATGTCCTACATATCTGGAATCTGCAATCACATATTCTGCAAATCCGCCGTCTACACTGTAACCTCCGTTTTGCTGAGCTTCACAAAGCGTTTCCCATCCCGTGATACAATAATCGCAGCATCCACAAGCCGAATACAACCAAGGAACGCCTACTGCATCACCTTCTTTCACCATCGCTTCCGGTCCGCAAGCTACCACAATTCCAACACCCTCGTGTCCCGGAATCAGGGGCATTTTTGGTTTTGCAGGCCAGTCGCCGTCCACAGCGTGCAAATCGGTGTGGCAGACACCGCAGGCAATTACTTTTACTAATACTTCATAGCGTCCGGGTTCTCTTACCGGAACTTCCATAATTTTCAATGGCTGTCCGTAACCTTGTACAACTGCCGCTTTCATTGTTTTTGGAATCATAATTTACTTTTTAAATGGTTAATTACTGTTGTTTTTATTATTATTTTGATGTTTCGATGTCTATCTAACGTGTCATTTGCGTGAGGGATTGTAAGGGTCTCGCCGTGGCGAGAGTACGGAGCGCAGCGGAGTACCGAAACGAAGTGGAGCCCTGAAAAGCCCGACTGTAGCCTCGGGCTTAGCCAAGGCGACAGGCACGCCGTATATAGAAAAAGTGTTTTAAAAGAAACCTAACTTATTCTTATTGTAAGAAATCAGCATATTTTTGGTTTGACGGTAATGGTCAAGCATCATTTTGTGATTTTCTCTACCAACTCCGGACTGCTTGTAACCTCCGAAAGGTGCTCCGGCAGGGTAAGCGTGATATTGATTCACCCATACTCTACCAGCCTGCACGTGGCGAGGAATCTGATACAACTGATGTGCATCTCTTGTCCAAACTCCTGCTCCCAATCCATAAATAGTATCGTTTGCAATTTCTAAAGCTTCCGCTTCATCTTTGAAAGTCGTGAACGCAACCACAGGTCCGAAAATCTCTTCCTGGAAAATTCTCATTTTGTTGTTTCCTTTGAAAATGGTTGGTTTTATGTAGTAACCGTCTTCCAATCCTTCGATGTGATTGGCTTCTCCACCTGTCAGCACTTCTGCACCTTCTTCTTTACCGAGTTTCAGGTAACCTTCAATCTTATCTTTTTGTATTTTAGAAGCCTGCGCACCCATCATCACCGTTTTGTCTAATGGATTTCCGACTTTGATGGCCTCGGTTCTTTCGATTACTCTTGCGATGAAAGCGTCTGCAATGTCTTCCTGAACCAACAATCTTGAAGGGCAAGTACAGATTTCTCCTTGATTCAATGCGAAAAGAACCGCACCTTCAATTGCTTTATCCAAGAATTCGTCGTCGGCATCCATTACCGAATTGAAGAAAATATTAGGTGACTTTCCTCCCAATTCCAACGTCACAGGAATGATATTTTCTGTTGCATACTGCATTACCAGACGTCCAGTTGCTGTAGAACCAGTGAAAGCGGCTTTGTTTACCTTTGGATTGGTTACTAAAGCTCTTCCTAATTCTGCCCCGAAACCATTAACAATGTTGACAACCCCTGCCGGAAGCAAATCTCCAATCAGTTCCATCAAGACCATAATCGAGATTGGTGTACTTTCTGCCGGTTTCAGAACGACGCAGTTACCTGCAGCCAAAGCCGGAGCTAGTTTCCAAACAGCCATCAGGATTGGGAAATTCCATGGGATGATTTGTGCGATTACGCCAAGCGGTTCGTGAACGATTAATGAAACGGTGTCTTTGTCCAACTCGTTGTGAGAGCCTTCCTCTGCTCTAATTACAGAAGCGAAATATCTGAAATGGTCAATTGCCAAAGGAATATCCGCAGCCAAAGTTTCTCTTACTGCTTTTCCGTTGTCAATCGTTTCTACAGTTGCAATATATTCCAGGTTTTCCTCGATTCTGTCTGCAATCTTATTTAAAATAATACTACGTTCTGTAGGAGATGTATCTTTCCAAGTTTTGAAAGCTTCTGATGCCACATTCACTGCCGCTTCCAAATCTTCTTTGTTGGAATGTGCAGCCTGTGTGAATACTTTTCCATTAATCGGAGAAACCACATCGAAATATTGTCCGCTAGCCGACGGTACAAATTTCCCACCGATGTAATTATCATATTTAGCTTTGAATTCTGGCCAAGCTAAAGTAGTCGAGTTTTGTTGTGCTAGTGTTGTGCTCATAATAATATTCTTTTTTATTAATAATCAGTTAACATTTGATTAAAGCTAAATTAACCAGACATTAAAGAAACAGAATAGCACAATTCTCCAAAAAAATAGTAAAATCCTACTTTTAAGATTCTTTATAATTCTGTTAAGAAAAAATTATGTTTGGCTGTAATTCTAAATTTGTTATATTTGAGAAACAAGATGTTATAAAAATCTTGAGTAATGAATATAAATCATTTTCAACTTAACAAACCTAATCTGACACAGGAAAATAAACTGAACACATTGGTGGAAAATCAGACCAAATTCAGTTTAAATAATTGTGAATTCAGTATATATGAGACACATCAGAGTGCATATGACGTGAAATTGCACTTTGAGTATCTTGCGTTTACGGGAATGTTGAGAGGAAAAAAATGGATGAAACTTCAGGATAAAAGTAATTATTTCGAATATCTGCCCGGTGAAAGCGTTTTAGTTGCGCCTGGTGAAACTATGGTTATTGATTTTCCTGATGCAGACAAAGATGCTTCGCAATGTATTTCGTTGACTCTGAACCCGGAATTTGTACAGGAATCGCTTGACCTTTTGAACTTTGATGCTAAAAAAGTGGACGATTCTTCTCAGTGGAATATTTCTTTGGAAGAGTTTTATCTCCTAAATAGTAAAGCTTTGGCTTCTGCGACTAATAATATTATGAGAATTGCAATGGACGATAATTCTTATAAAGATGTGATTGCTGATTTTGCTTTGAAAGAGCTTTTGATAAGATTGATGCAAACTCAGGCGAGAAATCTTGTTGAAAAAAATACTTTGAAAAATAAGTCGAGAATCGGTTTTGTTGCGGATTACATTAAGAAGAATCTTCATCAGAAATTATCGATTGATGCGATTGCGAAAATGGCTTATGTCAGCAAATCGAATTTCTTCAAAATGTTCAAAGAAGAATTAGGGCTGTCTCCTAATGAATTTATTATTCAAGAGCGAATTAAGAAAGCGAAAGAACTGCTGATTCATAATAGCTCGGTAAGCGAAACTGCTTTCAGTACAGGGTTTTCGGATACGAATTACTTCATCCGCGTTTTTAAACAAATGGAAGGTGTAACGCCAAAAATCTTTCAGAACAAAAAATTACTTTGAGTTAAATAGTTAGTTATAGATATTTTCAAAAAGAAGACGAGCAAATGATTTATTTGCTCGTCTTCGATTTTTAAAATTACCAAATTTTATTAATCAATTTTATAACCTAAGCTGTCTATATCTCTCACAATTCTTTTTTCGTGGATGTGATGAGGTTTTCGGTCATTGGTAAAGAATAGATTGTTTTTTGCTTTTGCAACGATTTTGGCATTAATACTTTCAGAATTCGAATAGTTCTGTAATGTTTCCGAATGATTTTCAAACATATATTCTCTAGTTTTTTCTTCAACATTCACTGCGCCATTGTTGTCTAGGATATCTTTCACGATGTGTACATCTTGTTCTGTTTTAAGATGTACGGTAATCGTGTTGTGGTCGATACTTGCGTATTCGAAACGGGCAATGTCGAGATGGTCATCATCGAATAACCAATTCCAAAACCCATTTTTCTTCTCAATGGCTGCATTTTGCGAAATTTCCTCATCCGAATGAGAAAGAATGTAGTCATTGTAACCTGCGTTTTCCAATTTTAAAAGGACTTTGTCAACTTCCAACTGTGTCGGAAAAAGCCCTACAACAACATATGACATGGCTGTAAAATTTTTTGGTGAAACGAAATTTAAAGAACACGGAAAAATCAAACTTTATCTTTTGATTTTAATATTAAATATACATTAATTTTATTAAATAAATAAGCCTCTCGAAATAAATCGAAAGGCTTATTGTATTTTTTTTGTAAAAAAAATTACTTTTCTGTATTGTCTGTTTTTCCGTCTTTATTGATTTTAGAACCTTTGTCGATATCTTGTTTATCAATATCAGGCGGATTCTTTTTGTCCGATGCTGCAGGAATATTCTTGAAATCTTCATTCTGCTTCTTGTTCTCGGCAGAATTGTTGTTTTCGGTTTTTTTATCAGGATTCATAACGTTTATTTTTTATAATTCGGTGGAAGGAAACGTATTTGTTTTGTCTTCTATCGAATAATGCAAGGCTTTTGCCAAAACAAAAATTTCGTTAAGATTTTCTTTCAATTGTTTTTTACTTTGTTGTTTCAGACTTTCCTGATTCACACTTTTTGCCATATTTTTCTTGGCAGATTCCATAATGCTATTAATGTCGCTTTGCTTGAATCTATTAACTGCATAATCATCCATGAAATGAATTTTCACATCAGGGAAAATCTTGATTTCAGGTTGGGGTAATTCATTGATAACAACTTTTTTGTTAACTGTATCCACATCAATTTTCATTCTTTTCAAATCGTAGGAAACCTGAGCTTTTGCAGTTGTATAAAGAACCATTTCTCTTGGCAGGATATCGAATCCTGCGATACTTGCGGCCGAACTTTTATGTGTCTGAAAACTTGAAAAATCCTGTTCCAAGACCACCATTTTGTTCATTTTCTGGATTTGATTCGTAATCAGATAATAATCTTTATTAATGAGAGCTCCTTCATCTTTTTTGTTGCAGCTTCTCCACGACAGAAAAACGAAGACCGTAAGAATGATTCCGAAAATAAAAGAAAGTAGTCCTGTATATTTATTCATTGTTTTAGAATTTATCAGTAATGTTTAATTTATTAAAAAACACTTCGACAAGCTCAGTGTGACAACTCTAATACTAAAGGCTTTGTCAGTCTGAGGCTCTCGAAGACTTTTTAAATTATTTAAACAAACCTGAATTATTATCTTTTTTCAGAATGTTAAGCAAATCCCTTTCCAAATATCCTGTTTCCGGCATTTCTGTAATTCTTCCGATTTCTTTTCCGTATTTTTTAACGATGATTGTTGGAACTCGCGTAATATTATACAAACCTTCTTCGCCTGCAGGAGATTCTTTTTTTCTGTTAACTGCAATGATTTGCATTTTGGCAGTATTGTATTTCAAGGTTTCCAGAATTTTTATCAATCTTGGAAATTCTCTGTGACTATCTTCACACCAGCTTCCGACGAAAACAACCAAATTGTAAGAATTCAGTTTTTCCTTTTTCAGCTGAGAAAGACTTGTCTGGTCAACCTGATAACGGTTGTACTCTTCATCAAACCAAGTTTTGAAAGGTTCTTTTCGGAATTGGTCAAGTGTTTGCGTTCCAAGCAGCATTTTTCCATCATTCTTGGATTCTACTTCACGATTGACAATCACTCTTTCCGCACAGGAATTAATACTTGTCAATGTGATGATTCCTAATAAAATCAAAATTTTTTTCATCCTGAGTTTTTTATTTTAATAATGAAGCGATGTCCGCTGCAGAATAATATTTGTTCTTAAGAACCTTGTTGTCTGCAACTCTATGAACATTGTATTTGTCGCCAGATTTTTCGTAGTAAGCATCGGTTCCTTTGTCTTTGTAGAATTCTACAGTTTCCTGAGCCTGAACTTCATTATCACAAGCTTTGGACATATTGGAACGCTGAACTTCATTGAACAATTCCACGAATTTTTCTCCCAAACCAAACTCCAGAACTGCACCGCTCAAAACATATTGCAAATCGCAAAGGGCGTCCGCAACTTCAACCAAATCATTGTCTTCAATTGCTTTTTTCAGTTCGTCTAATTCTTCTTGTAAAAGACTGACTCTCAAAGCTGCGCGTTCTTTTGAAGGAATCTGAGGTATGTCCAAAATTGGGGCATTGAAGGTTTTGTGAAATTCGGCTACCTGATTCAGGCTATCTAATTTTTCCATTATTTTTCTAAAATTTTAACAAATATAAAAAACAGAATTTACAGAGAAGAATTTATTGGTTCGGATATTGCAGAATTACAGAAAAAAGTTATGGAAAATATGAATTCCCACACCTATGGTAAGCTTGCAGTTACGTTGATAATTTCCTTTATAATAATGTATTTGGTTATGTTTCTGAATATGGATAAAATAGAAGATTATCATACAAGTATTACAAGAATTTATATGACTTTTCTAATGATTTCACCAATGGCGATTTTGATGATTTTACGAATGAAAATGACTTATAATAACAGAAAAATCAATGCTGCTATTATTATCTCTTCGGTTGTCATTTTCGTATTTTCATTAATAGGATTGCGAACGCAGACACCTGTTGGAGATATCCAATACTTGAAAGCAATGATTCCACATCATTCATCTGCTATTATGACCAGTAAAAACGCAAATATCAAAGATGCTGAAGTCCGAAAGTTGGCAGATAGTATCATCAAGTCTCAGGAAAAAGAAATCAATCAAATGAACAAAATTCTTAAAAGACTGGAATAAATAAAAAAGCCTTCCAAAATCATTTGAAAAGGCTTTTCAATCATAACAGATTCTTTTTATTATAAAGTGATATCCCTCCCAATCACCAATCTCTGGATTTCAGAAGTTCCTTCGCCAATTGTACACAACTTAGAATCTCTGTAGAACTTTTCCACAGGAAAATCTTTCGTATAACCATAACCACCGAAGATTTGAACCGCATTATTGGAAATCCTAACGCAAGCTTCGGAAGCGTATAGTTTTGCCATTGCACCTTCGCGGGTCATTTTTTGCTTGGCGTTTTTAAGATCAGAAGCTCTTCTGATTAATAATTCTGATGCGTCAATTTCTGTTGCCATATCCGCCAACATAAAGTTGACCGCCTGAAAACTTGAAATTGCTTTTCCGAACTGATGTCTTTCCTGGGCATATTTAAGAGCAGCTTTGTAAGCACCTCTCGCAATTCCTAAGCTTAGTGCTGCTATAGAAATACGACCACCGTCCAAAATTTTCATTGCCTGTTTGAAACCGCTCCCCACTTCTCCCAATCTGTGAGAATCCGGAACTCGAACGTTATCGAAAATCAATTCAGCGGTTTCAGAAGCACGCATTCCAAGCTTATTTTCTTTTTTTCCGGAAGTGAAACCTGCCATTCCTTTTTCCAAAACAAAAGCGGTGGAATTATTTTTTGCCCCTTTTTCTCCCGTTCTTGTCATTACAACAGCAATATCTCCGGAAATAGCATGCGTGATGAAATTTTTTGCACCGTTGATAATCCAATCGTCACCGTCTTTTACAGCGGTTGTGGACATACCGCCGGAGTCAGAACCTGTATTGTGTTCGGTCAATCCCCAGGCACCGATTACTTTTCCGGATGCTAATTGTGGCAACCATTTTCTTCTCTGTTCCTCATTCCCGAATTCATAAATATGATTGGTACAAAGTGAATTGTGCGCAGCAACAGATAATCCAATGGATGGGTCAACCTGGGAAATCTCGTCAAGAATTGTTACATATTCCTGATAACCAAGCCCGGAACCGCCATATTCTTCAGGAATCACAATTCCCATAAAGCCCAACTCCCCCAATTGGTGGAATAATTCCACAGGGAAAGTCTGGCTCTCATCCCAATCCATAATATTTGGGCGTATATTTTTTTCGGCAAAATCTTTGGCCGTTTCGGCTATCATTTTTAGGTTGTCCATAGTGACGGTTTCCATATTTTTATCTTTGTGCCCAAATATAGAAAAATTAGGTTAAGCATAAATTTTTTTTAAAATTTGTTTTTTCTTCTGGAAGAATCGAGGTTTTCATTATTTTAGCAAAGAAATTAATGTTAATGAATCCAAAACTGAAAACCCTGTTTTTCTTTCTCATCGGAGCATTTGCCGGAATCTCGGTAATGTATCTGATTTCGAATTACCGAATTGAAAGGAAGTCGGATGCTGGAAGTCGGAAGACGGAAACTTTAAAACCTGAGAATAGAATTAGTCAAGAATCAGATTCTGAGAATTCTGCTGATGATAATTCGATTGATGAATTAACGAAAGATGAAAAAGTGATTGCTTACGTAAAATCCAATTATCAGCTACCAGATTTTTATATTACAAAGTCTGAGGCAAAGAGCAAAGGTTGGATTCCGTCCAAAGGTAATCTCTGTGATGTTTTGCCAGGAAAAGCAATTGGAGGCGATAAATTCAGTAATCGTGAAAAACAATTACCAAAAGGTGAACAATATTACGAAGCTGATGTCAATTACGATTGTGGAAACCGAAATTCTGACCGAATTGTCTTTACTAAAAATGGCGATGTTTGGTTAACAAAGAATCATTATAAATCGTTTGAGAAAAAATAGTATAGATTTAAGTAAAAAGTAAAAAGTAAAAAGTAAAAAGTCATTTTTAAAATATACGAATTAATTTTCCAATCAGTATTTTTTATCCATCATCCATCAATTATCATCTATGAAAAACATATATATCGATTTCGTCAGCATTGGCGATTATGAAGATTTTTACGAACAACTGAAATCAAAATTAGAATTGCCGGAATATTTCGGAGATAATCTTGATGCGCTTTCTGATGTTATTTCCGGAGAATTAGAAATGCCGATTCATATTGAATTTGTAAATATGAGCGTGGACCAATTAGAGCTTTTCGAAGACCTTTTGACCACTTTGGAAGATTTGGAAGATGAGGTGGAAGGTTTTACATTCAGTTATTATCTTGAACAGTACGAAGATGAAGAATAATATCAGAAAAGCAACTCCGGGAGATTTGGTGCAATTGTCACAACTGTTTGATGAATACAGGATGTTCTATCATAAAACATCAGATTTGTCAGGCGCACAGCAATTTTTATCTGAAAGATTAGAAAAAAAAGATTCAGAGATTTTCGTAGCTGAAGATGAAGAAAAATTGGTGGCATTTGTTCAATTGTATCCATTGTTTTCATCAACAAGAATGAAACGTTATTGGTTACTGAATGACCTCTATGTTAATTCCAATTCCCGAGGAAAAGGTTTTTCCAAAGCTTTGATAGAACAAGCGAAGGAGCTTTGTAGAACATCCAACTCTTGCGGAATGTACCTTGAAACGGGCAAAGAAAATATAATCGGAAATCAATTGTATCCAAGTGCAGGTTTCAAAAAATACGACGAAGTGAATTTCTATGAGTGGGAAGTGGAATCATAAATTATAAATGATTATTGATTCTATTAATATTGAAAGGCTTCGAGAGCCTCAGCCTGACAACGTTTCCCATTCTGATAAACCTATCAACAACCAACCAAAAACAATCAACTAAACGATGACAGAATTCGAAAAATATATACAGCGTTACCTGGATTCCGTTCCTTCAGAAAACTGGATTGAAGAAATGAAAATAGCTTCTGACTCCACTTTGGAAATTTATGAATCACTTTCCGAAGAACAGGGGAATTATGCTTACGCAGAAGGAAAATGGAGTTTGAAAACACTTTTGCAACATCTTATTGACACGGAAAAAGTCTTTGCTTATCGTGCACTCAGATTTTCCAGAAAAGACCAGTCTTTGGTTTCGGGATTTGATGAAGAAGCCTGGGCAGACAATTCTTATGCAGGCAACAGGACTTTGAAAAGCCTGATTAAAGAATTTAAATTAACCAGAAAATTAACCATCAAATTCTTTAAGAACCTTCCGGGAGAAGCATATCAGCTTTCCGGAAAAGTAAATGGAAATGATATCAAAGTGGAAACCATCGGGAAACTAACCGTTGGTCATAACCTTCATCATCTGAATATTATCAAAGAAAGGTATTTGCCGAATCTTTGAGTTTGAGAGTCAGAAAGTTTTAGGATGTTAGAGTTTAAAAGTAACTCAAATTCTCCACTCTAAAACTCTCCAACTTATTTCTTCCTCGTCAAATATTTCCTCCCCGGAATAAAAAGCAACAACGCACCAATTACAAAAAGACAAATTCTGGAAAGGAAATCACCGCTTTTGGTATAGAACGTTTCTTTGTCAATCAGGTTAACTTTGGCGGTTAATGCACCTTTTGCGCCGTAAGGTAATTCATCCACAATATCGCCTCGGGAATTGATGTGCGCACTGGTTCCGCTGTTCGCCGCTCTTGCAATTTCTCGCCTGGTTTCTATCGCACGAAGTTTTGCGTAAACTAACAGTTGCTTATGACCCTGCGAATAGCCCCACCAGGAATCGTTCGTTACAATGGTTAGAAGATTGGCTCCTTTCTTGACATAACCGGTCACGAATTCTCCATAAATACTTTCATAGCAAATGATTGGCGCGATTACAGATTTGTTGTAAGGATTGGCAAAGACTTTTCTTTCTTTAGAAATTCCAAGAGAACGTGTTGTTCCGCCCAAATCCAACATTACATCTCCTAAAATTGGTTTGAAGAAATTGATATAAGGAAAAATCTCAACGCCGGGAACGAGCATTGCTTTGTGATATATTTCCGGTTGCTGATTCGGGATGATTTGGATTGCAGAATTATATTCGTCCACCCAAATGCCTTGTCTGTCAAGATAACTTGCTGTTGCAGGTTTTTCTTCGTCTTCTCTATAAACATAATAGCTGGAAATTCCGCCAGAGAAAACAGATTTCGGATGTTGGGAAAGAAAACCTTTGATATTATTAATTAACAAACTATTATTAAAACCTCTTTCGCTGAAACCACCAATTCCCGGGAGTGAAGTTTCCGGAGCAAGATATAAATCGACTTTTGATTTTTTATCGCTTTGTAAAACCGAATTTTCCGCTGCTAATTTCAATAAATCACCTTCAATTGTCAAGCTGTCTTTCTGGTATTTCTCGGTATAAGGGTCAAGAGCCGGTTGAAGCATTGTTACATTGATAGAGCCAACTGTTTCTGGTGAATAATTATAATATTTAATCAAAGAAATGACCATTGGCAAAATAATAAAACCTGCCGACATCAAAACATTTTTAATCAATGATTTTCTGATTCTTCCGGCTTCCCAAATTCTTATCGTATAAAAAACTAAAACATTACAAATCAAAATCCAGAAACTTCCACCGGTTGCTCCCAAAGTATCATACCATTGGATAAACTGATGATATTCTGCAAAGACATTTCCGAGATTCAGCCAAGGCCAGGTAAATTCCCAAATGAGATGAAGCTTTTCAAAACACATCCAAATCGCTACAAAAAACATCAATCCAAAATAAGTCCCCTGACTTTTCTTATAAAAATGATAAGCCAGGAAAACCAAAGCCATAAAAAATGAATTGGTTAATACAGGAAACAGAACCGCCAAAAGAGATTTGCTTCCGTCAGGCAATTGCGAGTTATAAAGCCAGCCTGTTGTCACCCAATTCCAAATCAAAAAAGTAAGATAGGAAAAACCAAAAACCGCCAAGCTTTTCTTCTTGATATTACTGAACTTCGTAATGTTATGTTCTGCCATCAAAAGCGGAACCCAAGCAAAAAATATAAAAAACGGAATCCCGTAAGTCGGCCAGCAAATGGCGAGCAAAACTCCTGAAATTAAAGCGAGTAAAAGGTTTTTCATAATATTTATTTTTTGAACACTAAGTCCGCAAAGATTTTTTTTCAATAATTATGTTACAAGTCTCACAAAGGCGTAAAACTTAACAAAGCGTTTTCTTTTCCAAGCGAAGCGGCTTTGTGAAACTTAAGAAAGTCATTATTCATATAACTTTTGTGAACTTTGTGTTCAAAAAGATTTAATTACGAGAACATCTTCTTTCTCAGAAAATAGAATCCTGTTCCCAAAACTCCTAAAATTCCCAAAGGTAGAAGCAAATTGAACCATTGCCAGTCGGATTTTTCTGAATCAATTCTTTGTCTGTCGAGTAATCTCACTTCAATTGTTCTGTCTCTTAGTTCCATCAGATTGCTGTCGTCTAACAGGTAATCCAAAGCATTTCTAAGGAATTGTGCATTACCATAATGTTCTTTGGTTAGTAGATCTTCGCCCAAAGGTAGCGGCTGTCCTTTCCATATCTGGTTTCTGGCGACGTCACCGTCAGCCACTACCAGCATTTTATTTTCAGGACTTTGAGCTTTGAAATTAGGATAAGAATTCTTCTCGCTTCTTGTCGCATAAGCAGATTTGAATTTCCCTTCCAAAGCCACCGCAAAAATCTTCGGTGGAGTTGGGCGTTCCATTTCTCCGATGCTGTCTGTTCTTACGATTTCAGAAAGCGCAACGTAATTCGGAACGGTTTTGCTGGTAGTTCTTTCACTGGATTCGAAAAGAACTTTGGTTTTGATATTTGGTCTTCCCAGCGTATCAATCGAAGTTGGAAATTCGAATTTTACAGGATTGATGTTCTTCGTAATCGGATTTTTGGTTTCAGCGATTCCTAAAGGGAAATAAGGCCAAAGGAAACTGCTATACTGTGGATTACCGGCAACTTCACCCGAAACAATTCTTACCAACGCCGATTTTTTCATATCCTTGGTCAAAGCCGGATTGATTCTCAGTCCATAATTGAACATAAAATCTGTCAGATTAAGGTCAATCGGGTAAGCCATAATTTTCTTGGCTTGGAAAAGTGTGTCCATTTCGGCATTCACAGCGTCTAGCATCCACAATGTTTTTCCGCCATTCATAATGTATTGGTCGAGAATCACTTTTTCATTATCAGTAAAAGCTTTTCTTGGTTTTGCAATAACCAGAGCGTCCATTTGTTTTAGTTTAGGAACATCTGCTAAAGACAATTCGGTTTTGTTTTCCGGAATGATGGGACCAATATTATAATTCTCCATTGCCAAATCCAAAAATCCACGGAATTCATCAGGACTCAATTCCTGCTGGTTCACCAAGAAACCAATATTCTTCGCTGTTTCTTCCGTCATTCCTTTGATAGTGGAAGCGAAGTTATATTCAAGGTTTTCAATCGATTTGCTGAGTTGTGTTGCAGCATCAATTCCGGATTGTTGGACAATCAATGGAACAGAAGTTCCGTAACCATTATATTTGATGGCGGCGTAAGGAAACATTACGATTTCCGATATTTTTCCGTCTTTCATATCTGGAAGTATCGAAGGCTGCATTCCCATTCCTTTCAATGTATCCTGCGGGATTTTCTCAGCAATTGGGTCACGGAATTTGTAATCGATTTTTGGATTGATTTTTCGGAATTCATCCAGCATAAATTTGGTTTCATTCGAAAGTTGCTTGAAAGAAGCTGGAAAATCGCCCTCAAGATAAACCTCAATCGTCATCGGTTTCTTCACATTTTCCAAAACCTTGATTGTGGAATCAGAAAGTGTGTAACGTTTTTCCGCTGTCAAATCAAAACGTTTATAGACAAGTCCGCTCATCCCGATAATAAGGAGAACAGTTATGATAATCAAAGTGATTTTATTTTTTTTATTCATCTTTATTTAGTTGACAGTTTTTAGTTGTCGGTTGATGGATTTTTTATTTTAATAATTTGGGCAGCTATTTCCGCCTTCCGCTCCCAATCTTTTCACTCCACTACGTTGCGTAAAAAGGATTTCCGCTCAAGTCGGGCTGCTAAGATTCAACGTTCCAATTGGAAGCCTTTTTTCTTTTTACTTTTATCTTGAATCTTTTCCTACTTCTTTTTCCAGACAAACCAACTTGCCAATCCCAATCCCAAAAATATAACGAAAAGAAAATAGCAAACGTCTCTTGTATCAACTTGTCCTCTTGTAAAAGCTAAGAAATGTTGATAAAATCCAATATTCTGCAAAATATAATCTGCACCTCCCATTAATTTATAACTTGCTAATTGCTCAATCCCGAAATAGAGAATGAAACAAAGGAAAACGCCCAGCAGGTAAGCCATAATTTGATTGGAAGACAACGATGAAGCCAAAATCCCGACTGCGGAAAAAGCAGCAATCAGAATCGTCAAACCGATGTAACTTCCCAAAGTCATACTTCCATCGATATTGCCTTCCGGAACACCCAAAACGTAAATAGTATAATAATAAACCAATGAGGGCAACAGGCATAAAATACCAACGAGCCAAACGGAAAGGAATTTTCCACCAACGATTTCGGTAATTTTTACAGGTTGGGAGAATAACCAAAACAATGTCCCGGACTGTTCCTCCTCGGCTAAAGTTCTCATACTGATGGCCGGAATGATAAACATAAAAAGCCAGGGCGAAAGCACAAAGAAACTTTGCAGTGTCGCACTTCCAATCTCGAAAAGATTAAAATTGTTCTCGAAGAAGAATAGGAATAAGGCGGAAATAATACTGAAAGCTGCGATAATAATCCACGCGCTCCAGTTTCCGAAAAAATTCCAAAGTTCTTTTTTGAATATAGCAAGCATAATTGATAATTGATAAATGATGATTGATTATTTTGTTTTGTCAGGCTGAGGTTCTCGAAGCCTTATTATTAGTCTTTACTCTTTGTTGTTTTATCTTTGTTGTTATTCACCAGTTTTACAATGGTAGTTATCAAAATAATGATTCCGAAAAATCCAAGTAACAGTTGCCACCAATATTGTATAACGGAATATTTCAGAATTACTGTAAAAACAACTGCGAATAAAATAAAGGTTGCAATCTCATTGAATTGTCGAAGCTTGATATTCGGTATAGAAAGTGAGTTACCGTTGAGGTGTTTCAGCTCTTTAACTCTTTTCCAGCACCAGACATGGTAAATTCCAAGTCCAAGGAGAAATGTCAGTTTCAGATGAAACCAAGGCGTTTTCAGTAATCCGGAATTAAGAAAAATCATAGTGAGTCCACTTAATAACATTAGAATTCCGGCGGGAACAGTGATGATATTCCAAAGTCTGACTGCCATAAAGCTGTATTGATTCCTGAGAATCTGCTGTTTCACTTCATCGAATTCATCAGTGTCCTTATAATAAACAAACAATCTCACCAAATAAAAGATGCCAGCAAAATAACTTACCATAAAAATAATATGAATTGCCTTGATAATCGTATAAAGCATCTACGGATTTTTTTGCAAAGATAATCTAATGTCTAAAATTAAAAGACATTTATCAATTCTAATTTAGAATGTTAAAAATGCGATATTCTTAGCGTAATTGATTTATAATTACTTTTTTTGTAAAAATTAAAAAAAAAGTTTATATGAAAAGAATTTTACAACTGTTTTTAACGGTTTATGTTTTTGTTCTTTTTTCTGCACAGGCTAGCTTAAGGCCTATTGCGAAAGAAGTAAAAGATTTTCAGAACAAAAAAGTAGTATTTAAGAAAGTTAATCCATTTACTTTGGATAATATTAGTGATAAACAAATGGTTTATCAACAAGCTGCGAGAGATGCTAAGGTGTTGAAGTTGGATAAAAAGCAATTAACAAATTTAGTAAATGAAAAACCAGAAGCATTGGAGATGGATTTTCCTTTTGAGGATAGGCAGCTTACAGTAGAAATGGTAAGGGTTGATATCTATTCTCCGGAGTTCAAGGCAGAAACCAACAAGAGACAAGTTACTAATTATAAAAAAGGAGTTTTTTATAGAGGAATTATCAAAGGTGATAATACATCGGTTGTTGCGTTCAGTTTTTTTGATAATGACGTAGTGGGCATTGCTTCTGCGAATAATATTGGGAACGTGACTTTAGGTAAGGCTCTTAATTCGGAAGATTTTGTTGTTTATAATGATCAAAAATTGACTGGAACTAACCCGTTCATTTGTTCTGCTGACGAACTGATGGAGAATGAAAGACAAAAAATAACATTTGATCCCAAAGCTTCCAAAGCTCCACAGATGACAGATGCTTGTGTGAGAGTTTATTATGAGATTTGTTATAAGCCTTTTCAACAAAATGGTAGCGATGTAACTAATACAATTAACTGGATATCTGCTGTTCATAATAATATCAATACACTATATGTTAATGATGGTGTTAAAATGTCTTTAAAAACTGTGTATGTTTGGGAAACAGCAGATCCTTATACGGGTACTTATAGTGCAAACTTAGCTGCATTTAGGTCCAACAGAACTACATTTGAAGGAGATCTTGCGCATCTAGTAAATTATCCTTCTACAACCAGTGTAGCTTATCTTAACTCTTTGTGTACAAACAATCGTTATGCTTATTCTGGAATTAATATGACTTATAATAATATCCCTACTTATTCTTGGACCATTATGGCGATGACGCATGAGATGGGGCATGCATTAGGTTCTCCTCACACTCACGCTTGCTCATGGAATGGTAATGCGACTGCTATTGATGGATGCGCTCCAACTTATAATCCGGAACTGGCAGAAGGTGACTGTCCTATTGGGCCAATCCCTAGTGGTGGAGGAACTATTATGAGTTATTGCCATTTGGTTTCAACTGGAATCAATTTTACAAAAGGTTTTGGCGAACAACCAGGAGCTTTAATCAGACAAACAGTTGATTCTAAAGCTTGTTTGAGCGGAAATTGTGTAACGGCTTGTGCAACGACAGTTACTGGATTATCTATTCCTATTGTTGCTAAGACTACAGCTTCAGTTGTTATTACTGACGCCACTTCTGCAGAGTGGAAATACCGAGTGAGTTTAATGAATGGAACTGTGGTTCAGTCTGGGAATACTACAGAAAAAAGCTTTACAATTAGTGGTCTTTCACAGGGAACTTTTTATAAAATAGAAATAGGTACAGATTGTTCACCTGCATATCAAAGATCTCAAATCATTTTAACGGACGATGATTGGTGTGGAAAAATAATAACAGATACAGGCGGGACTGATGGTAATTATTCTGATAACGAATCATGGAGTAAAACATTCTATCCTGAAAATGAAAATGAAAAAATGAAAATAACTTTTCAAGAATTTAATTTGGAGCAAAGTTATGATTTCTTGACAGTTAGGAACGGTCCATCTACGACTTCTCCTATTTTCTCAGGCGCTAATAATATGTCTGGAACAACGATTAGAGGGCCTTTTGAATCTACTCATGCAACAGGTGCAATTACATTGGTTTTCAGATCGGATGCAATGGTTAATGAGCCAGGTTTTAAAGCATTATTAAGCTGTTCTGTTTTAGGAATAGATGAATTTAATTCAAAAAAATCAATTTCAATTTCTCCGAATCCGGTTAAGAATCAATTTAAAATTGATGGACAACAGAAGATTGAAAATGTGAAATTGTTTGATCAATCTGGTAAGTTGCTGAAGGAATTTAATTCTGATTCGATTTCAAAAAACAGCTTTGATGTTTCAAGATTAAAGACAGGAACATATATTGTAACAATCAAGTCTTCAAAAGAAACAATCAGTAAAAAATTAGTCAAAGAATAATATTTCTCAATCAAGAAAAAGCCAACAAATATTTGTTGGCTTTTTTTATTGAAATTCTACATATATTTTTTCTCCCGTGTTCATCCCGAATAAAGTAGAAGCACCATTCAAAACACTGCCTTTGTAGATAGTAATTTCTAGCAAATCAGCATCATTGAAAATAACCGAGGATTTTCCGTGAAACTCTTGTTCTCTGCTCCAGTCTGTTACAACATCTGTGTATTGGTCTAGAATTTTAGTCAAAACAATATTTCTGAATTTGACGGTGAAATTGCCTGATACAGAAGCTTGTTTCTCAAAAAATTTCCTACTGATATTAGAAACAACATTTCCAAAATTATCGATATACATCACTTCGCCGACAATCATTTTTTCGTTCTCGTTATAAATGGCTCTGGGAAAAGAAATATCTTTTATTGATTTAATTTTTCTGCCAATTACCTCGGGAAGTCCGCCTTTGTAAAGATGCATGGCAGCAGGTACAAAAATGTCTGTTGATGGAAAAGAAACTTTATCATCGAACCGATTGTTTAAAGTAATTTCATAGATGGCTTCTGGTTTTATATCAAAGAACATCAGGTTGGTAATTCCGTTGTCTGCACATATAAAATAATGACCATCAATTTTTACAATAATGTTCTTTCTGGATTTGTGATAAAAACTGTCTACGGAAATAATATGAATACTCCCTTCCGGAAAGAATTTATAGGCATTACGAACAATGTAAGCTGTTTGTAAAAGATTATATGCTGTAATGTTATGGGTGATATCAACTACTTTTACTTCTTCGCTCCAGCTAAGGATTTTACCTTTCATGCTCGCAACGCGATGATCTATGAGTCCGTAATCCGAAGTGAGTGTAATGACTGACATTTTTTTAGATTTATTGCAAATTTAATACAATTCAATTTTAAAGGATCATATTGTATCGAATCTATTCTTATATTTGTTAGACTAACTCCTAATATTATATATGTTCGAAATAAATTATGAACTTGAAGGTATAAACACCAAAACATTTTATGGTGTTCAGAATCAAAATTTTAATCTTATAAAATCCAGTTTTCCAACACTTAAGATCACGGGCAGAGATAATTTTGTATTTGCAATGGGGAATCGTGAAACTTTGGATCTTCTGAAGAAGAAACTTGATGATATTTCGGATTATATTTCCAAGCACAATTCTTTAGAAATTAAACAATTGGAATCTCTTCTCAAATTGAAAGACGACTCCGAAAAACATTTGGTCTTTGACCAGGACATCATTGTAAAAGGTGTTAATGGAAAGGTTATCAAGGCAAAAACTACAAATCTGAAGAAACTTGTGAAAGTTTCTGAGAAGAAAGATATGGTCTTTGCAATTGGACCGGCAGGGACAGGTAAAACCTATACGAGTGTTGCTTTGGCAGTAAGAGCGCTCCGTGATAAAGAGGTTAAAAGGATTATTTTAACGAGACCCGCAGTAGAAGCTGGTGAGAGTTTAGGTTTTCTTCCGGGAGATCTCAAAGAAAAATTAGATCCTTATTTGCAGCCACTTTATGATGCTTTGAGAGATATGATTCCACACGAGAAGCTGGAAGGTTATATGGAGAAAAAAGTCATCGAAGTTGCTCCTTTAGCCTTTATGAGAGGACGAACTTTAGATGAAGCGTTTGTAATTCTAGATGAAGCTCAAAATACAACTCATTCCCAAATGAAAATGTTCCTAACCAGAATGGGAATGAACGCAAAATTTATCATTACTGGAGATCCAAGTCAGATAGATCTTCCTCCAAAACAACAATCTGGACTGAAAGAATCGATGACTATTCTGAAAGACGTGGAAGAAATTGGGTTTGTTCACCTTACAGAAGAAGATGTTGTGAGGCATCCCGTGGTGAAAAAGATTATCGTTGCTTATAACAATAGTGAGAAAAATAAGTCTTAATATTTGGTATAAAACTTGGTAGTAGTTATTTGAAAAATTTAAATTTTTAGAACTATGAAAAAGTTTTTTTTACTAGCTGCTTTTGCAGTTTTTGGACTTGCTAGTGCGCAAGAAGGGTTTAAGATAGGGGCTCATATCGGTATCCCGGTTGCGGATGCGGGAGATGTTTCTTCTTTTACTCTAGGTTTAGATGGTGCTTATATGTGGAATGTTGCGCCAAGTTTTGATTTAGGTGTAGCTACAGGCTATTCACATTTTTTTGGGAAAAGTAAGAATGGATGGGATTATGACGATTTTGGATTTATTCCATTGGCGGTTGCTGGAAAATATAGATTTTCCGGATCTCCTGTTTCTTTAGGATTGGATCTTGGTTATGGATTTGCCACTAAAGATTACATGGATGGTGGTTTCTATTTCCAGCCGAAAGTAGCGTATAATTTCTCTCAGGGAGAATTGTATTTGGGGTATCAGGGAGTGAGCAATGACTACTCGGTTGGTGCAGTTAATATCGGGTATAATTTCTTCTTGAAATAAATATTGATATTTATAAAAGATAAAAAACTTCGGCTTTTTTTAGTCGGAGTTTTTCTATTTGTAATCATTTGTTTTTATTAATATTACAGTTTAACTTGCATCTTAAGCTAAAAATGTTAATTTAGCGATGTTTAATTAAACTAAAATTAATAACATTTTTTAAAATTACAACTATGAAAAAACTGATTTTAACAGCTGCGATTGCAGTTTGTGGTTTGTCAAATGCGCAAACTTTTGGTCTTAAGGCAGGAGGGAATGTTGCTAGTGTTTCTAATTTCGATGATAGCAAAGCTAAATTTTCATTTTATGCGGGAGCATTTGTGAATGTTCCTCTAGCAGAAAGCTTCAGTCTTCAGCCGGAGGTGCTTTACAATGCGAAAGGTGCCAAGTATGATGGTGCAGGAGATGCTAAGATGAATTTAGATTATATCTCTGTGCCGGTTATGTTTCAGTACAATGCAACACCTCAATTTTATTTAGAGGCAGGCCCTGAATTTGGTTTCTTGGTGAGTGCTAAAGTTAAAGCAAATGGGAATTCTGCAGACTTTAAAGATTTTGTAAATGGTTTTGATTTGGGTATTGGTTTAGGGGCCGGATATAATTTTACGTCAAGTTTTGGTGCTAACGTAAGATATGTTGCTGGTGTTACTGATATCGCAAAAGAGAATGAAGGAGATGCGACTAGAAACGGAGTATTCCAATTCGGCCTTACATATAAATTCGGGAAATAATTCGGAATAAACTTTTAGAAGGCCGCCAAATATTTGAGCGGCCTTTTTTATATAATTTTTATAAAGGTAGATTTTTAGACGTCGTTAAAAAGTCGTAATTTCGCAAGAAAGCAAATCTAATATAATGAGCAAATCAATCGAAGAGCTGAAAAGCCTTTCAACACAGATCAGAAGAGATATTCTGAGAATGGTTCACGATGTGAATAGTGGTCATCCGGGAGGGTCTCTTGGTTGTACAGAATATTTCGTAGCACTTTACGGAGAGATTTTGAATTACAAATTACCTTTCACAATGGAAGGTAAGAATGAAGATCTTTTCTTTCTTTCCAATGGTCACATTTCTCCTGTTTTTTATAGCACATTGGCAAGATTCGGATTCTTTCCAGTGGCAGAATTGGCAACTTTCAGAAAACTAAATTCCAGATTACAGGGCCATCCAACAACACACGAAGGTTTACCAGGGGTCAGGGTAGCATCTGGTTCATTAGGCCAGGGCCTTTCTGTAGCGTTGGGTGCAGCGCAAGGTAAAAAATTAGACGACGATGATTCTTTGGTTTATACACTTCACGGTGATGGTGAGCTACAGGAAGGACAAAACTGGGAAGCTTTGATGTATGCTGCTGCAAAGAAAGTAGACAATATTATTTCAACGATTGACTACAATGGAAGACAGATTGATGGAGATACGGATGATGTATTGTCTTTAGGAGATCTTCATGCGAAATTAGAAGCTTTTGGATGGCTGGTTTTGGAAGAGAAAAAAGGTAATGATTTAGAAGCTGTTATTGCAATTCTTAATAAAGCAAAATCGGAAACAGGAAACGGAAAACCTGTTGCAATTCTTCTTCATACAGAAATGGGAAGCGGAGTAGACTTTATGGTTGGAAGCCATGCTTGGCATGGGAAAGCTCCTAATGACGAACAATTGGAAACAGCTTTTAAACAATTGTATTTAGAAGCACCTGCTGATTATTAATCCGTTTAACTAAGATTAAAATGAAATTTACATACACAGAAAAAAAAGATACACGTTCCGGTTTTGGAGCAGGTTTGGCAGAATTGGCAGATACTAATCCAAATGTAGTTGCGCTTTGTGCTGATCTTATTGGTTCTCTTAAGATGGAGAAGTTCATAGAAAAAGCACCGGAAAGATTTTTCCAAACTGGGATTGCTGAGGCTAATATGATTGGTTTAGCAGCTGGACTTACAATTAATGGTAAAATTCCTTTTGCAGGAACTTTCGCCAATTTTGCAACATCTAGAGTTTATGATCAGATTCGTCAATCTGTGGCTTATTCAGGCAAGAATGTGAAAATTGCAGCTTCTCACGCAGGAGTGACTCTTGGAGAAGATGGCGCAACGCACCAAGTTTTGGAAGATATTGGGATGATGAAGATGTTACCGGGAATGACGGTGATCAATCCTTGTGATTATAACCAGACAAAAGCGGCAACTTTAGCTGCTGCAGCACACGAGGGTCCTGTTTATTTGAGATTTGGGC
>QFQW01000150.1 GCA_003248755.1 Chryseobacterium sp. | reverse complement strand
TGAAGAATTTCTATTTCCTTATGAAGCTGTAGTTTATATCTTTCATTAAGATTGACAAGACCAAGTCCGGTTCCTTCTGCCTCACTAATAGTAGGCTGAAGATTATTTCGAATGATAAGCCATTTATTTTCATCATAAATTTCTAGGATTAAAGGAGATGAAACTGTAGCTTTGTTATGTTTAACAGCATTTTCCACCAGAGGTTGTAGTGATAAATGAAGAAGTTCTTTACTCAAAATGTTTTCGCTGATATTGATTTGAATCTGAAAGGTGTTTTCCAACCGCATTTTTACAAGTTGGATATAAGAATTCAAGTAATCAAGCTCTTTTTCAATAGTTACAAGATCATTTCCTGAACGAAGCAGGGTATATCTGAAGATTTTGGAAAGATGATGAATATAGTTTTGGGCTAAAGGCGGATTTTCCCTTATAATAGCAGAAAGACTGCTCAGCGTATTGAACAGAAAATGCGGATTTAATTGTTCCTGAAGCAATTGCAGTTGCGCTGTAAGATAAGCAGAATTAAGCTGCTCGTTGATAAGATCTTTATTTCTGCTTTCTCGCATCAGAAGAATAAGACGGATGACTACGGCAGTCATGATACTGCTGAGCGAAAACCGGGCAAAATATCCTCTTATTCTGCCTCCAGGAAACTGAAGAACTCCAAACCACACAGAATGGATCAGGCTTCCCAATATAATGGCTGCTAAAACCACTAAAGTATTGAATGTGTAAAGTTTCCAATATTGTTTGTTCTCTCTAAACCCACTAAAAAATTTACTATCAGAAAGGTTAAGATAAAACAAGACAAGACAGAACATCAAATTGTAGATAAACTGAAAACCATATTCCCAAATATTGAACTGCCAGTAACGGGCAATAATCCCGTCACTATTAAGTGCCATCAGTTTTGCTGAATTGACGACCAGTGTAATCAGCAGGGCACTATACAGGTATATTTTTCTCTCGTTCTTAATCATTTTTACAAAGAAAGGAAAATATTGAAATTAACAATACAATAAACAGGTGAAACTGTAAAAGTTAGGGGTGAAAGAATGAGCTCTAGAGATTATACGATAAAATTCATAGACATTAATATCATTTAGTGTACTAAATTTTAAGGTAGTGATATATTTTAGTATAAAAATTTATTTTAATTAAAAATTGTTTGAGAAAAGAATCTTATTTAATTTCCCCTAGTATTATACAAATACGGTACAGTTAAGTATATCATTACCATAAAAAAAACCGACATGAGAGTAAAATCTTCAAATGTCGGTTTTGTGACCTCGACAGGATTCAAACCTGTAACCTTCTGAGCCGTAATCAGATGCGCTATTCAGTTGCGCCACGAGGCCTTGTTTAAAGGTTTGCAAATATAATACTTTTTTGCTTTCTTTGGAAGATGAAACGTATTTTTTTACTCTTAATTTTCTTTCTTTTTTCAGTTTCGTGTAAAAAGGAAATTCCTCAGAAATCAAATGAAAATATAACCATCTCATCACGAGTTAATTATATTGAAAATTCTGACAATTTGATTTTAACATCAGGGAAATTCAAAAATATAATTCCGAGTAAAAAATTGCCTTTCAAAAGCGCAATGTTACTTAATTCTAGCTTAATCGGATACTTTTCTGAACTTGGTTTAGAAGAAAGATTGATTGGTGTTTCTAGCCCAGAGTATATTTTTTCAAACAAAATTCATCAATTAATTTCTGAAAATAAAATCCAAAATATAGGAAACGAACAGAAATATGACATTGAAAAAATCTTGTCAAACAAGCCTGATGTAATTTTTACCAATTATGTCCCTAATTTCGAAAACACATATGATATTTTAAAGAAAAATGGAATCGAATTGATTTTCTTGGATGAATTTTTAGAACAGAATCCGTTAGAAAAAACAAAATATCTTTTATTATTTGGAAAACTATTTGGAGCAGAAGAAAAAGCAGAGAAAGCATTCAAAAATATTGAAGACAATTATAAAAAAATTAAAGCTCTGGCTTCAAAAAAAACAAATAGACCAAATATTCTATGTAATGAGATGTACGGCAGTCAATGGTTTTTACCCGGTGGAAAATCCTTTGTCGCAAAGTTAATCAATGATGCTGGTGGTAATTACATTCTGAAAGATAACAAAGAATCATCTTCTGTTCCACTGAGTTTTGAAGAGGTTTTCGTTAAAGCAGAAAATGTCAATTATTGGATTAATATAAGTCCGCATCAAAACAAAAAAGAATTATTAATACTGAATCCGAATTACAGCAAAATGAAAGTCTTCAATTCCGGGAGTTTATTTATGATAAACAATCGTGAAAAAGACAATGCGAATGATTATTTTGAAACAGGTGTTGTAAGATGCGATTTGGTTTTAAGAGATTATTTCAAGATTTTTCATCCGGAAAACACGACATTTGCAAAAGATCCTCTAATCTATATGAAAGAACTGAAATGAAAAAAGATCAAAATTACAAAGTCGATTTTTTTGTAGGAATTATTCTTGTTGTCGGGATTTTGATTGGGCAATCTTTTGCTTATGCTATTGGATTGGGGATTTCAGCTTGTATAGGAGAAGATGTTCAGAAATCAGGAGGTTTCAATTTGTTGGCTTATTGCATTACGATGCTGACCCCGATTTTGTTTTTTGATTTTCTAATTCTCAGGAGATCCGGCAAAAAGCTTGATTTCGATTTTTCTACAAAACCCTTCAGAGTTTACCTTTTGATATTTCCGATGATGTTTGGCATGATGATGATTGCAGATTACAGTACACATCTCATTCCCACAGAAGGTCCCTTGTTAGGCCCTATCTACGAGATTTACACAGAATTATTAGAAGGACTTGCACAAGATTCGGTAGCATTAGTTATTATGACAGTTATTCTTGCGCCAATCTTGGAAGAGATATTATTCAGAGGAATTTTGATGAAAGGATTAATTAACAACGATGTTGATCCAAAGCTTGCAATTGTTTTGGCTGCATTCATTTTTGGAGTTGTTCATTTCAATCCTTGGCAATTTCTTGGTGCATTTTTACTTGGTTTGGTATT
>QFQW01000053.1 GCA_003248755.1 Chryseobacterium sp. | reverse complement strand
CAAATAATCTGATTCTGCCCACCATTTTTGAACCTTCCAATCTTCCGCCGTAGAGATAAACTTGAATCTTGTAAGGATTCGTGAAGTATATCATTGGGAAATCATTATCCGGCTCAACCCAAAGCGACGGCGAAAAAATCAACAACTTGGAATAGACTTCCGGATAAAGAAATCCACCATAAATGCTAATCAATCCACCTAAAGAACTTCCGCCGATTCCTGTATTTTCTCTATCTTTTTTAGTTCTATAATTTTTATCGATCCAAGGTTTCAACGTGTCCGTGATGAACCTTAGATATTTCTTGCCTTCCGCGTTTTTCGTAACATCTTCGTTATCGAAAATATATTCCTTGATTCTGTCATCGTTACCGTGTTCAACAGCTATTACAATCAAATCTCCACGACCATATTCCGTAAGCAAAGCCAGTTTTTTATCGATTTCCCAATTTCCGTAAGCCGAACCTTCATTGAACAAATTCTGCGCATCCTGCAAATATAAAACAGGATAACTCTTCTCTGAATCGTAATAATCATAAGGCAAAAGTGCCCAGACTTTCCTTTTCTTATCGAGCTGAGGAATATAAAATTCTTCATCCACCAATTCTACAATCGGGAAAAATTCTTGTTTGAAAGGTCCCCAATTCAGTCTCCATTTTTCTACAGAATCTTGTGTTTTCTTCTTCTCTTTTTTTGTTTTTCTGTTCGGAGTGATGTTGTCATATTTGTCTATTTCTACATTTTCCCAACCGCCTTTTGTGAATTTATATTCGATTTCATCATTTAAAAGTTCATCGGAAATATTAATGTAATAATTATTTTCATCCAATTTCTCCAACTCCAACTTAGAATCTTTCGGATTCCATTTGTTGAAATTTCCGGTAATGAAAATCGGTCGGTCATCATTATCTTCTGATGTCAGAAAAAACTCCATTCTATTTTTAATTCTCTTATTTCTTATAAATTTATAAAATTATTTCAATTGATGAAAAAATGTTGAGTATTTTTCTTTTAAAATTTGAGTTCATTAATAAATATTAATCTAATTATTAAAATCATTGAATTAATGAAAATTTAATATTTCGAAATAATAATGATGAAAAATAAAAAAGCTTTCGAAGATTAACTCCGAAAGCTTGAATTATTGTTTGAAAAACTTTAAAATTTATTCTGATTTTACAACCTCTGTTCTTTCAGAGATTCCGTTCGAATTAAAAGCCTCAATCTGAAAATAATAAGCATCTGTTCTGTCAGCCCCGGTAAAGAAATATTCGTTTTTGCCGTATACCATTATGCTTCCATATAATTTATCAGGCGATTTTCCCCAATAGATGACATATCCGTCAGCGTCAGAATTTTGCTGCCATTTGAACCAAATGCTTCTTCTTTCGCCATATTTTTTCGGGTCAGCTCGCAATGGAACGAAGTTTTGAACTTTTGCAGGTTTTGTTCCGGCGCCTTTTCCAAAAACTCGGAATCCACTCAAAGCGAATTTTCCTGTCGGCATTTTAAGGTTTTCCATTTTCAGAAATCTTGCTTTTGCTGGATTTTCCAATTCGATGTAATCGTGAGGAACGTCGGTTTGGTTTTTAGATTTATCAACAATTACTTTCCAGTTTTTTCCGTCATTGGAACCATAGATTTTGTACTGGTGCATTTTGCCGAGCGTTTTTCCCATAAACTCAACATCTTGGTCAGCATAATTAATTTGAATGGCATTGATTGTAGAAACTTCTCCTAAATCCGTCTGAAACCATTCTCCGGAATTTCCGGTTTTTGCACTCCAATAGGTTTTGATGTCTTCATCTACGGCAAGATTTGGTTGATATCCTCCTAAAGTTGATGAGACCTGAACAGGTTTGTTATAATTAAGTAACATCCAATTGGTAAATAAACCTTTGGAAAAATCTTTTCCTTGTGCGTATTGCGGAAGAAGAGTAGGATAATCGCCATAAGCTGTGTTGGTGTACATCACATCATCTTTATCGAATCCTGTCGGCCAAATTCCCAATCGTCTTTCAAAATTATTTTTGGTCGAGATGAAAATCGTAGAAACGTGCCACCAATTCCCAAAATTATCTTCGAAAGTTGCGCCGTGTCCTGCGCCTCTCGCAAAACCTCCGGGTTTATAAGAAAATGGATTGTGCTGTTGATATTCGAAACCTTCTAAAGGATTTTTGGAAACATAAACTCCGTCAGAATAGCCACTGAACTCTGTTGCAGGTGCACCATATTGAAGATAATATTTATCATTATGTTTAGTCATCCAAGCACCTTCTACAAAAGGTTGAAGAAAAACATTGTCATTATATTCTCCAAATCTTTCCCAACCGTGGTCTTCTGGTTTCAGTCTGATGACAGGTTTTACAAAACCCTCAGATTGTAAAGTTTTGGTTTTGACTTCGGTGCCAAGAAGAGGCCATTCATTACTTGAACCCCAATAAAGGTAGAGCTTGTCTTTGTCTTCGTCGTAATGGAAAGCTGGGTCCCAAGCGCCTACTTTCAAAGTGTCAACAGCAATTTTCCAATCGTCTTTGGTTGGGTTGGTACTTTTCCAAATCGGGAAATCCTGTTCCCAGGTTGAGCCGAAAACATATAAGGTATCTTTCATTGCCCAAACTGCTGGTGCATTTAGATCGTGAATGTATTTGTTATCTCTAAGGAATTTTCTTTTTACAAATTTCCAATCCAACATATTGTCAGAATACCAATAACCTTCCTGATTGGTAGAAAACAGAAATAGTTTTTTCTGAAAGTTGACAATTACAGGGTCGGCTGTTGCACGATGTTTCCCTTGTTTGGAGAAAACTTCGAACGGCGTGTAGCCATAATCTATATTGATGGGATTGCAATAGGTTTTTTGTTGCGCTGAAAATAATGATACAATAGATAGTGAAACTATTGCGAGTAATTTTTTCATTTAAGTTTTATTTTAATTTCGAATATATTGAAAATTTAAAGATGAACAATTTATTCTTTCCAATTTTCCTTAATCAAGTCTAATAGAAAATCTGGACATCTTACAATTTTATTAGTTTCAGCATCCAGAAAAAATAGAGTAGTGGAAGCTTCAGTAATTTTCACTTTATCTTCATTATAAATTTCATAATCGAATTCAATTTTCACTCCCGGAATTTTTTTTACATAAGTATGAATTTCCAAAAGTTGGTCATAAAGTCCTGGTCTGATGTATTTAATTTTATATTCGGAAACGGGTAGGAAAATTCCTTTCTTTTCTATCTCATCATATGACATCCCAAGTGTCCGAAAAAGTTCAACTCTTGCCACTTCAAAATATTCTGCATAGTTACCGTAATAAACATATTTCATTGGATCTGTTTCTCCGTAACGTACTCGTATAGAGTTGGTTGTGTGTATCATTTTAAGTTGTTAATAATTCATACAAATATATTTTTAAATAATCAATAGAGAAAAAATTTTTTTATGAAAATTAATAATTAGATATTTGTTGTCTTCTTAAAAAACTAAAATCCCACCGGAAATAGCAGCAGAAAAATGAATGAAAATTTAGAATTGATCTGGGATAGATGTATCCAGTTTATGCGGGATAATCTAAACGCAGCGGAGGACAATACAGACCTCAAAAAGTTAGAGAATTCTTTCGACTTATTGTTTGATAAAGTTCAGCCAATTTCTTTGGTGAACAATAATCTGACGTTGCTTGTTCCCAGTGATTTTTACAAAGAATATATCGAGGACAATTACTTGTCTTTACTGTCTGCTGCGCTTAAGAAAAATATTGGTAAAGGTGTGAAATTGTGGTATTCTGTAATGGAAAACAAACCAACAGGAAAAGAAAAACCAATTACTATGAATGTAAAAGGGATTTCTACACAAACACCAAAAATCCAAGAAGCCAGACCGGTTCTAAAAGAAAATAACGTTAATCCTTTTGTAGTTCCCGGAATCAAAAAAGTTAATATTGATTCTAATCTAAAAGCTGATCAATCTTTTGATAACTTTATAGAAGGAGAAAGTAACAAGTTTGCTTCCACGGTTGCAAGATCAATTGCAAAGAGACCCGGCTCAACTGCTTTTAACCCTTTATTCGTTTACGGTGGTTATGGAGTCGGAAAAACACACTTGGCACAAGCGATTGGTTTGGAAGTAAAAGCTTCTTTTCCGGAGAAAGTAGTTCTTTATCAGTCTTCGGAAAAATTCATCCAGGATTTTGTGAAAGCAGCTAAATCTCAGAACAAAACCGATTTCCAGCATTATTATCAGATGATCGATGTTTTGATTATCGATGATATCCAGTTCTTGTCTGGTAAAGCAGCGACTCAGGATAGTTTCTTCCATATTTTTGATTATCTGCATCAGAATGGGAAACAGATTATCTTGACTTCTGATAAGGCACCTGCAGATATTCTGGACACGCAGGAAAGAATTATTTCCCGTTTCAAGTGGGGACTTTCCGCAGAAATCAAATCACCAAACTTCGAAACAAGAAGAAAAATCATCGTTGATAAATTAAGCAGAGATGGAATCGAATTAACAGAAGATATGTTAGATTATCTGGCATCTGAAGTTAAAACAAATGGGGTAAGAGAACTGATTGGTGTGGTGAATGCAGTAATCGCTTACTCGACGGTTTACAAATCTGATTTCAGCCTTGATTTATTAAAAGATACAATTAATAAGCTAGCAACAACTCAGAAGAAAACTATTAATATTCCTTATATTCAGGAGATTGTTTGCGATTATTTCGGGATTCAGAGAGAGCAACTGTTGTCCAAAACCAGAAAAAGAGAAATCGCTTTACCTAGACAATTGGCAATGTATTTTGCAAAAGAATATACCAATGCAACATTTACAAAAATTGGTGAAGAAATGGGAGGAAAAGACCATTCAACTGTAATGTATGCTTGTGACACTATCCGGGATGTTTCCAAAATAGATAAAGAATTGAAGAAATACATCAAGGATTTGAAAGAGAAAATTGCTCAATAAAATTAAAGTCTGAATTATTCAGACTTTTTTATGATATTTTCAGGCTTCGTTTTTCCAGAAGAATTGTGTCTCTCCAAACGCCGTCCATTTTGGAAATCTTCTCCCGATAGCCTACTTTTCTAAAGTCAAACTTTTCGTGAAGTCTTATACTTGCTTCATTTTCGGGAAAAACGCTGGACTGTAATGTCCAAATTCCATTGTTTTCGCTTTCAGAAATTAAAATTTTCATCAGTTCAGAAGCTAATCCCAATCCATTAAAATCTGGATGAATATATACACTTACTTCTGCTACACCAGAATAATTGCAACGAGATGAAACCGGACTTAGAGCAATCCAACCTACAATTTTATTTTCTATTTCTACGATAAATCTGGAATGCTGAAGATGGCCTTTGTCCCATTCTTCCCAAGTTGGAATAGTGGTATTGAAAGTCGCATTTTTGGTTTCTATGCCTAGTCTATAGATTTCCAAAACTTCAGTTTGATAATTTGCTTCTAAAGGATTGATGATGAAGTTCATTAAAGATTTTCTTTGACGAAGTTAAAACAATATTCTTTGATTTGCTCTCTTACCGTTCCGAATCCTGCCATAACCTCTTTATCTGTTCCACTAGCTTTTGCCGGGTCCGGAAAATTATGGTGAATTTTTATAGCTTTTGAAGGAAAGAACGGACATCTTTCTTTGGCATTGTCACAAACCGTAATGACAAAATCAAAGTCAATGTTTTTGTATTCCTCGATGTTATTGGAAGTGTGATTGGAAATATCAATCCCGTCTTCTTTCATTGTCGCAATCGCTTTAGGATTCACACCATGTGTTTCTACGCCAGCACTGTAGATTTCAGCTTTTTCTTTTGCAAAATGTCTTAGATAGCCTTCTGCAATTTGACTTCTACAACTGTTTCCCGTACAAAGCACCAAGATTTTTTTATTCATAACTTTTTATTTAACAGCAACCACTTCCAGGAGCACAGGAGCTAGAACTTAATTCGGATGAATTCCTTTTTGTTTTTTCTGTCGGAATTACGCAAGCATCCTGAGCTAAACAAGCTGTTGTTTTATTTTTCAAAACAAAATACTTTCCGTTGAATTCCAAATCATACTTTCCGATAGTCTCGCTTTGATATTCCACTTCGATTTCAGCATTTTCAATGCCCAGTTTTTCTTCCGAAAGTTTTATGATGTTCAGTAATTTGCCTGGTTTTAAGCGGTGTTCAAAATCATCTGCATTCCAAAGCTGGAAACTCACAACTTTCTCATTTCGAATCGTTCCACCACAATCAATAAAGTATTTGTTAATGATTCCTATTTCAGTGACATGAAAATGTTCAGGTACAATTGTTCCGTTTTCCAGTTGAAATTCTACATTCTCCAATGTTGGCAGAATTTCCTTGATTTGTTCTAATGTCATAAGATTGATATTTTAAATCTAATGTTTTATTGCAATATTGCGATGGTTGTTTTCAAAAAAATGTTTAGCAGCATTTTGTTTTTGAGACCGTTTCAATGATTTTCGAGAAATAGGCATTCAGAACTTCAATCGCTTTTTCATCAATGCAATAGCAGATAGAATTTCCTTCAATATTTCCTTTGATGATTCCTGCATTTTTCAGTTCTTTCAAATGTTGCGAAACGGTTGGTTGGGCAAGCGGAAGTACATTCACAATGTCTCCGCAGATACATTCGTTAACTTTCATCAGATATTCGATAATGGCAATTCTTGCAGGATGTCCAAGCGCTTTTGCGATGTTGGCAATTCTGTTTTGTTGTTCGGTAAAATGTTCTGTTTTGGTTACGCCCATTTTTATAATTTAATATTGCAATATTACGATTAAAATTTAATTGTCAATTAAATTTTGGAATTAATTTTTAAAATTGATAAATTGAACTTAATTAATTTATACTTCAATTTATAATGAAAATACTAATGGTCTGCCTCGGGAATATTTGCAGAAGTCCTTTAGCAGAAGGAATCTTGAAATCCAAACTCGATGATAATTATTTTGTTGACAGTGCAGGTACAATCAATTACCACGAAGGAAGTGGTCCCGACGAACGTTCTGTAAAAACTGCTTTCAAAAACGGAATCGATATCTCGATGCAAAAATCAAGACCAATCAAAAAATCGGATTTGGATGAGTTTGATTTAATTTTCTGTATGGACAAGAACAATTACAAAGATGTTCTGAAAATGGCGGATGATTCTCAAAAACATAAAATTAGATTGATTCTCGATAATGAATTGGAAGTTCCGGACCCTTATTTTGGCGGAATCGAAGGTTTTGACAAAGTTTACAAAATGCTCAACGATTCTTGTGAAATAATTGCAGAAAAAATCAAGAACAATACTATATAATTCATAAACAATTCTAAATTTGTAAGACAAGCCATTCTTATGAATTTAGATTTAGATATTGAAAAAAAGCCTGTAAAACCAAAGAAATTCTATCAACTTCTCTACATTCAGGTATTGATTGCGATTGTCTTCGGTGTTTCTCTCGGTTATTTTTATCCCGACTTGGGCGAGAAAATGAAACCTCTCGGCGAAGGCTTTATCAAGCTGGTAAAAATGATTATTGCACCGGTAATTTTCTTGACTGTTTCCACCGGAATTGCAGGAATGAGCGATTTGAAAAAAGTCGGTAGAGTTGCAGGAAAAGCATTCATTTATTTTTTTACATTTTCAACTTTGGCGTTGATTATCGGAATGATTGTCAGTCATATTGTTCAACCTGGAAAAGGTCTTAACATTGACCCAAATACTTTGAACGGAGCAGAAGTTGAAAAATACGTAAAAGCAGCGCACGACAATTCTTTGGTGAGTTTTATTTTCAACATTATTCCGGAAACCTTGTTCAGTCCGTTGACTGGCGATAATATTCTACAGGTTTTGCTAGTGGCGATTTTATTTGGGGTTGCGTTGGCAATTACATCAGAAAAAAGTTATCCTGTTTTCGATTTTCTTCAAACTTTGACAATTCCCATTTTCAAAATTGTAGAAATCCTGATGAAATTGGCGCCAATTGGAGCTTTCGGAGCAATGGCTTTCACGATTGGAAAATATGGTGTAGAGTCGCTAAAAAACTTGGCGATGCTCGTCGGGACATTTTACGTGACTTCGGCCTTGTTTGTTGTTTTGGTTTTAGGAAGCGTTGCTTTGTATAATGGATTTAATATTTTCAAATTTCTGAAGTATATCAAAGAAGAAATTTTTCTGGTTTTAGGAACAAGTTCGTCTGAACCTGCACTTCCCGGACTGATGAAAAAAATGGAAAATGCAGGCTGTGACAAAGGTGTCGTTGGTTTGGTGGTGCCGACCGGCTATTCTTTCAACCTCGATGGAACCAATATTTATATGACTTTGGCGGCGTTGTTCATTGCGCAGGCATGTAATATCGATTTGACCTTGGAACATCAGCTCGGACTGCTTTTGGTGGCGATGCTCAGTTCCAAAGGAGCTGCTGGCGTATCAGGCGCAGGATTTATCACACTGGCGGCAACTTTGGCGGTTGTGCCGGAAGTTCCGATTGCCGGTATGACACTGATTCTCGGGATTGATAAATTCATGTCCGAATGCCGTGCTTTGACCAATGTTATCGGGAATGCAGTGGCAACAGTTGTCGTTTCCAATTGGGAAAATCGATTGGACAAAGACCGATTAAAAGAAGTTTTGAACTAAATTTGTAATTGTCAGGATTTGGGCAGCTTAATCCGCCTGTAGTTTATCCTGAGCTTGACGAAAGGCTCTCAAACCTAACGAAGTGGTTCGACGAAGTCAATCTTTTTTGCAGACGATTTCAGATTAAGTAGAACTTGAAGTTTGGCAAAAAAGGATTTCCGCTCAAGTCGGGCTGCGAATGATTCAACGTTAAATAATGACATTGGAAACGGAAGCGTTAAGAAATGTTGAAAAATTGCGTTAAGAAACATCTACTGTTTGAAGCTGTTGCAGGAAAAGCATTGGCTGCGAGTTTAGATTTTTAGTAATTTATTCAATATTTAGCTGAGTTTCCACGGTCTTGAATTTTTGGTTCTTTTGTTTCAAGACAAAAGAACATGACATAATTAATGAGTTATAATGATAAGGCGCTTACTTTATGGCAGTGGCAAAAAAAATTTATTAAAATTAAATAAATGATGAAAAAAAAATTAATACTAATAATAATTCAAACTATACTTTTTAGTTGCAAAACATTAAGTCAAAACAATATCAAAATGGAAAAAATAGATATAAAAACATTCAAAAATCAAGAACTTCAACTGAATAAAACATATACAGACAAAGTTAAAGATACTATTATTGAATATGGATTAAGAGATGACTATTTTATTAAAAATACTATTGTTGAAAGAAGTTCATACTTTACAAAGAAAACATATTATAGAAATAACCTGCAATTAAAAACTAAAGCAAACTACTTTTACTCAATTCCCGTAGGTATTTCAGAAAAATATGATGAAAAAGGTAATCTCATAGAAAAAATAAATTGGGATGAGCTAAATAAACGTACTTTTTCAATCGAAGATTTAATTGTGAAAATGAAGAAGGAATTTGATATCGATTTAGAGCAATCAAAAAAAATAGGTGTAGGTATTGATGCTAGCCATTACATAATCATAGTCAATGGCGTAACACAAAGAATAATCAAGATAAATGCTCAGACTGGTGAGGTAATTTCGGACGAAACAGTAGAATATGAAAAATAGGCATATTTAGTATTAATATATTTTACCAAGTACCAAACATTTAGAGTAATTAAAAATAAACTTAAAATGCTACACCTTTTACCAGCCTATCTTTCCGAAAATTCTCCAAAAGATTATTTTGCGCCGACAATCAAAGATATCATTATGAATGTTGACCATTATTTTGTAGAGAACGAAAAGACAGCCAGAAAAGTTATCAAATTTTTTGCGCCTGAAAAGAAACAACCGGAACTCAAATTATTTCTTCTTGACAAATATTCTGAAACAGCAGACTTGAAAGAAGCACAAAAGTTGATGAAAGAGGGCGTAGATTTTGGATTGTTATCTGAGGCAGGTTTGCCTTGTATTGGTGACCCAGGAAATATTATGGTAGGCTGGTCTCACAAAAATAATATCAAGGTAATTCCTGTTAACGGACCGAGTTCTTTTGTTTTAGCTTTGATTGCGAGTGGATTCAATGGGCAGCAATTTTCTTTCAATGGTTATTTGGCAATTGAAAAAGACAAAAAGAAAAAAGAAATTCAGCATCTGGAAAATCTGGTTGAAAAAACGGGCTTCACACAGATTTTTATGGAAACGCCTTACCGCAATAATTCATTATTCGAAGATTTGACCAAATTTCTAAATCCAAATACAAAATTATGTATCGCAGCCAATATCAATGACCCAGAAACCGAATTTATCAAGACAAAAACTATCAACGATTGGAAAAAAGAAAAACCAGAATTACATAAGATTCCTGCTGTTTTTCTAATTGGAAAATAAACAATAAAAGAATTTAGAATTTAATGTAATTTCTAAAACCTAACTTCTAACCTCTAATAATATGAATCAGACTTATCCTTTTTATTTCAAGTTATCTTGCATTCTCATTAGCATTGTTATTTTAGGATTTCTTGCAATCATTGGTGAGCAGATTTTTGTTCCGATGATTTTAGGATTGCTTGTGGCGATTTTGTTAACACCGCTTTCCCGTTTTATGGAGAGAAGATTGAGATTTCCGAGAAGTTTGTCTTCTATTGTGGCAAGTCTTTTAGCATTGGCAATTATTGGAGGTGTGATTTACGGAATTTCGATGCAGGTAGCAAAATTATCGAATGATTGGCCTCAGTTTCAAAAACAATTTATCACATTAACGGATGATTTGCAAAGCTGGATTTCCAAAACTTTCGGAGTCAGAAGGCGCGACCAGTTGGAATATCTGAATGACACAGCAAAAAAATCTATCAGTACCGGAACTGCGATTTTGGAAAGGGCATTGAAATCAATTGGATATATTTTGATGCTGACAGGTTTTACGTTTTTGTTTGCCTTATTTTTCCTTTTGTACAGAACACATCTTCTCAAATTTTTAGTAGCAAGCTTTACAGAAACACACCACAAAACAGTTTTTGAAGTTGTTCATAGTATCCAGTTTATGGTGAAAAAATATCTTGTCGGATTGTTTTTGCAGATGATTATTGTAACGATTTTATCTTTGATAGCTTATACAATTATCGGAGTAAAGTATAATTTTATGCTGGCAATCATCACAGGAATTCTGAATATCCTTCCTTACATCGGGATTTTTATTGCTTTGCTGATTGGTGCCTTGATTACGTTTGCGACTTCGGGAATCAGTCATGTTTTGTTTATAGTGATTGCTATTGTTGTGATTCACGCAATTGACGGAAATATCATAATGCCAAGAGTTGTGGGTTCCAAAGTGAAAATCAATTCTCTGATTGTGATTATCGGCTTGGTCATCGGCGAAATGCTTTGGGGAATTGCAGGAATGTTTTTGACGATTCCGGTTTTGGCGATTCTTAAAATCATTTTTGATAGAGTAGAAGGTCTTCAATCTTGGGGATTCCTGATGGGAGAAGATGATGAAGTTCCGGTTTTCAAATCGACTTTTGATAAGTATTTTCAGAAGAAAAAAGCTGAGTTGAAGTCTGATAAAATTAACGAAGAAGTTTAAACGCTAATAACACTAATGTTGTTCACAAATAGCACAAGAATTTTATTCATATTTGTGAACCTTGTGCAAAAATTTGTGACCTTTGTGTTTTAAAAAGCTATGAAAAAATTAACTTTCCTATTCATCCTATTGTCTTTGTTTCTGAATGCTCAGACTGAAAAAGAAAATATTGCATCGATAAAAAAATTTCAAAAAGAATTGAATGCAGAATATCTGAATCCAAAAGAAACGCCTTTGCGAGGAGATAATCTGAAAAATTTCAAAAAACATCCGTTCTTTCCAATCAATCTGAAATATAGAATTACTGCGAAATTTGTAAAAACAGAAAATCCTGTTCCGTTTGAATTGCCAACTTCTTCGGGAAAATTTAAACAATATCAGGAATATGGAAAAGCGACTTTTGAATTGGACGGAAAACCATTGACATTGACTTTGTATCAAAGTTTGGATTTGATGAAAATGGATAAGTATAAAGATTATCTTTTCCTGCCTTTTCGTGATGAAACCAATGAAAAGGAAACTTACGGTGGCGGAAAATATATGGATTTGAAAATTCCTGCCGGAAACGAAATTGTTTTGGATTTCAATCAATCGTATCAGCCTTATTGTGCCTACAATGCTTTTGATTACAATTGCCCAATTGTCCCGGCGGAAAACAAATTACCCATAAGAATTGAAGCCGGCGTGATGTATGAGGATGTTTATCATCATTGATTTTAACATTCAAAACCGCTTTACAATCAAAATGTAAAACGGTCTTTTTAATTCATTTTGAAGATTTATCTAAGTGTTCTTTGAGTGATATTATCATCATATTTTTCAAATAAGATATTTACTTTATCGGGATTTAATTTTCCATCAGTCAACAAGACTTTTTCTTTGAGTAGCCAAGTTAGTATTTTTTTCATATTCTTTCTAGAATTCATTCCCAATCCTGAAGCAACTTTTGTAAAATTTGTAGATTGGACTTTTACTTTTTTGTTCTAGAAAATTTAGTACATAATTATCATCATCATCAATATATTATGGAGTTTCGTTATCAAACGATTTGAACATTAAAATTTCATTGTCGTTAAGGCTGTAGAATGAATATTGACTAGAATTAATTTAATATTAAATTTCCATCCAAAAGAACATCGTTGTCTTTTATTTCAATTTTCTGTGTATTTACATAATCGGCGGCAATTAGAAATAAAGAAATAATGAATAGTTTTCTCATCATAAGTTATATTATTGTTTTATTTGGTTAAGATTTTGAGTAGATATAAATATTTTGCCAAAGTTTCTAACTGTAATCCAGCATAAGTATAAAGGGACAAGAAAAAATATTTAAGGTAAAAAATATATGATGACGTCTTCCTAAATGTAAAACGTAAAACTTTAAAAAAATGAAAAAAGGAATTTTAGCAATCGCAGGTTTAGCAGCTATCGCAATCATCGCCAAAAAAGCACAAAAAAGAAAAGCATTCGTAAGAGGTATCTTGGACGAGTATGAGGTGAAAGAAAGAACGCCGTTCGGATTTGCGGACAGAATCAGAACGATGAATGACGAGGAATACAACTCGCTAAAAGAAAAAGTGAGAACGCAATTCAGAAAAGGATGCTGCAGACCAAGAACTGCGGAATAATTTTTAGAAAATTAAATTAAATTGTTAGAAAAACGGGAAGTATGAGCTTTCCGTTTTTTTATTGATGAAAAGTTTTGAAATCATTAAATTTGCTTTGTGAAGGATTACTACTACTTTCTCGGAATTCCTCAAAATGCTTCTGCGGAAGACATCAAAAAAGCGTACAGAAAACTGTCTCTAAAATATCATCCGGATAAAAATGATAATGATGAGTTCTTCTCGGATAGATTCAGGGAGGTTCAGGAAGCTTATGAAACATTGACTGATAAGGATAGAAGGCGGCTTTATGACCAGAATCTTGACAGTCAGAAACGAAATGTCAAAAGCATTCTTCCTCCGAAAATCAAGAGCTTTTCTGCGAGTAAAATCCGTGCAAAAGTAGGAGAAGAAATTACTGTTTACTGGAATACTTATGATGCCGACCTGGTGAAAATAGTTCCTTTCGGATTAGAAAAACCGAATGGTGAAAGAACGATTAGGATTAAAGAATTTGATTCTCAGGGGAAATTTCAAATTCTACTTCATGCAACCAATACGGTTCTTCATAAAACTATCGTCCAGGGAATTACCATTACTGAATTAGCAGAATCGGAGCCGAATTCTGAGGAAAAAGAATCGTTAAATAATCCTTCTGAAACTTTCCAAAAGCCACAAAAAAAAGAAATCAACCTTTCCAAGATGACTTCTGTACTTATATTTTTAGTATTAGTTGCTTTGATTGTGTGGCTGATGTTTAGCTGATTTTAGCTCTTCCGGGACATTTTTTGCAACGCTTTCCTTTCTTGAATTTTTTGCAGCATTTTTTCTTGTCGCAATACAACATTTCATCGTTTCTGTATGCCGGAGCAAGCGGAGCAATTTTGAAAGCTATAACTGGTTGAATCATAGCTGCAAATATAAATTAATTTAGAATAAATACAAATTAAAAATAAAAATTCCTTAATTGTTTGAAGATTAAGGGATTGATATGATTTTTTGAAAATTATTTTAAATAAGACTTCATTACCTTTGCCCAAAGTTGATAACCTTGCGGTTTCATATGGAGCATATCTTCTTTGAAAATATCGTTTCTTACTCTTCCGTTTTCGTCGTTCATTACTTTGGTTATATCAATAAATTTTGCTCTTTTTTGAGTTTTGAGAAAGGCTTCTATTGATTCATTAAGTTCTTTCATCTGTGGCCAAAATTGTTCACGGCTTGGTGAATATTTTATGGAAACATAGGCCACAGGAACTTTCGGATACTTTTGTCTAATCTTTCCAAAGAATGTTTTGAATCTTTCCAGAACTTCTGCTGGAGTAGGGCTATCGGTAGCGATATCATTTTCGCCACAATAGATAACAATTTGTCTAGGATGGTATGGTGTTAAAAGTTCTTCAGAATAATTATTAAGGTCTAGTAATCTGGAACCTCCGAACGCACGATTTACGATGTTTTTGTTGGGAAAATAATCATTCACATCTTTCCAATAAGTAAAAGAAGAACTTCCTAAAAATAGAATTGGTTTTTTCGGAATTCCTTTGGTTTGGTCGAGTCTTTTAAACTCCTGAATTTCTTTCCAATAAGGTTTATCCTGAGCGAAAAATAAGAAAGAGTTGAGAATTAGTGCAAAGAAAAAAAGCTTTTTGAAAAGCTGTCTATGGTATTTCATATTTAAATTTTTTTAGAAGTTTCAAGGTAAAAAAAATCAGCTGCCAAAGCAACTGATTTTAAGGTTTTAATATTTGTTTAAGATAATTAATCAACTATAAATTTCGTGTTCAATTCTCCTGTTTTTAGGATATAGACACCTTTAGACAGACTTTTCAAAGTAATTGTATTTCCGTCCTGAAAAGGATTTTCAATAGTCTGAACATTTTGCCCAACAGTATTATAAATGAATGCAGTTTTAATTTGTTTCAAATCTTTATCTGCGGTTACCTGGATTGTATTACCTTTTACAGGATTAGGAGCAATTGTAAGATTTTTGGAGAATGAAATGTCATCTACCGCCATTACAGTTCCCCAGATTTTTGCGATATATTCCGGATGATCAACATAAGGATTTCTGTTTCCCTGGTAGTTGTAAACTGCATTGTTTCTGTCAATTTCTTTCTGAGAAACAGGATCTTGCTGATGCCATCTCAGTAACATAGATAAAAATGGCTCAGCAAAAACTTTGAAAGTAGAACCGTCATACATATCATAATTGAATGTAGTGATCTGAGACTGATATCTTGTTGCAAAATAAAAATAGATCCTTGCGATATCACCTTTGAACTCGTTGATTGGTTCGAAAACGGTTCCGGAATATCCATTCAGCTTACTTGTCCCTAGCTTTGAACCATTTTTGGAAGTCCAGCTTGCTGTTCCAACTTCTCCGTAAGGCCAGTTGCTTCTTTTTCCATTGACATATCCATCGGTAGGCAAGAGGTGATGATAATCATTATGCATTGGCGTGGCATCATTGAACGTTGATTTTGGAATAGAATGTTCCCTGTTATAGCATGAGCCTTCTCCACTATAGCTTCCACATTGATTGGTCCCAATAGTATATTTATACGGGTCTGTGCCTGTTGGATTTTCAGAATAAACATCTAATACTGAATTGTCATTTTCATAATATTTGTCTCTATCAGCAGTTGCAAAAACAGCCCAGTTATAACCTTTGTCCTGATGACCATTGGTTACAATCTGGCTTAGTTTGGTTTTAAGTGTAGAGCCGGTAAGTCCATCGGTTCCATCATAATAACCTGTTGGTATTTGTGCATTTTTTAAGCCAAATATTCCAACAAGTAAAAAAAGAATAGATTTTTTCATTTCAAAAAAATTAAGGGCGCCTAATTTATAAAATATATTTAATGTTTAATATTTTATTTTATTAACATTGTAGTTTTTAATCATTTAAAAAAATAAAAATTTTCATTATTTTAATATTAATATTTTTTATTGATTAAATTGAAAAAAGACAGGGATCAATCCTGTCTTTTTATTGTTCAAAATACATCTTGTTTATTCAACAACAAATTTAGTATTTAATTCTCCTGTTTTTAAAATATAAATACCTTTTGGTAAATTATTAAGAGTGATTGTATTTCCATTTTGGAAAGGATTTTCAATGGTTTGTACATTTTGTCCAACCATGTTATAGATAAATGCTCTCTGGAATTTCTTAATAAGATCTTTATCTCCTGTTACTTGAATTGTATTACCTTTTACAGGATTTGGAGCAATTGTAAGATTCTTAGAGAAAGAAGCATCATCTACTGCTAGCGGAGCAGCTCCCCAAATTGTAGTAACCCATTCTGGATGATCTATAAAAGGATTTCTATTTTTTTGATAATTATAAGCTGCATTATTTCTTACAATTTCTCTTTCAGAAACAGGGTCTTGCTGATGCCATTGTAACATAAGGTTGAGTTCCCAATCTGTAAGACCTTTATTTACATTACTTGTATTAAGCATATTTCCACTAGAAAATCCGGAAAGTTTTGTTTGATATCTTGTTACAAAATATAATAGTACTCTTGCAACATCTCCTTTAAACTCGTTAATAGGCTCGAACACAGTTCCTGAGTAACCAGAAGAAGCATTAGGCCCCAATTTTGAACCGTTTTTAGAAGTCCATGTTGGATTATTAACTTTTCCATAAGGATAATTGCTTCTCATTCCATTAACTTTTCCATCAGTAGGTAAAATATGGTGAATATCAGAAACCATTGGACTTGCTTTATCAAAAAAACTTTGTGGAATCGAGTGTTCTCTGTTGTAACAATCGCCTTCAACAGAATAATTACCACATTTTTTTACACCGTGTTGATAGTTGTAAGGGTCTGCTCCTGCAGGGTTTTCAGAATAGATATCTAGTACAGAACCATCTTTTTCATAAAAACTATCAGTGTCAGTTGTGGGATAACCATTATATAGGTTATCGTAGCTTTTTGTTTGATAACCAGCGGTGATGATTTCTCCAAGTTTTGTTTTAAGCGCATACCCGGTCAATCCACTGGTATTGTCATAATAACCTGTTGGAATTTGAGCATTTGTAATACCAAACATTCCAACAAAAAGAATAAAAATACTTTTTTTCATTTCAAAAAAATTAAGGGCGCTAAAGGTATAAAATAATTCTACAAAAAAAATAAATTTTTTTTAACAATATAGTGTTTATTTTATTGGATTATTAATAAATTCTAATTAATTATTTAATAAAAGTTTATTATGATTGTTAAAATAAAAAAGACAGAAAAATTATCTGTCTTTCTTTTATTATGTATTTCAAAAGATTATTCAACAATAAATTTTGTGTTTAATTCTCCGGTTTTTAGGATATAGATTCCCTTTGGTAAATTTTTCAAAGTAATTGTATTTCCGGTTTGAAAAGGATTTTCAATTGTCTGAACATTCTGCCCAACCATGTTGTAAATGAATGCTTTTTTGAATTGTTTTAGATCTTTGTCTCCTGTCACAAAAATGGTATTTTCTTTTACAGGATTTGGAGCAATTTGTAAATTTTTAGAGAAAGAGCTATCATCAACAGAAAGAGGAGAAAGCCCCCATATTTCAGCTATCCATTCAGGATGATCGATGAATGGGTTTCTGTTTCCTTGAAAGGTATAAGCGGCATTATTTCTGTCGATCTCTTTTTGAGAAACCGGATCCTGCTCACTCCATTTCAGCATCAGATTAAGATACCACAGTTGCAATCCTCTATTTTTGGATCCATCCAAAGGACTAGATGCAGTTTGATATTGGCTGAAAGAAGTTAATTTGTCTTCATACCTGGTTACAAAATATAAAGCCATTCTTGCAAAATCTCCTTTGAACTCATTAATAGGTTCAAAAACAGAACCGCTATAACCAGGAACTTTGCTCTGTCCAACCTTGGTTCCGTTTTTAGAAGTCCAAGTTGCAGAAGATACTTCTCCATAAGGATAGTCGCCTCTTTTCGAATTGGTATAACCATCCGTTGGAATGACAAAATGAATGTCATGAGACATTGGAACAGCATCTATTCCACCAAAGTATGTTTTTGGTAAAGAGTGTTCTCTGTTATAGCAACTACCTTCTCCGGAATAATTCCCACACTGATTACCCCCAGCACTGGCTTGCCCCCATTTGAATTCATAAGGATCATTGCTTACTCCGGGAGTATTGGCAGTTGGATTTTCGGAATACATGTCAATGACAGTTCCGTCGTTTTCATAATATTTATCAATATCGGTTGTTTTATATCCAAGCCACAATCCCCCTGTCCCGCTTCCATAGCCCATATCTCTTGATCCATTGGTAATAATCTGAGCAAGTTTGGTTTTTAGGGCAAAGCCGGTCAATCCAGCAGTTCCATCATAATATCCGGTAGGAATCTGAGCATTCATGATATTTGCAAATGCAAAAAATAATAAAATAATTTTATGTTTCATTTCAAAGAAATTAATTCTGTAAAATTAATTCATATTTTATTTAAAATTATAGTAATCAGTATTTTTTAAGTTTCTTTTAAGTAACTGTAAATCTGTGTTAAAGTGACTTAGAAAAGATTAACGTGAGTTCGGGATAAGAATCTATAAAATACAAAATTAAATAGACTTAACTGTTTGATTTTTAAAAATTTAAAATAAACTAAGACGTGAAACTTATTAAAGTAATACAAAATGTTGTATTACTTTGATAAACGAAGTGACATTGTATAGCTTAAAAGCATTTCAAAAAGTAAATATTTCTTTGCGATAAAATAATTAAATTTTTGAAAATCAATTGTTTAAAATATAGTTATACCGAACTCAGGTTAAATTAAATGACTATGAACGGGGATTTCTTAAAATAAAAAAAGAGAATCCAAAGTTTATGACTCTCTTATATTTTTAAAATGATTCTATAAAGGATTAATGAGTTTATTTTTCAATAATATGTCGTTTATTAATTTTTGAAAATATCCAAGAAATTGACAATCCAAAAAATAGGGCTACAATAGCTACAATAATATAGTTCCATATTTCTATCTTAACAGGAAAAGGCAAACTTTCACTAGCTCGGAAAAGACCTGTATTGATTTGTAGGTAGCATATAGCACTACCAATTAACAATCCACATAAAACGCCAAGCATTACAATCAGAAAACCCGTGAAAAAATAAATAAGCCGTAGGTTTTTCAAATTAAAACCTAAAGCAATCAATGATTTTGCCTGATCTTTTTTATCCAGTTGTAAAATAGTGATTGCTCCCGCCAGATTAAATGTTGTAATGAAGATAACTAAACCAAATATCAAATAAATCATCAGTTTTTCTGTGTTGATCATCTTCCAAAATGCAGCATTTTCTTCTGATTTTGTATTGATCGATACGGTATTATTGTCAAGCTTTGATATTAATTCTGATTTTACAGATTCTGCAGATAAGGGATCTCTTAATTTAATTACAATTTGATAACAAGCAGATTTTGGAAGACTAAGAAGTTCCTGTGCCAGTTCCAATGGTGCGATAATGTAATTATCAAGTTGTTCATTTCCCGGAAAAATTCCGGTTACATAGATGTCTTTTTTATTAAAGATGTCATTCTCTTGTTGTATGATTCCTTTCCCCGGTTTGGGCATCAGTAATGTTGCAAAATCCTCACTGGAGTTAACGGGCAGTGATAATCTATTATCCAGTCCGTTATCCATAATCACTTCATTACTGTACTTGAAACTTGGGTATTTTCCGTAAAACAAATTGTCATTAATTGGATTGACGCTTGTGTAAGCAGAATCTACACCTCTCAAATAGGCAATTTCTCCATTATTTTTATAACCGAGATAGGCTTTTTCTTCAATGACTTTAGAAAAATGAATGATATTATCATCTTTCATCAAAATGTTTTGAATTTTATTGATATCGGTAATAACCTTGCCTGTTTTGCTTTTTATTGTAAGATCAGCATGCAGGTTGGCAATCATATCTTTATTAAGTTCTTCCAAGCCGGAAAAAACAGAAATGATAATGAACATTGCTGCGACAGCTGCTACCATTGCAAATGCGGCTAACCAAGTAATGAATGTGACTGCTGTACTGCCTTTTTTTGCAGTCAGATAACGGGATGCTATGTAAAAAGCGTTCTTCAAACTTACAAAATAGGATTGTCGCCTTCGCCTTTTAGTTCCTTTTCGATGCGTTCTACATCATCTAGAGTTGTATCCAGATAAAAAGATAACTGAGGAATAATTCTGACTTGTTTCCCCATTTTTTGTCCGATATAGTTGCGGTAAAAGGCATTATTGGTATTGATTTCCTTCATGATTGGCGTGCGTAATTCTGCCGGAAAAATACTAAGGTATATTTTGGCAATACTAAGATCGGCTGTGACTTTTACATCAGAAACCGAAACCAAAAAGCTCTGCTTGCTTTCTGATGCCTGTTTGCGGAAGAGCTCTGCCATATCTTCCTGAATAATTTGCGCTACTTTTCTTTGTCTGTTGCTTTCCATAAGTTTTGCAAATTTAGTGTTTTTGTTTTGAATGGGATGTAAGCTTTTTTGTTTTGAAATTTATTTCAGCAACCAAGCCACAGCCTGTTTCAACTCTCTCTTCCAGTAGTTTTCAGAGTGTGTTCCGTCTTCATCTATTTTTATAACAATATTTTCTTTTGGGACATATTCTTTCAAAAGTTTAGATTGTACAGAGCTGATTTCCGGAACCATTGTTTCATCTTCATTTTTACCGGCAACAAAATAAAACTTCGAATTTTTCAGATTATTTTTGTTAAGATTCAAATATTGATTCAGATTCTTGGAAACAAACCAGAATGCAGGACTGAAAATCCCGGCGTTTCCAAAAATATTTGGATATTTTACGGAAGCATAAAGCGAAATCAGACCACCCATAGAACTTCCCATAATTAAGGTTTTTGACGATTGTTTCCGGGTTCTATAAGTTTTATCAATGTACGGTTTAAGTGTTTTTACTAGAAAATCCACATACAAATCACCTTCGCCTTTAGTTTTATATTTATCATTATTCCAAGGGGAATATTCTGCTAATCGTTTTTCTCCACCGTTATCAATCCCAACTACAATAGCAGATTGTCCTGTTTCTTTGTAGAGTTCATTTAGTGTTTCATCTACACTCCATTCTCCGGAAAAACTCGTGAATTCGTCAAACAGATTTTGTCCGTCGTGCATATAGATCACAGGATATTTTTTGTTGGAACTATTATAATCCGGAGGTAAATAAATCCAAATTTTTCTTGTTGTTTTAAGTTGTGGAATTTTAAAATTCTCACTTAGGGTTTTAACATTAGAAGTGGTGGTATGTTTTTTTTCTTTTGGTTTGCTCCAGCCGTCGATTTCGATATTGATGATTTTGTCAGTATTAATTTTATTATCAAAAACATAATTGCTGATAGGATTTCCGTTTTCATCAGTCTCAGAAAAATCCCAGTTTCCTAGAGTTATTTTATATTCAAATGGATTATTTTGTTCAGGGATTGTAAGAGAATAAAATCCATCTGTTTTTTTTTCAAATTTAAACTGACTATCATTTGGTTTCCATCCATTGATTCCTGAAGCTAAAAATAACTCTGCATTTTTTTGAGTATTAACCGGAAGTTTTACAATTCTGAAAGTGATTTGCTGAGAAGAAATCATGATTGAAAAAATTAGTAAAAAACCAAAGAATTTAGTTCTCATTATTTGGTTTGGGATTTTATAAAATCAACAGTTTTTTTTGCAATATCCTGAGCTTCTTCTTTAGTAATGTTACTGAAGGAGTGTTTTGCTTTTTCTAATATGAAAAACTGATGATAGACTTTGTTTTTTTCTAGAGTTTCTTTTAGTAACTGAGATTGCGAAATATCAACAATGCTATCTTCTGTACCATGAAAAATAAGTGTAGGAATAGTTTTTCTGGAAATATATCTGATAGGAGAAAAATCATCACATTTTTTCTGAGCATCGGATTTATCTTTACTAATATCAAATCCTGTTAATTCCATTATCTTTTCTTTTCGTAAATTGTATCTATCAGGAGAATAGATTTTGAAAAAAGTGAGAAGAAGCGAACTTGCATCAGTTTTGAATAACTTTGTAAGGTCTGTGGGCGCAAAGTAATTAATTACATATTTTAAAGCGACCGGTAATTTGTTTTGCTGATTGTAAGCTGTCAAAAGTGCAATGTGTCCACCTGCGGATCCACCCCAGATTCCTACATTATGAATGTCCAAATTGTACTTTTCAGTATTTTTATTAATCCAATCCAGAGCATCTTTTGTATCTTGCAATGGTTGCTCAAGATGCGTATTTTTATTTAGCAAGGTGTAATTGATACTGATAACTGCATATTGATTTTTAATCAATTCCTCCATGATATAAGCTCGGAAATTATTCTGGACAGCATCCTTATTCCCCCTTGTCCAAGCACCGCCATGAAGATAAATGACAACCGGAAGCTTCCTTTTTTTGATGTTTTTTGGTTGATAAATATCCAGTTTCAAATAATCACTTTCAGAATCACTTTTGTAAGGAACATCTCTTTGAACATTGTATTCGAATTTTGGTTTTGGTAGGTTGATGTCCGGATTTTTTTTGTTTGTGCTCATTTTATAACTCAAGATACTGAGAATGAGAAGAGAAGTGACAAGTATGACTCTGCCTGTGATTTTCATCTATCATTATATTGCTTCTCAAATATAAAAGAAAATTTTAAGAATTACTAGGCAAATAGAGGTTTTATGAAAAATTTAAGGATTAGTTTGAGAATTAGTCTTTTTAGGTTTTGTAAATTTGGACACAGTTTCTTTTGAACTTCAAGAGAAAAATTAATTCAAATTCATTACAGGATGACAACAAAATACGAACAAATTCCAAGTTCACTTTTCGTAAAAAACAGAAAAAAGTTTGCAGAAAAACTTTTACCAAAATCTTTAGCAGTTTTCAACTCCAACGATATATATCCCATCAGTGCAGATTCTACAATGCCTTTTCAACAGCACAGAGATATTTTTTATCTGAGTGGAGTAGACCAGGAAGAAAGTATATTGGTAATTTTTCCTGATGCTTATCTTGAAGAAAATCATGAGATATTATTTTTGAGAGAAACCAATGATCATATTGCAGTTTGGGAAGGAGAGAAGCTGACAAAAGAAAATGCTTCTGCAGTTTCTGGAATTAAAACCGTTTATTGGCTGAGCGATTTTGATAAAGTCTTCAAAAACCTGATGTATGAGGCTGAAAATATTTATCTCAACAAAAATGAACATTACAGAAATGCCGTTGAAACCGAATTGAGAGAAGATCGTTTCATCAAAAAAGTGCAGGCAGATTTCCCGATGCACAATTATAAAAGAAGCAATCCAATTCTTCAGCGTTTGAGAAGTATCAAAGAACCGGAAGAATTGGCTTTGATTCAAAATGCTTGTAACATTACAGAAAAAGGAATCAGAAGATTATTAAATTTTGTAAAACCAAATGTCTGGGAATATGAGATCGAAGCAGAATTAATCCATGAATTTGTAAAAAACAGAAGTAAAGGTTTTGCTTACACTCCAATTATTGCTAGCGGAAACAATGCGAATGTTTTGCATTACATCGCTAATAATATGCAATGTAAAGATGGTGATGTGATTCTATTGGATGTTGGTGCAGAATATGCAAATTATTCATCAGATTTAACAAGAACAATCCCCGTGAGCGGAAAATATTCTGACAGACAGAAAGAGATTTACAATTCGGTTTTAAGATGCAAAGTTGAGGCGGAAGACAGATTGGTTGCAGGAAATAACTGGTATAGATTCCACAAAGAAATGGGCGAAGTTTATACTTCAGAATTATTGCAATTAGGATTAATTGATAAAGCTGATGTTCAGAACGAAGATCCAAAATGGCCCGCTTACAAAAAATATATGATGCACGGGACATCCCACCATATGGGATTGGACACACACGATTATGGAATCTTGACAGATGATTTTGTAGAAAATATGGTATTTACGAATGAGCCCGGTTTCTATATTCCTGCAGAAGGTTTCGGAGTTAGAATTGAGGATGATTATGTGATTCAGGCTTCCGGAAAGCCCTTCAATCTAATGGCCAATATTCCGATTACTGTAGAAGAGATTGAAGACCTGATGAATTCTTAATTTGAAATTGAATTCAAAACATAAAAAAATCCCGAACATCAATTTTTGTTCGGGATTTTTGTTTTATTTCTTGAAAAAGTCCATCAGATCAAGATAGTTTTTCTGATTCACACCATGCCCGTTCATGTACTCTCGGAAGGAGAAGTAAGCGCTAAGATCATAAAGCAATTCAGCTCCTTTCTTCGCCCACTCCAATGGGATGACAGCGTCGTCTGTTCCGTGAGAAACAAAGAACCGTAATTTCTCATATTTCTTTTTGTCCTTCACAATGTTTTTAAGCATTTTTTCTTCCGGGAAAGAACTTAAACAAGCAATTTTATTGAATAGTTCCGGATATTGTAATGCCAAAGAATAAACAATGATTCCACCTTG